>JBEPWT010000012.1:0-39830 GCA_041642275.1 Desulfopila sp. | reverse complement strand
CCCGCATGTCGCATCCTAACAAGTTATTGTCTGGTTTTCCAGTTATCGCCAAATTTCAGCCTGCCTTGATGAGTAAAAATTGCCGAGGAAGGCTATTTCTAACCGGTTAACACATATTTTGGTGGTGATATCTAGAAGCTTGCTATCATCCACAGGATCGATTTGTCTTCCTGTTTTATAGGTCCTTACACCAACTTTCTGACCAGGATTCAAAAGAAGCATGAATGCCAGGACCCAGATATCTAATTTTTCATCAGAGATACCCTCTCAAGCTGTTTCGGATAAAGTTCACATATTTCCAAAAGATCATAACAGATAGAGCGAACATCAGACAGATATTTCCCAACTTGGACGACAAATGACCCTCTAAAGGGAAGAGAGGTTCACCGGCATGCCTCAGTTGAGGTGGAAATTGAAATCTAGGATATTCCTGACGGGATAGATCATGCTAATCACAGAGAATCGATTAGAAATGAAGTATCTGTAACTTATAGATAACCAAAGCACCTCTCAAAAGTGCACCAGCACCCCAGCCTGAGGTTTTTTCTGTATACGCAAGAAAACCCTGCCCTTTTCCCTGGCAACGGGAAAGCAAAGGGATCTGTTGTCGCAAATCCAGCGGCAGAGCGCTGTTCAGCCGGAGGTGCTCCAGCGGCAGAGCTTTTTTTCAAGAATATCGAGGAGCAGGTAGAGACAGAAACCGAGCAGGGCCATGCAGCTTATGCCGGTATACAGGGTGACGTAATCGGCACGGCCCCAGGAGTCCATGATGATATAGCCAAGCCCCCTGGTGGTGGCAAAGGATTCGACGAAAAACAGGATCGCCACCGAGGTGCCGACGGAAATACGCATGGCCGTCAGGATCTTCGGCAGGGAGGCCGGCAGGATGACATGGCGGTATATCTGCATTCTGGTGGCGCCGAGGGTCTGCATGGAATAGTAATAATTGCGGTGGATGTTCTTGGCCGCGTCCCTGGTGGTCACCAGGATCTGGAAAAAAACGATCAGGGCGATGAGGAAAATCTTGGAGAAGTTGCCGATGCCGAACAGGATGATGATAAGCGGCAGAAGAACCACATGCGGTATCGGGTAGAGCAAGTAAATAAAAGGAGAGAGCTTCTTACGCCAGGAAGGTTCGGCTCCCACCGCCAGGCCCAGGGGGACCGCCGTCGCCAGCGCCAAGAGAATGCCGAGCAGGGCCCGAAGGGCGCTTATCGCCAGATCGTCGAAGATGCTGCCGTCGCCGATCCGCACAATGACACTGGCAAATACCAGCCAGGGCCGGGGAAGGGCCATGGAGTCGAGCAGCAGCGCCGCAACTTCCCAGCACAGCAGCAGTATCAGGGCGGCAACACATATGTCACGCTTCCTGCCCACTATTTTCACCTCCGAGAATAGTGCGAACAGTTGTACAACGGTGAAAAAACGCCTCACTCTGCCGATAGCCGGCGCTCCCCGCCTCGGGGTTGTCGAGCATGTGCAGCACTCTGGCCGGGCGGTTGCCGAGAATAATGATGGTCTGGCCGAGGAAAACGGCTTCCTCGATGGAATGGGTAACCAGTACCATGCTGATCTTTCGTGTCCGCCAGATAGTTTGAATCAGCTTTTGCAGACGCTCCCGGGTAAGGGCGTCCAGTGAGGAAAGCGGTTCGTCCATAAACAGGATCTGCGGTTCTATGGCCAGGGCCCGGGCCAGGGCGACGCGCTGCTGCATGCCGCCGGAGAGCTCTCCGGGATAGTGATCGCCAAAGCCGCTCAAACCCATATCGTCCAGCAGTTCGGCAATGCGGCCCTCGACCGCTTTTTTCGGCCTTTTCTGCAAAACCAGTCCCAGACCTATGTTCTGGGATACCGTCTTCCAGGGAAACAGGCCGTAATTCTGGAGTATCGTTCCACAGCGGGGACTGCCCTCGATGGAGATATCGCCGCTGTCCGGCCGCAGCAGCCCGGCCAGCAGGAAAAGCAGCGAAGTTTTACCGCAGCCGGAAGGCCCTATTATGGCGCAGCTTCTCCTGGCGCCGACCTCGAAGCTGAGGTTGTCGAGAACCTTCTCGGTCGAACCGTTTCTGCTGAAGGCCAAAGAGACCCCATTCACTCGGATCATCTCGGATTCGGGGCCGGAACAACGTCCGCGGCCACCATGGAAGCGTAGGGAATCGGTTCAATAAGTTTCTTGGAGATTAGCCAGTCCATTACCTGCGCATAGAGCTTCCGGTCGTAGGCTTCGGGCAGAGGATAACGGGGAATGTCATATTTTTCCGCCAGAAAAGGAGGAACCCTGCTTTTTTCGACAAAGAGGCCGCGAAACGATTCGGGCGAGGCATTGATCATCTCGACGGCCTGGGTCAGGGCCTCAAAAAAGCGCTCTACCTCGGCGGAGCGGCCCGCCAGCACCTGTGTGCGAAAAACCATGACCGTCTGGGAGAGACTGCTTGTACTGTCTGTGTCGCGCAGCAGCATACGTGCGCCCTTGGAGACGGCTATCGAGGCGAGCGGTTCCGGCAGGGTGGCGGCTTTGACCGAGCCTGCGAGCAGCATCTGCATCCTGATGGGCATCTTTTTGACATCGATGGTGTGTATCTCGGAGGGCGAGAAGCCTGCATCTTCAAGAAGCCGTTCGGTGACATATTCGATGACGGTGGCATTGGAGACGGCGATGGCCTCGTTTTTCAGATCACCGACGGTGTGCAGATCGGACCCCGGCGAGGCCAGTATGGCAAAGGCGCCCTCCTCCGGCGTTTTGCCCAGCAGCAGCGAGGTTATTTTGATGATACCCCGGCCGCGATCGAAAAGAAGTGCGCCGACGGGATCGGAGACGGCGCCGTCGATGGCTCCGGCCGTCAGGGCGCTGTCCCGTTCCAGGGCACTGAGAAAGGGGATGAGTTCGACCTTGATGTCGTGAGCGGCATAGAGATTTTCCTGTTCGGCCACATAGAGCGGCACCGAGTCTTCTATGAGCAGCACTCCCAGCCGCAATGGCTCCCGGGCATGGGAGCAGACGGCGATCAGTATCAGTATCAACGTACAGAGAAACTTCTTCATAAGCTTGTACCGGATCAGGTTGAAAAACGATTTACCGGAGCAGACAACGATCGAGCGGCCATTTTACCTGCGCTTCGGTCATTTATCTGCCAGCCTATCTTATTTCCCCCGGCTTTTCGAGCAAATTATCATCTCTTCTTTTCCCCGGACAGAGACTGCAGGGCCGAACTTCAATGCCGGGTGGTGGCAGCCGGTCTGCCGCAACGGTAAAGGCGGCATCCGCGGCGATGAACATCCCGTTGCCTCCAGCGCAGACCTCTGCATCGATTTTTTTTGCACCTGGCTCTAAAGTGTGGTAGTCAGAGAGATCGACCGAAGTGCAAACGCTCCGGCTCCAACTCCGCAAGGCAATCCTCCTCCCGGTTCTTTCCAGAACGGACTCACCTGTCTTGTCTCCTGTGTGGCGCAGACACCATTTATTTGTCTTGAGAGCATCTCGATTTACAGCGGCATTGCGGGAGGATATGAAAAGAAAACGGCGTGCCGGCACTCCGGTGAAAAAGAGTTATCCAGTTGGTGAAAACAACAGCAGGCTCCAGGACTGAAAGACATATGAATACACCCGATTATCGCGAGATTCCCTATAATTTTACCTCCGCCGACGACCGGCTGATCATCAACCATCTCTTCGGCCCGGCGGTCTGGAAAAGCCTGGAGGAGCTGCGCAGCCAGCGCATAACCGGCAGATCGGCGCGCCTGGTGATGCGTTTTATCGGCGATCTCTTCATCATGCGGCGCAATCCCTTTCTCTACCAGGAACTCATCGACAATCCCCTGCGCCGATACCAGTTTTTCAAGACAGCGGAAACCGATCTGCGGGTAATAGAAGCGGGAGTGAGAACCGTCAGCGCCAGCGACGAGCGTAAAAACAAGGTCTTCAACCTGGTGAAAAGCTGCCGGGATCATCTGCAGAAGTTCAGGCAAGACATCACCGGCGCCAAAGCCAGAAGGGCCAGAATACGAAAAGAACTCAGCGCCGTCGTCGACAAAAACGCCGTCTGCTTCGATCCATTCACCCTCATCAGCCACGCCACGGACGCCACCGACTGGCGCCTCTACCTGCCCGTGGCCGTGGTCTATCCGGCAACGGAGAAGCAGGTGGCGGATCTGCTGCACGCCATAACCCGGTTGGAGATGCACGCCATTCCCCGAGGCGGGGGTACGGGGCTTACCGGCGGCAGCGTGCCGGTGCGGGACAACTGCATTGTCGTCAACACCGAAAAACTCAACACCATTCACCCCCTACGCCACGTCAACCACCGCCAGGATGACGCCACCGCCACCACGGCCGTGCTCAAGGCCGATGCCGGAGTGATCACCCAGGACGCCATGGCCGCCGCCGAAGAACAGGGTATGGTCTTCGCCACCGATCCCACCAGCGCCTGGGCCTCGACCATCGGCGGCAACGTCAGTGAAAATGCCGGCGGCAAGACCGCCGTTCTCTGGGGAACGGCCATCGACAACATCTTCGCCTACACCATAGCCATGCCCGGCAGCGGACTCTGCCGGGTGCGGCGGATCAACCATCCGCTGCGCAAGATCATGCCCGAAGACAGGGTGGTCTTCGAAGTGGAAAGCGAAAACGGCAGCGACAGGCAGCGAATAGAACTTGCCGGCACCGACATCCGCAAAAAGGGCTTGTGGAAAGATATAACCAACAAGGCCCTGGGCGGCCTGCCCGGGTTTCAGAAAGAGGGTACCGACGGCGTCATCACTTCCGCCGAATTCATCCTCCACCGCGCCTACGTCCGCAAAATGACCTTCTGCCTCGAATTCTTCGGCGCGGACATGGACGAGGCCAGCAGAGTCATCGTTGAAATCAGCGAAGCCTTCGTCAACCAGGGAGCCGAGGCGCTGATGGCACTCGAACACTTCGACGAGGAATACATCAAGGCCATCAACTACAAATTCAAGGCCGCCAGGAGCGAGCGGCCCAAGGCCGTGCTGCTCATCGACATGGTCGGCCACACCGAAGAGCAGATCGAGCGCGGCCGCAGACGTCTTGAAAAACTCATCGCCCCCCATGTCAACACCGAGGTCTTCGTCGCCAAGGACGCCGACGAGGCGGCCAGATTCTGGCGGGACCGCAAACGGCTCGGGGCGATTGCCGCCAGGACCAACGCCTTCAAACTCAACGAGGATATCGTCCTGCCGCTGCCGGCTCTGGCCGGATTCGCCCGCTTTGTCGATGATTATAACATCGAAGAGGATATCTACAATAAAGAGGCTTTTATCCGCAAGACCAGGGAATACCTGGAACACGCCATCCCCATAGAAGACCCGGACTGGCTGGAGGCCAAGTTGCCGAAAGCGGCCGAGCTCTGCGAAGAAACCCTGGAAAAGCTGGCCCTGCGCACCCAGGAATCGATCAGGCATGAAGTCTACATCAAGAAGCTGATGGAGGATCTGCTCGAGCTTTTCCGGGGCTACAGCCGGGTCAGCCAGCAGATCCGCGAGATCTTCGCCGACGTCCGCCAGCGGCGCATCGTCATCGCCACCCATATGCACGCCGGCGACGGCAATGTCCATGTCAACATTCCGGTGTTCTCCAATGACCGGGAAATGATGCTGCGGGCCGAAAAGACCGCCGACGATGTCATGGCCAAGGCGGTGGAACTCGGCGGCGTGGTCAGCGGCGAACACGGCATCGGCATCACCAAGATGAAATTTCTTGAAAAAGAACGGCGCCGGGAGCTGCAGGACTACCGGCGGCAGGTGGACCCGCAGGGAATCATGAATCCCGGCATGCTCGAGGACCCGCATATCATCTCCAAGGTGTTCACGCCCTCCTTCAACCTTCTCGAACTCGAAGCCCGCATCCTCCGGCACGGCTCGCTCGAAACCCTCTCCGCCAGGATCGCCAAATGCGTGCGCTGCGGCAAATGCAAACCGGACTGCTGTGTCTTCATCCCCGGCGCCAATGTCTATTTCCATCCCCGAAACAAGAATCTGGCCATCGGTTCCCTCATCGAAGCCCTGCTCTACGACATGCAGCGATCCCATTTTCCCAGGTTCAACCAGCTCAAGAACCTGCAGGAGATCGCCGACCACTGCACCATGTGCGGCAAGTGTTTCGGCCCCTGTCCGGTGGATATCGACACCGCCGAAGTCTCGGTGCTGGAAAGAGAGATACTGGCCGATATCGGCTACAAGAAACAGCCGGCCGCCACCGCCCTTTCGCTGGAATATCTCAAAAGCCGAAACCGGGCTTTTAACGCCGCATTTCGCAAGACAGTGGTCGACTGGGGCGGCAGAGCCCAGCGGTTGGGTGTAAAAATGCTCAACAGGGCCCCTGAAGCCGTCAAAGGCAGCCACAACCAGGTGGTGGAAATGCTCAGATCCCCCATGGTGCCCCCCTCTTCCCAAACACTGCGTCACATCCTGCCATCCTGCGCCAACAGCGAGGCTCTTTTGATCAAACCGCCGAAAGCGGCGGTGAAAACCGTTTTTTACTTCCCCGGCTGCGGTTCGGAAAGACTCTACGGCGATATTTCCAAGGCTGGCCTCTACATCCTTCTGAAAAACAATCTGCAGATCGTGCTGCCTCCCCCCTATCTCTGCTGCGGCTTCCCTGCCCTGGTCAATGCCAAGAAGAAGATGCACAACCAAATGGTATTGCGCAACACCATTATTTTCAGCCAGATTCGCGACATGCTCGGGCATATCAGCTTCGATGCGGTACTGGTCAGCTGCGGTACCTGCCGGGAGGCCCTGCACAGGATAGGCTGCGAAGAGATTTTTGCCTGCGAAATCGAAGATATTTCCAGTTATGCGCTGGCAGGCAACGCCAAACTGTTTGGCGCCCTCGAGGGCCACTACCTCTATCATGCGCCCTGCCACGACTCGCTGGCCGGCAGGGGCTGCACCGTCATCGAAGAGCTGGGCGCCACCGTCAGCATGACGCCGAACTGCTGCTCCGAGGCTGGTACCCTGGCCATATCCCGGCCGGACATCTCTTCGGCCATGCGCAGCAAAAAACGCCGCTCCATAGGCGATGCCATGGCTTCTGATGGGGGCCGGCGCAGGGTTTTGACCAATTGCCCCTCCTGCATCTCCGGGCTCGGCCGTAACACTGATATGAACATCGTCCCCCAGCATCTCGCCGTAACCCTTGCCGAGGCGGCCGGCGGCAGCGGCTGGCGCAAGGAGCTCGAGGACCTGGTCCGGGGGGCGGAAAAGGTTACTTTCTAGAGATGACCTGCAGATTGGCTACATTCTCTCCAGCATTAGCGAGGCGAAGCCGAGCACCAAAAAAAAAATCCGCACATATCGGTCACCGGCGCCAGCAGCGGGCTCGAGACCGGATACATCAAAAGACCTGGATTGCGGCCTTCGCCGCAATGACGTCAAAAACATCCCTACGGCAACAACAAACCAGCACACAGGCTGAGTTTACCAGGCAGTTTGCGGTCGTTATAAAAGAATGTATTTAATTGATTTTAAGATCCCCTTGATGTACCATATGTACAAATAGTACATACGGGGACCTGATATGAAGACTATTACCACTGCTGCTGCCAGAAAAAATTTTGCTGATATTGTCAATGGAGTTGCATACGGTAAAGAACCTGTGGTGTTAACTCGACGAGGACAAGAAATTGTTGCTTTGATTTCTATCGAAGAACTTCGATTACTTGAGAAAATTGAAGATTACATTGACATTGAAGATGCTAAAAAAGCTCTTGAAGAACCTGGAGAAAACATTTCTGCTGATGAATTTTGGAAAGAGTTGGGCCTTTAACACATGGCCTATTCAGTAGAATTTCGTCCCTCGGTCTGGAAAAATGTGAGAAATATTCCCAAGAAGGATTTGGTGAAAATTAAGAAGAAAATTGATGAGATGAGTTCGAACCTGCCAGACCCAACAGTCACCAAAATGAGCGGCAACAATGACTTTCATAAGATCAGATGCGGAACCTACCGAATAGTTTATGAAATTCATGAGGATCGTTTAATGATTCTGATTGTAAAGCTTGGCCACAGAAAAGACGTTTACCGCAATCTGTGATTATTTCCTTACAGTTACCAAAATACTTTCACATCTCACCGACATTTTACCTTAATTGAACTTGAGTTCAGCCACAAGTCGTTGGAACTATAAATTACCTGCAGCCTGCAGCTTGCCTACAGCCTCTCCAGCATCATCGAGGCGAAGCTGAGCACGAAAAAGAAGCCGCACATATCGGTGACCGTCGTCAACAGCGGGCTCGATACCAGGGCCGGATCGAGTTTCATCCGCTTCAAAACCAGAGGGATGACTCCGCCCAGCGAAACAGCCACCAGGGTGTTGAGCGCCATGGCCCCGCCGACAACCAGCCCCAGAAAGAAATTTCCTTTCCAGAGGTAGGCTACACCACCGAGCAAAAGGCCCAGTGCCAGACCGTTGAGTACGCCGACACCGGCCTCCTTGGACAAAACCCACAGCAGTTCCGCCGGCCTCACCAGGCCCAGGGAAAGCTCGCGCATGCTCACCGCCACCGCCTGGTTGCCGGAGCAGCCGCTCATATCGCTGACCATTGGCAGAAAAACGGCAAGAGCAATCACCGCCGACAGGGTGTCCTGGTGGAAGGCGATGACGCTGGCGGCGATAATATTGAGAACGACATTGAGCGACAGCCAGGACAGACGCCTGCCGGAACGGACCAGCAGCGGCATGGAGCGGTATTCCTCACCGCCGACGATGCCCGAGAATCCAAGAAACTGGCGCACGGACCGCTTGCGATTGGCCTCCTCCACGGCTTCGGGCAGAACGAGGCCCTGAAGACGCATATCGTCATCGACCACCGGCACGCCGAAAAGATGATGATCCTCGAAGAAGTTATGGAGCTGATCGACGCTGTCACCGATATGGACATGGAAGGGCTTGCGGATCATCACCTCTCCAAGGCGTGTCTGGCGCTCGGGAAAGAGCAGATCGCGCATCCGCAGCACGCCCTGGAGACGGCCATCGGCATCGGTTACATAGAGGTACTGGACATCGTAGTCCGCATATTTCTCCCGGTTGATCTGCAGGTCGTCCTGAACATCCTGGACCGTCTGCTCGCTACGGTAGTCGAGATACTCATAGATCATCAGGCCGCCGGCGGAATCAGGCGCGTACTGGAGCAGGCTGCGCGCTTCTCTGGCATCTTTTGGGGCCATCTCCTCGATAATGGAGTTGGCCTCTTCTTCGTCAAGCTCTCCAAGCAGATCAGCCATATGATCGCTGTCGAGCTCTTCGAGTATCGAGGCCGCCTGTTCCGGCGGCAGCTCGCCTATGATGTCACCCGCCAGGGTGTCGGAAAAATCCTCCAGAACCTCGGCTGCGTCCTGCGGCTGCAGGAGCATCATCAGTTCTCTCTGTTCGGCAACCTTCAGGCGGGAGACGGCAAGCGCGGTATCTGCAGGGTTGATGCTCTCGAAAAAAGCGATGATCCGGCCGGCATCTTTTTCCTCGATCAACTCTGAGAGCTTCTCCCATGGATTATCAATATGCTGATTTTTCATATCCATATTTTTTCCAGTTGTTTGTGTTCACGCGAAGCGGCTGACGCCTGCCGGCACTATACAGGACTCCGGCTCCGCAGCGCTTGGCAAATGCTCCTCAACCGGAGCGTCAGGCTTCGCCTCAGAGAAAGAGCGAGTAGACGGGATTGTCGGTTTCTTCCCGGTAGCGGTAGCCCAAAGCATCGAGCCGCCGCTGAAGGTCGGCATCCTCTCCTTCGGGAAACTCGAAGCCGACAAGAACCCGGCCATAGTCCCCTCCCTGCATACGGTAATGAAAGAGCGAAATATTTCTGCTGCCGCGGGTGGCATCGAGAAATCTGGCCAGGGCCCCCGGCGTCTCGGGAAACCAGAAACGAAAGATGCGTTCGTTTCTGACCGCAGCCGAACGGCCGCCCACCATATAGCGAATGTGGTTCTTGGCCAGATCGTCATCGGTCAAATCCCGGCTCTCGTACCCGGCCTGCTGCAGCTGACTGCCGAAGTTGTGACGCTCCTCGTCGCTGCGGATGGAGATGCCGACGAAAATCTGAGCCCGTTTTCTGCCCGAGAGACGGTAGTTGAACTCGGTGATGTTCCGCTCGCCCACCAGATCATGACAGAATTTTTTCAAGCTGCCCGGTTCTTCCGGAATGGTGACGGCAAAAAGCGCTTCGAGCTGCTCGCCGATCAGGGTCCTCTCGGCCACATAGCGCAGACGCTCGAAATTCATATTGGCCCCGGAGTTGACGCCGATGAAGGTCTTGCCCCGGCATCCGCGGGTGCGGATGTGTTTGAGGATACCCGCCATGGCCAGCGCTCCCGCCGGTTCGACAATGGATCTGGTTGCCTGGTAAACGGCTTTTATGGCACCGCAGAGTTCATCGGTGCTGACCCGGATGATGGTATCGACGTATTTGCTGCATAACTCGAAAGTGAGCTCGCCCACCTTCTTGACGGCGACGCCGTCGGCAAATATGCCGGGGGTCTCGAGCATGACCCGCCTGCCGCACTCCAAAGACCTGGCCATGGCGTCGCTGTCCGCCGGTTCAACCCCGATAATCTGCACTTCCGGACGGAGGTTCTTGATATAGGAGGCTATACCGGCGATGAGCCCGCCGCCGCCAACCGGCACGAAAATGGCATCGAGATCTCCCGGGTTCTGGCGGAGGATCTCATCGGCAACGGTTCCCTGACCGGCGATGACCAGCGGATCGTCGAAGGGGTGGATGAAGACCATGCCCTGCTGCGTGACGATCGCCTCCGCATGTTCGGCGGCCTCTGAATAGCTGGATCCATGAAGGACCACCTCGCCGCCGAAATGTCTGACGGCATCTACCTTGATCTGCGGGGTGGTCTCGGGCATGACGATCAGGGCGCGGATCTGCAGCTTGCGGGCGGCAAAGGCCACGCCCTGGGCATGGTTGCCGGCCGATGCCGCCAGTACGCCGCGGGCTCTTTCCCGACTGCTGAGATGGGCTATTCTGTTGTAGGCGCCTCTGATCTTGAAGCTGAAAACAGGCTGCTGGTCCTCGCGTTTGAGCAGGATACGGTTGCCGAGGCCGGCGGAAAGACCCTCGGCCAGTTCCAGGGGCGTTTCAATGGCCGCCTCATAGACTCTCGAGGTAAGAATTTTGCGTAACATCTCATCCATCGCTTTCTCCCATGAGCCGGGCCGCTTCAATGTCTCCGTCCAAACCGCGTTTTCTCAGGTAACGGGCTAAGTGCCGGCGTTGCTCCTCCTTCATCTTCTGCCCCAGATCGCTTTTCGCCGAAAGCGACTCCACCCGCACGGCGATAACGCTGCACAAACCTACCTCCCTGGCATCCTCGGTCACCGGAGTGAAGGAGCCGCCGTTTTCATGGGCATCGACCAGCGCGTTAAGCGAGGCCACCTTCTCTTCGATATCCAGCACGAATTCGGCCCTGCCGCGAATTATGACGCAGTGGTAGAACTGGTGGACACGACAGGTGGGTCGGTCTTCATCATAGCCCGTGTCCAGATAGGAGAGGGGAATATCGATTTCGAAGCAGACCCGGTTGCTTCTTCTGATATTGTCGATTTTTTCGCCTTCACGGGCACTGTGAAAATAGATCGAATCGTTCCACCAGACAAAATTGACCGGTGTAATATAGGGGAATCCATCCTCGCCGACGGTGGCCAGTCGGCCGACTCTGGCCCGGAGAAGGAGTGCTTCGATCGTCTCCGCGTCCGTTACTTGACACTGTTTTCTGCGCATTGTTCTACCTGTCCTCTCCCGGTTTTTTCACACCCTGCAAGCCTACGACCTCCTTGATCGATTCCTTCCAGCGAATCAGCGGGTTATCTCTCAGCCGCCTGTAAATCTCCCCGATCCTGGCATCGCTCTGCCCCTGAAGCAGGCGCTGCAGGCGCATGGCTGTTTCCTCATCCCGGCAGCACACCCGCTCTTCTGTTTTGTTCATCCTGCCTATCCAGATGGAATGGCTGACCCAGGGCGCAAGTGCTTCCACCAGGGAGACGATATTCTCACTGTCGAGCATCGGCTCGACACTGACGGAGGTGGCAAATCCCATGGAATAGGCGTGACGCAGGCTGGCCAGCCGTTCCTCATAGCATGGCGCCCCCGGCTCCCAGAAACCCAATATCTCGTCATCGCCGGCGGTGATGGAAAAGCGGAAGAGTATCTGCTTCCGGCTGGAGCGCAGAGTGCTGCAGATTTTTTCAATGCACTGCAGGTGGGGCTTGGAAACCACCAGGACCCTGTTGCCGGCAGCCAGCAGCTTATGGAGCACGGCGATGCACTCATCGACGATCTCCGGCTGGATATCGTGATTGGCCGGAAACATGACCTGGCCGTCGTACCGGCAAAATTCCCTTTCGAGATCGCGACTGCGGATCCTGGGCTGCAGCCACTCCTCCGGACCGACACGGCCGGTGGCCACAACCTCCCTATATCGGGCGTAGCAGTATCTGCAGCCGTGGGAGCAGCCGCTGCAGCAGTCTATCTCGGCAACGGCCCACTCCCGGGTGCCTGCTATGCGCCGTTTTTCAGATGCCATACCCGCTTTTTCCGAGGCGTTGCGGTACTACCAAAGATCTACTACCAGAGATCGAAAAGAACCGTGCCTCCCCGCCGGGCCAGCTCCGTCATCTCCAGAAAGGCATCCAGAGAAAACGGCGCCTTTTCGGCAGAAGACTGCATCTCCACCCATCTGCCATCGGCGGCCATGACGAAGTTGGCGTCGCAGTCTGCCCGCGAATCTTCCAGGTAGTCAAGATCGAGCATGGGCGTGCCGTCAACGATTCCCGCCGAGACGGCGGCCACCGGCACCATTGCCGGCAGCGCGGCGATGCGGGACTCGGCTGCCATGGCGCCGATGGCATTGCGCACGGCGATCGCCGCTCCGGTGATGGCAGCGGTCCGGGTACCGCCGTCGGCATTGACGACGTCGCAATCAACGCGCAGGGTCCGCTCCCCCAGTGCCGTCAAGTCCACCATCATCCGCAGACTGCGGCCTATGAGCCGCTGGATCTCCAGGGTTCTGCCGGACCTGCCTGTGGCGCTCTCCCGTCTATAGCGCGTGGAGGTAGCACCAGGCAGCATGCCGTACTCGGCGGTGATCCAGCCGCTGGAGCTTCCTTCAAGAAAAGAAGGGACCTTCTCTTCGACGGTGACGGCACAGATCACATGGGTGTTGCCGAGTTTGATGAAAACGGAGGCATCGGCGTTGGGCTGAATATTTCTCTCCACGGTCAAGGGCCGCATCTCGTCGGTTGCGCGGTTGTGTGCTCGCATGGCATTTTCCTTTCAGGGTCGTTTGCTGGTTCGGCCGCCGTCTTCCTGTTGCTTTTACGATCTCATTGGCTGACGGCTGCCCTTGCAGTCACATTATGTCTAAAGTCTGCGTTTATCAATGACCCGGGTACCCTTGCCGTCGAAACGCTCCAGGGTGCGCTCCTCCACCAGCTTGATTTCCACGCCTATGCCCAGCTCCGAAGCCATCTTTTTCTTTATATTCTCAACCATCTGGCGCTGCTTTCTCATTTCGTCGAAGAACATCGACTCGACGACCTCGACCATGACTGTGAGCTTGTCCTCGTTGTTTTCGCGCTCGACGATCAGCTGATAATGGGGCTCGGTACCCTCTATATTAAAGAGTATGGATTCAATCTGGGTGGGAAAGACGTTGACGCCCTTGATAATCAGCATATCGTCGGTCCGTCCCATGATCCGGCTCATACGGTGCATGGTCCGGCCGCAGGGGCAGGGCTCGGTCAGCAGCCGGGTGAGATCGCGGGTGCGGTAGCGGATGACCGGAAAGGCCTCCTTGGTCAGGGTGGTGATCACCATCTCACCCACTTCGCCAGGCGCCACCGGTGCCATGGTCTCCGGATCGAGTACCTCGACGAGGAAATGGTCCTCGTTGATATGCAGGCCGTTGCACTCCTCGCACTCGCCGGCGACCCCCGGTCCCATGACCTCGGAGAGACCGTAGTTGTCGCTTGCCCGGATGCCCAGCCGTTCGTTGATCTCCCGGCGCATGGACTCAGACCACGGTTCCGCCCCGAACAGGCCGTAGCGGAGGGAAAGGCCATGGGGATTGACACCCGTGTCCATCATGACGTCGGCCATCTTCAGGGCGTAGGAAGGGGTACAGACCAGCGCCGTGGTTTTGAAATCCTGCATGATCTGGATCTGCCGCTTGGTATTGCCCGCCGAGATGGGAATGACCGAGGCGCCGAGACGCTCGGCGCCGTAATGCAGGCCGAAGCCGCCGGTGAAAAGACCGTAGCCGAAGGCGATCTGGATAACATCGTCGTGGGTGACGCCGGCGCCGCAGAGGACGCGCGCCACCAGATTCGACCAGGTCTTGATATCGTTTTGCGAATAGCCGACCACGGTGGCCATCCCCGTGGTTCCCGAAGAGCTGTGCACCCGGACGACCTCCCGCAGCGGTACGGCGAAAAGGCCGTAGGGATAATTGTCGCGCAGATCCTGTTTCAGGGTAAAGGGCAGCCTCTGCAGATCGTCGAGCGAGCTGATGCGGTCGTATTCCAGCTTCAGTTCATTGAACTTGCGGCGATAAAAAGGTACGTGGGTCCCGACCCTGTAGACGGTGGACTGCAGCCGCTCCAGCTGCAGCTGTTCGAGATCCTCACGCGACATGCATTCCTTTTTCTTCTCCCAGATCATAATATTTCCCGTATTTCGTATGAAGTAATAATCCTTCGGCCTCCGCCAGCGCCTGGAGCCGTCTGCATATCCTAGGCTCCCGGCGGCCGGCGTCGCCGGAATCGGCCTACTCTTCCAGCTTCTCCCGTCCCAGATAGGCCCGCTGCACGTCGCTGTTGGCCAGCAGATCCTCGGCCGGACCCTGAACTATGACCTTGCCGGTTTCCAGGACGTAGCCGCGGTCAGCGACGGAGAGCGCCGCTTTGGCGTTCTGCTCCACGAGCAGGACAGTGTTCCCTTCGTCGCGCAGCCGGCCGATAATCTGAAATATCTCCTTGACGATCAGCGGTGCCAGTCCCATTGAAGGTTCATCCATCATCACCAGTGACGGTTTCGACATCAAGGCCCTGCCCATGGCCAGCATCTGCTGTTCACCGCCGGAGAGCGTACCCGCCAGCTGGTGCCGCCGTTCTTTCAAAATCGGAAAGAGAGTGTACTGGTGCTGCAAAAGCTCGGTCAATACCCTGCGGCCCTGCTTCTGGATAACGTGTCCGCCGAGGATGAGGTTTTCCTCAACGGTCATGGTGGCGAACACCTGCCGGCCTTCGGGCACCATCACGCATCCCATGGCCGGCAGTTTCGAGGCCGAGAGTCTGGTGATATCTCTGCCACGGAAGCTCATCTCGCCGCTGCCGGCCTTTATCAGCCCGGATATGGTGGTAAGCAGCGTCGTCTTGCCGGCGCCGTTGGCGCCGATGATGGTGACGATCTCGCCGCTGTCGACATGCATGGAAATATGTTTGAGAACCTTCAGCTTGCCATAGCCGGATTCAAGATTGCGTATCTTCAGCATACCACTTTTTCCAGTTTAGCCGTGAGCCGTTATAATGACGCCGCCAGGGCCGCCATATCTATTCGCCAAGATAAATTTTTATCACTTCCGGATCGTTCTGGATCTCCGAGGGCAGTCCCTCGGAGATCTTCTCGCCAAAGCTCAGTACGACGATTTCATCGGAGATGTCCATGACCAGCGACATGTCGTGCTCCACCAGCAAAACGGTGATGCCCAGATCCCGAATCCTGGTAATCAGCCTGCCCATCTCGGCGGTTTCGTAGATATTGAGGCCGGCCGCCGGCTCGTCGAGCAGAATGAGATCGGGCTCCAGGGCCAGGGCCCGTGCCAGCTCCACCGCCCGCTGCTGGCCAAAGGCCAGACTTGTCGCTTCGACATCGGCGCATTCGGCTATATCGAGAAGGTCAAGCAGTTCCATGGACCTGTCGCGAATCTCCTTTTCCTCCCGTCTGGCCCAGGGCGTATGGAACATGGAGGAGAGGAAACCGGCGCCGCTCCTTACATGCCGGCCGACCATAACGTTTTCAAGGGCCGTCATGCCGTTGAACATCTTGATGTTCTGGAAGGTCCTGGCTATGCCCAGGGCGGCTATCTGGTAAGATTTCTTCCGCCGCAGCTGCCATTTTTTAAAGGTGATCGAGCCTGAGCTTGCCGGCAGCGAGCCGGCGATGAGATTGAAAAGCGTTGTCTTGCCGGCGCCGTTGGGACCGATAACCGCCTTTATCTGCCCCTCGTTGACGGCAAAGCTGACATCATTGACGGCCTTGAGCCCGCCAAAACGCTTATGGAGCTTCTCCAGTCGTAAAAGGGCCATCTATACCTCCTCCGCTCTCTTTGCCCGGGAAAAGAAGGCCTGGAGTTTAGACCGTAAATTGATGCGCAAAAGACCGTTGGGGGCAAAAAGCATGATGACGATGAGAATGAGGCCGAAAACGGCGTCGTCGTAGCTGCCGAAAACCCCCCTGAGGGAGAGGAAGTTGAGGATGATGGCCATGATCAGCGCCCCCCAGAGATGGGCCATGCCGCCAACGGCGACTATGGCCACATAGCGCACCGATTTCATCACCCCGGCTTCCGAGGGACCGATGCTGCCGTTGTAATGGGTCATGAAAACACCGGCAATCGCTGCAAAGACCGCTGACAGAACAAACACATGCAGCTTATACCTGGCGGTATCCACGCCCATGGAACCGGCGGCGTCCTCGGCGCCGTGGATGGCCCTGAGCGCCCGGCCCACTCTCGAATCGATGAGATTTCTCAGCAGTACGACCCCGGCTATGACCAGCACCCAGGCTATATAGTAGTTGCTTATCCGTTCAGAGAAATCGCCGCTTACCGCCAGCGAACCGGCAAGGACGAAGGGCGGAACCTCGGAGATGCCGTCGGCCTCGCCGAAATATTCGCTGGCCAGTACGACGCGGTAGATGATAATGCCAAAACCCAGCGTCGCCATGGCCAGATAGTGCCCCTTGAGCTTGAGCGCCGGAACACCGATGAAAAAAGCCAGCAGTGCGGCGACACAGACGGCGGTGATACAGGCTGCCCAGGGGGTGATGACGACGATCACCTCGCCGTAGATATCCTGCCCCTTCATCAGAACCCCCAGGGCATCGAGCATCCTGAGGACGGCAGTGTCCTCGAAGGGCAGGAGATTGCGGGTGGTCAGGGCCGCCGAAAGGTAGCCGCCGATGGCGAAAAAACCGGCATGTCCCAGAGATATCTGGCCGGCATAGCCCATGACCACGCAAAGACCGATGATCAGCAGGGCATAATAGGCCGACATGGTCATCTGAGTGAGATAATACAGGGTACCGGTCCAGCTGGTGAGCAGGTGGACGCAGACGACAAAGGCGATCAGCGGCAGGAAGGGCAGATATTTCTTCATCATGTCAGAACTGTTTGAGGCCGGCGGCGTCTTTGGAACCAAAGAGGCCGTGCGGACGGATAAAGAGAATCAGCAGCAGGATGGCAATGGATATGGCCTCCTGAAAGGCCAGCGGCAGAACGGAGACCGAGAAGGCCTCGATAATCCCCAGCAGCAGACCGGCGATGACGGCTCCGCCGGAACTGCCCAGTCCGCCGAGAATGGCGACGGTGAAACCCTTGATGGCCAAACCGGTGCCGATATTATACTGCGAGTAGGTGATCGGCGACATGACGGCGCCGGCCAGGGCGCCGATGGCGGCGCTCAGGACAAAGGAAAGCGTCACCATGTTTCTGGTATTGATGCCGCAGAGGATGGCGGCGGTGCTGTTGGCGGCGCAGGCCCGCATTTCCCGGCCCACCGATGTGGTCTTGAAGAAGACGCCGAGCAGCAGCATCATCACCGTACAGACCGCCAGAACACAGAATACCTGGGGTGAGATATGGGCGCCGAGAATGGAGACGCTGGTTATTTCATCGCCGATGAAGTACGGCAGCGAACGCACCGACTCTCCCCATATATGCAAAGCCGCTTCGCGTATGAGTATGGAAACGCCGATGGTGATGATGATCATGCGCAGGACGCTCGGGCCCTGCAACCAGCGGATAAAGATGATTTCCACCAGGGCGCCGATGATCATGGTAATGACCACGGCAAGAGCGATGGCCGCCGGCAGGTTCAGATATTCGATCAGGCTGATGGAGATCATGCCGCCGAGCATGACGAACTCGCCCTGGGCGAAATTGATAATGCCGGTGGTATTGTAGATGATATTAAAACCGATGGCAACGATAGCGTAGATAGCGCCATAGGTAATGCCGGCAAAAATATATTGGATAAAAAGTTCGAGGGTCATAAATCCCCAGGTCCCGAAACAAAAAAAAGAGCCGGGTCTGCGCCCGGCCCCATTGAAATTCTCAGAAAGCCTCTATTCCGTTCCTGCGTCATAGCGGACGAACTTACCGTCCCTGACCGTCATCATCTCGAAGGCATCGATATCGAGACCGCTATGGTCGGTGGGGCTGAATGTGAAGATGCCGCCGGTACCGACAAAGCTCATGTTCTCGATGGTATCGCGCACCTTCATCGTCTCGGCTTCACCGACGGTTTCGAGCGCCGTTTTCAAAATCATCAAGGCGTCGTAGGCATGGCCGCCAAAGGTGGAGACGGGCTCATTGTATTTGCTCTCGTAATTGTTCTTGTAGTCAAGCAGCAGCTTTTTCTGCGGGTGTTCCGCCGGCAGCTCCCCGGCGATCAGCAGACGGCCGGCCGGAAAGAGGACGCCCTCGACGGCTTTGCCGCCCACCTCCACATACTTGATATTGCCGAATCCGTGGCTGAGATAGACCGGTACGTCCCAGTTGGCCTGGCGCATGTTCTTGGCGAGGATGGTCTGGGCCGGGACGATCGACCAGTTGATCACCGCATGGATCTCCTCGTTGCCGCTCCATTTGGCCACCAGCGACGACAGATCGGTAACATTGGGTGCATAGACCTCCGAGGCGACGATGGTGATGCCGTACTCGGGGGCCAGTTCCTCGGAGAACTTCTTGCCCATCTTGCCGAAACCGGTGCCGCCAACGGCCACGGCTATACTGCTGATGCCCTGCTTCTGCATATGCTCATATATCTTGCGCACGGCAAGGCTGTCGTTCTGCGGCGTCTTGAAGACGAAGGAAGCCACCGGATCGACGATCATCTTGCTCGAAGCGCAGGAGATCAAAAGAGTTTGCGATTTCTCGCAGAGACTCTTGATGGCCAAAGTCGAGCCCGTTCGCGTCGGCCCGAGAATGGCGAACACCTTTTCTTCTTCGATCAGCTGTTTGGCATAGGAGACCGCCTTTTCCTTCTGGCCGGCGCTGTCCTTGATGATGAGTTCCACCTTCTGGCCGTTTATGCCGCCGCTGGCGTTGATGTCTTCGACCAGCATTTTCAAGGTATTGGCCTCCGGTACGCCGAGAAAGGCCGTCGGCCCGGTTACGGAAAGTATGGCCCCTATTTTCAAGGTCTCCGCCGCCATTGCTCCGGCGGCCATCACCGCAGATAACACCATAATCGCAAATCCTGCTGCAATCTTTTTCATGCATTCTCCCTCCGGTTGGTTGCCGCCAGGCCAAAACCCCCCGTCCCCGCCAATCGGCAACATTTATATATCACTGTGTTCAGCTGCGGTGATCTCTCCTAGAGGTTGCAGATCTGAGTGCTGGACAAGGTGGTGATTCCCTTGTGCTGCAGCACCCTGAGCGCTTCATCCACCTCTTCGAAACGGAAGATCATAACCGCGTTCTCTCCGCTTTTATTGACGAAGGCATACATATACTCGACATTGAGTCCAGCCTCCTCTATCACTTTCAGCACCGAGGCCAGCCCACCGACCTTGTCCGGGACCTCGACGGCGATGACATGGGTCTTGCCGACGGTGAAGCCGCCCTCTTTGAGGACCCGCTCGGCCTCGTCCACCTTGTCGACGATCAGCCGCAGAATGCCGAAGTCGGCGGTATCGGCAAGGGACAGTGATCTGATATTGATGGTGTTGTCCGCCAGAACAGCAGTGATCTCCGACAGCCGCCCCGATTTGTTTTCCAGAAATATTGCAATCTGCTCGACTTTCATAGAGCCTCCCTGATCAGATTTTACGCTTGTCTATAACCCGCTGGGCCTTGCCTTCGCTCCGTTGTATGGTGCGCGGCTCGACCAGTTTGACGTTGCAGGTCACCCCCAGCATGTCCTTGATCTCGGCCTCGATCTTCCTGGTCAGTTTTTCCAGTTTGCGAATCTCATCGGAAAAGATAGCCTCGCTCACCTCAACCTGAACGAGCATGGTGTCGAGGTTGGCCTGCCGTTCGACCACTATCTGGTAATGGGGTTCCACCCCCTTGATGCCCATGAGCACATGTTCGATCTGCGAGGGGAAAACATTGACGCCGCGAATGATCAGCATATCGTCGGTCCGCCCGGTTACCTTTTCCATGCGCACCAGGGTGCGGCCGCACTCGCAGGTATCGTAGATCAGGCGGGAAATGTCCTTGGTCCGGTAGCGGATGATGGGAAAGGCCTCCTTGGTGAGCGTGGTGAATACCAGCTCCCCATGCTCGCCGGCCGGCAAGACCTCGCCGGTATCCGGATCGATTATCTCGGGCAGAAAGTGATCCTCGAAAACATGCATGCCCCGGGTCGTCTGCAGACACTCCATGGCCACACCCGGCCCCATGACCTCGGAAAGCCCGTAAATGTCGACGGCCTTGATATTGAGCTTGCGCTCGACCTCTTCGCGCATGTTCTCGCTCCAGGGCTCGGCACCGAAAATGCCGACCCTGAGCGACAGGCTGGAGGGATCGATTTCCATCTCGCCCATGGCCTCGGCCAGGTTGAGGGCGTAGGAAGGCGTGGAGAGCAGCACCGTCGAGCCGAAATCCTTCATGATGGTTATCTGCCGCCTGGTATTGCCGCCGGAAACCGGTATGACGGTGGCCCCGAGTTTCTCGGCGCCGTAATGGGCGCCGAGCCCGCCGGTGAACAGGCCGTAGCCGTAGGCGTTGTGGACCATGTCGCCGTGATGGGCTCCGGCGCAGGTGAGGGCCCGGGCCATGATGGAAGCCCAGAGGTCGATATCCTTCCAGGTATAGCCGACGACGGTGGGCTTGCCGGTGGTCCCCGAGGAGGCGTGAACCCTGATTACCTCGTCAAGGGGTGTTGCGAACAGTCCGAAGGGATAGTTGTCGCGCAGATCGTCCTTGGCGGTAAAGGGCAGCTTCCGCAGATCGGCGATGGTCTGGATATCCTCGGGCCGCACCCCCTTCTCTTCCATTTTTCGGCGGTAGGGCTGGACACGCGCATACATCCGGGCGACCAGACGCTGCAGTCTTTTCAGCTGGATAGACTCAAGACCGGCCCGCGGCAGAGTTTCTATCTCCTCTTCCCAAAACAGTGTCGCCATCTCTTTTCCCCTTTCTTCTTTCCCCTACTACTTGCTTGCCTCTCTGCCGGCGGCAAAGGCCTGCAGGTTGACCTGCCGGAACCGCTCCGGCACCCTCGTTTCTATGACCTCCGTACACACGGCCGGATCTATCGGCAGAAACCGCGACAGAGCGCCGACCATCACCACGTTGACCGTTTTCACCTCACCCACCTGGCGGGCTATATCAAGGGCATCCACCGCTGTTACGGCAATGTCGTGTTCCTTGAAAACATCAAGCACTTTTTCCGGATAGCTGGCTTTGCCGGTGGCCACCGACGGCGGCAGGATTTTCTGGGTGTTGACCACCACCTGGCTGCCTCTATGCAGATAGGGAAGGTAGCGGGCGGCCTCCATCATCTCGAAGGCCGCAAGAATATCGGCCTTGCCCGGTTCGATCAGCGGCGAATAGACCCTTTGGCCATAACGCAGCTGGGCCGTCACCGAGCCGCCCCGCTGGGCCATGCCGTGGACCTCGCTCTTCTTGGCGTCAAAACCGGCCGCCAAAAGGCTGTACGCCGTGATCTCACTGGCCAGCAGAATCCCCTGCCCGCCGACACCGGTGAAGAGTATATTGCCTTGTCTGTCCATTATTCCTCCCCCCGGGTGATGGCATGAAACTTACACAGCGAAGCGCACTGCCCGCAGTCGTTGCAGACTATTTCATCTATCTTCGAGATTCCTTTCTGTTTCTTTTTGTAGCCGCGCTTCTCCGCTTCGCCCTCGGCGAAGGGAGTCCAGCTGATCGCCGGACAGCCCAGGCGGATGCAGGACATGCAGCCGACGCAGTTTTCCTGGTTGGTGAAATAGGAGACGGGCTTTTTCATCTTCATCTCCGGCAGCAGGACGCAGGGCGCCTGGGAGATCACCACTGAAGGTTCCTTGAGGGCGATGGCCTCCTTGAGTACCTCTCTGGTCTTGGGTACATCGTGGGGATCGACCTCGTAGACGTGCCGGACGCCGACACTGCGGCAGAGGGCGGCAAGATCGATGCTGCTGGCGGCTTCGCCTCTGATGTCGCTGCCGGAGGTCGGATTGTGCTGCTGGCCGGTCATGGCGGTTGTGCGGTTGTCGAGGATGATCAGGGTCGAGGCCGAATTATTGTAGACCGTATTGATCAGACCGGTGACACCTGAATGGATGAAGGTGGAATCGCCGATGACGGAGACGATCTTGTCGTGGGCGCCCTCGCCTATGGCCTTGGCCATGCCATGGGCGATGGGGACGGCGGCTCCCATGCAGACGGTGGAGTCCATGGCCGAAAGGGGCGGCAGAAAACCGAGGGTATAACAGCCGATGTCGCCGGAGACAAAAAGCTTCATCCGTGAAAGATTGAAAAAAATGCCCCGATGCGGACAGCCGGCGCACATATTGGGCGGACGCATGGGCAACTCCGGCGCCTCGAAGAGCTCCCCGCCGCTCTCAGGCTCGACGGAGGTTCTGACGATGGCGGTGTTGAGTTCGCCCTGGCCGGGGATGAGTTCCTTGCCGAGGCAGCTGATGCCCATGGCCTTTATGTGCGTTTCCAGAAAAGGGTCGAGCTCCTCGACTATGATGAGTTCATCGACGCTGGCGGCAAAACGGCGGATCAGCTGTTCCGGCAAGGGCCAGCACATGCCGAGTTTCAGCACCGAGGCTTCGGGAAAGGCCTCCTTGACATAGAGATACGACACGCCGGAGGTTATGAATCCCCTTTTTCTGTCGCCCTCCTCGATGACATTGTAGTCCGCCTCTTCGGCGATTTCGGCGCACCGGCGCATCCGCTCCTCGACCGCAGCGCGTCGCTTTCTGGCGTTGGCCGGCAGCATGACGAACTTGCCGGGAACCTTTTCTATACCCACGGCGATGGGAGACTCCGTCTTTTCGCCGGTGGGGACTATGCCTTTGACATGGGCAATACGCGTGGTGATGCGCAGGAATACCGGGGTGTCCAGTTCCTCGCTGAGTTCGAAGGCGGTCTTGAGAAATTCCTTGGCCTCCGCCGGATCAGACGGCTCCAGCATGGGCACCTTGGCGGCAAAGGCGTAATTTCTGTTGTCCTGTTCGTTCTGCGAGGAATGCATCTCCGGATCATCGGCGGTGAGGATCACAAGCCCCCCGCGCACGCCGGTATAGGCGGCCGTAAACAATGGATCGGCAGCGACATTGACGCCGACATGCTTCATCGTCGCCAGAGCACGGGCTCCGGCATAGGAAGCGCCGATGGCAACCTCGAGGCCGACTTTTTCATTGGGAGCCCACTCCGTATAGACGCCTTCGTAGCGCGAGAGGTTCTCCATAATCTCCGTCGAAGGGGTACCGGGATATCCGGAAGCGACGGTGACGCCGGTTTCAAATGCACCGAGGGCTATGGCCTCGTTGCCCGACATCCATAGTGTATTTTCTTTCATTGCGGCGAGTTTTCTCCTCCAGTGGAATTGATGCGAGGGATTTGACAGTATCGGTAAAAACACCCAGATTTGCATGAAATTACACATCGTCCCGACCGGACAATCGTTGATGCCCGGGAGATGTGTATGGGTGCGGACCAAACATCTTACTTACTCCGAAATCACCTCCTCTAGCAAGCATTTTTTCAAACCAATCCCCTTGCTTACCACCGCAATCAGCGGCACGGAAACAGGAAAGACGCAGGATGCCGCCACGGCTCGATTTGAGAATAGCGATTATTTTGATATGTTACAGAATCTCCGCAGCCCTCAGCAGAGGCCTGCATGCCGGTATTCGCGAAACCGAGAAAAAGTTCCCTCCGCACGCACCTGACAAGGCGCAGCCATCCTTTTGTTTGGTCAGGCAAAACAAAATTCCAGCCGCTCACAAGGGCACTGTGGCTGGTGCTGCCGCCTCCCCCGTATCGAAACCGAGATGAAAATGATTCTCAGCGCCGCTATCCAGAAAATACACCATAATTCAATATTATTCTTACAGAATTTTAAAGTATACTTATAATGTCAGCTGAAAGTCGCCGGGGAGAGCAACAGGCTCTGGCAGACGCCGGGCAGACGCGGACAGCATTTCTGACGGCACAGCCGCCGTTTAGACCATTTTAACGAAGGGAGGCACACATGTACGTTGGCAGAATAATGCATACCGATCTGATAACCGTCTCACCCAGTACCAGTCTGGAAGATGCGAGCATCCTCATCAAGAAGAAGCGCATTGATCACCTGCCGGTGGTCAATGACAACGGCAGGCTGGTGGGTATTCTATCCGACCGCGACCTCAAGCTCTATCGGGCCTCTCCGGCGACCACCCTGAGCAGGAACGAGCTCAACTACCTGCTGCAGCAGGTCATTGTCGAGATGATCATGATCAAGACAGTCATCACCATTACTCCCGGAACAACAGTGGAAAGAGCGGCTCTCATCATGCAGGAAAACGATATCAACGCCCTGCCGGTGACCGAGGGAGAGCATCTGGTCGGCATAATCACCAGCACCGATGTTATGGGAGTGCTGTTGAGTGCCATCGGCATCAGCGACGACAGCGTTCGCCTGGGGGTCATGGTGCGCGACAGCATAGGCGCTCTGGCGAAGGTTTCGACAATTCTCAAAAGGGAAGAGATCAATATCCAGAGCCTGTTTTCCTGGCCGGAAAAAGACCACGACGGTGTCTATCAACTGGTTATGCGCATCCCCGAAGCGAGCACCGAGAAGGCCATCGAAGCCCTCACCGACAACGGTTATAAGGTCATCACCTCTTACGAAAAGGATATCACGCCTTTTTTGCCCTGAGGAGGCAGGCAGCTGTTTGCATGGCCGCTCCTTGAAGAATCAGGCGGGCATGCACACCGTATACAACAAGACGAGAGCCGGGAGGGGTGCTGTTCTTCCCGGCTGGCGCCCCGGCGCCCGATGCCTGAAAAGCCCCTGCCCCACAAGAGCGGTTTCTTACGCATCACCGGAGGAAAAAGGGGAGTGCAAGGGAATACGAAACCTGTTTTTCGACTCTTTACTTAAACATCTCGGCACCGGAATGAGCCGGAATCCCCCGGCACGCCCCAATCCAGGAGGAGACATGAAAACCATGACGATATTCCCGCAATTGCCTTCGATTCTGACGCTGGCCCTTTTCATCAGCCTTGGCCTCTCCGGCTGTGCATCGACATACTACTCCAACGTCGGCAAAGTCGCCTCTGAGGAACATATCATCCCGGCCGAGACCGGAGAAGGCCCGCAGCAATGGCAGACCAATGATCTGAAAATTGCTTATGACGTCAAAAATACTGAAGAATCCTTTACTGTCAGCGGAACGGTTGCCATGAAAAGCTATATCAGCCATTCCTTTCCCGCGGCCGAGCGTTTTCGGCTCTATATAAACTATCTTGACGAAAACGGCAGAGCCCTTTCCACCGATGATATCAGTCCAATGATCGGCTACCACACAGCCGTTCCTGAAAAGATGAAGCTCAGGGATGTGCCGCCGGCGCCGCCGCAGGCTACCGCCTTCACCTTCAGCTACCTCGGCACCTTTATCAGCAGCGGCGATGCCGATAGAAACGCAGGGGACTGGGAAATATATTTCAATCCCTTCAGTGAAGGGATGTAGGGGAAAACCGCCTGCTCCGGCAAATTACCTGGAGACCGTCGGCCTCATCAGCAGTTGCCGGCCCTGGGCCCTCAGCAATTAAGGCAAGGAAAAAGCATGAACCTTCACTTCTTGATCAATATCAGTTCGGATACGGAAAACCTCTACGGCATCCGCTTTTTCAGTTCCTTCTTCAGCAGCGATGTCAGCTGCGATGTAACCCTGTTCCACATCTGCCGCCTGGATTCAAACGATGCCTCGGAGGCGCTGCTTGAAGCATGGCAGAACCCGGAAGACAAGGTGGAGGGAAACCTGACGGTGGGCGCCAAAAAAGCGCTCGACAAAGCCAAGAGAGATCTGCAGCGCAACGGGGTCAACATCAACCAAATGAAGACCAAAAGCGTCAAGGAGAGGTACGGCAAAGTCAAGGATATTCTCGGCGAAAGCTCACGGGGTCTCTACGATGCCATGATTCTCGGCCGCCGCGCCACCTATGCCCTGCAGTGGCTCTTTGACAGACCCGCAGACGAGATTCCCCTTGCCCTGGTCCACGATACCAGCCTCAGCTGCCCGCTCTGGGTCTGTACAGAGCCCGAAGCCGGCAGGAAAAACGTCCTGCTCTGCGTGGACGGCAGTGAAAGCTCCTATCGGGCTGCCGACCATGTCGGCTATGTTCTCAGCCAGGCCGGACAGCACCATGTCACCGTCTTTCATGCAGCCGCCGTCGACAGCGACAGCGACGAGATTTTTGCCAGGGCAGTGGATATTCTCAGTGGACAGGGGGTCGAGAAAGAACGCATCCACACCAAAAAGAGCTGGAGTATCTCACCGGCGGCCTCGATACTCAGTGAAAAGAACAGCGGCCGCTATGCCGCGGTGGCGGTGGGGCTTGAAGGTACCTCCGGCGGTTTTCTCACCCGCGTCGGCACGCAGGGAGGGACCACCGCCGCCCTCATCAAAAAAATCTCCAAGGCCTCTCTCTGGTGCGTTCCCTGAAAGAGCAGGGGACGCTTATTGATGACCGCGGCTGCGAACGGCCGAAGAGTCGAAGGACATGGCTGCGGCACCATCGGGCACCTCCAGGGTCCTCTCGAAAGCACTGGAGCGGCCCCAGAGTTTTGAAACAGTGTAACCCGTCGAATAGACCCATTCCTGATCGATCACCGTCCCGTCATCATCGGTGAAGAGGAGATAGACATCGAGCGACTCCACCGGCAGATTATAGGCAACCCGGCCCCAGACCCTGAGGCTGTCGCCTTGGCGGTCATAGTTGTAGACAACATGCAGTCCCTCGCTGTCGAAGCGGCCCTCCCCCTCTGCAAGAGTATCGTCAAATGAAATCATTTTTGCTGCCGGTATTTGCTGGCCTATCTTGGTACAGGCGGAAATACTGAGCGACAGCAGCAGAATCACTCCAGCATATAGGCCCGCCTTTACCATCCACATCGTCTTCCTCATGTCAACACCTCCTGTTGTTACTGCTCGATTGCTACTCAATACCATAGCCACGCCGGGAAAAATGGCAAAACGAGGTGGAGACACAGCCTCGGCAGAAAGGCTGAGCCCTCAAGATAAGCTCCAAGAAGTGCTGGAAAAAACAATAGCAATGGGATAGATTGCAACTCAGAAAGAAAAGAGGAGGACATACAGCGGCAATGGATGTAATTAAAAGATGGCTCAAGCGACATTTTTCCGATCCGCAGGTGGTGATCCTGGCCGGATTGCTGCTCACAGGTCTGCTCTCCATTCTCTTTGCCGGTGAACATCTGATACCGGTAATCGCCAGCGTCATCATCGCCTATCTGCTCGAGGGCATCATTCAGAGCCTGCAGCGGCTCGGCATACCTCGTGTCGTCGCTCTGCTGACCGCTTTCTCCATCTTTTTTCTGGTCATGCTGGCCCTGCTGTTCTCGCTTCTGCCGCTGCTCATCCGCCAGGCCACCGAACTGCTGCGTGAAGTGCCGGCGATGCTGAGCGCCATCCAGTCCCTTATCCTGGCCCTGCCCGAGCACTACCCCTCCGTCTTCAGTGAAACGGAAATTGAAAACATGCTTAATCAGATCAGGAGAGAGGCCGCCAGTTTCACCGACCACATGCTGCGCCAGACCCTCTCCTCCGTCATCGGCATCATCACCCTGGTTGTCTATATCGTTCTCATGCCTCTGCTGGTGTTCTTCTTTCTCAAGGACAAGAAGCTGATTCTCGCCTGGGCCCGCCGTTACCTACCCAAGGAACGCGGTCTTGCCACCAGGGTCTGGCGGGGGGTCGATGACCAGCTGGGCAACTTCATACGCGGAAAATTCTGGGAGATTCTGATAATCTGGGCGGCAAGCTATTTGACCTTTACCCTCATGGGACTCAACTATGCAATGCTGCTGGGTCTGGCCGTCGGGCTCTCCGTTCTGGTTCCCTACATCGGCGCCGCGGTCATGACTTTTCCCGTGGCCCTGGTGGCGTTCTTCCAGTTCGGCTGGAGCATCGACCTTGCCTGGGTCGTTGTCGCCTATGGTATAATTCAGATCCTCGACGGCAATGTGCTGGTACCGATTCTCTTCTCCGAGGTCATAAACCTCCACCCCATAGCCATCATCGTCGCCGTACTTTTCTTCGGCGGCGTGTGGGGGTTCTGGGGCGTTTTTTTCGCCATCCCTCTGGCCATCCTCTTTCAGGGGATACTCATCGCCTGGCCAAACCGCAACCACTCCGGCGAAGACACGGAGGCCGGTTCGGTTTCCTGACCGCCTCAACCGTTTTCCAGCTGGGTGTCTATCTCATCGATTTTCTGTTGAGCCTCTTCCCAGCACTCGTACCACCGCTCCAGGCGCCGCTTGCAGTCCTCATATTCCATGCTGGTTTCAGCCCAGGCCGCTTCGTCCTGATAGAGATCAGGATCGGCCATCCGCTCCTCCAATGATTCTTTCAGCTGTTCGTAGCGCTCAACCTGTCCCTCGGACTCCTCCAGTTTTTTCGCCCAGGGTCCAACCAGACGACTGCGCTCCTGGCGCCTTCGTGCCTCCAGCTGGCGCTGCTCTTTTTTGTTCACCACCGGCTTGGCCGAACTCTGCCGCCCCTTTTCCCGCACGGAGGCCTCCTCCGCCTCCCTTTCCTCCTTTTCACGGGCCTGCCGGCTTAAATACTCGCCAACATTGCCAAGATGCAAAAGGGCTTCTTTACCGCCGACCACCAGTACTTTGTTGACGAAACTGTCAAGAAAGTACCGGTTGTGCGAGACAACGACGATGGTGCCGTCATACTGGCGCATGGCCTCCTGCAGCACCTCCTGCGAACTCATGTCGAGATGGTTGGTCGGTTCGTCGAGCAGCATGAGGTTGGCCGGCTGAGCGATCATCCTGGCCAGAGCCAGCCTGCTTTTCTCACCGCCGGAGAGCACCGAAACCTTCTTGTCGACATCTTCACCGCGAAAGAGAAAAGCACCAAGCAGGGAGCGGACCCTGGTGACGGTCAACTCCTCGGAGGCCGGTGCCATGGTTTCCAGGGCGGTTAAACCAGGAGCCAGTTCCTTGGCCTGGTGCTGGCCGAAATAGGAGAGCTTGACGTTGGCGCCATAGCGTATGCTGCCGCGGTCATGTTCAAGCTGGCCGGCAAGGATTCGCAGCAGGGTCGATTTGCCGGCGCCGTTGACCCCGACCACCGCCACCTTGTCGCCGCGCTGCAAAGAGATATCGACGCCGTGAAAAACCTCCTTGTCGCCGTAGGCTTTGGCCAGATCTTCAACCTCGAGAACATCCTTGCCCGAGGGAGGCGCCGGGGGAAAGGAAAAGCGGACCTGCTGTTCGTTTTCGGCAAGCTTGATGACATCCATTTTCTCCAGTTGCTTCAGCCTGCTCTGCACCTGTTTGGCCTTGGTCGACTTGGCCCGGAAGCGTTCGACAAAGCGCATGGTCTGACGGATCTTGGCCTGCTGGTTGTCATAGCTGGCCTTTTCTATCTGCTGCCGCTCCTCCTTTTCCCGGACATAGTAGGAATAGTTGCCCTTGTAAACCGTCAGATGGCCCAGGCTCAGCTCCCAGGTGAGGTTGGTGGTTTTATCGAGAAAAGCCCTGTCGTGGGAAATAATTATCATGGCGCCATGATAATTGAGAAGAAAGTCTTCCACCCAGGTGAGCGAGTCGAGGTCGAGATGGTTTGTGGGCTCGTCGAGCAGCAGCAGGGAAGGCGAGGACAGCAGCATTTTCGCCAGCATCAGCCGCATGAGCCAGCCGCCGGAAAATGAGGACACCGGCGCCTCCATGTCCTCTTCCTTAAAGCCCAGGCCGGTGAGAACCTTCTCAATTTTACCTTCAAGGGCATAGATGTCGCTGCCGTCGAGCCGGTGCTGCACCTCGCCCTGCTTTTTCAAAAGGGCCTCAAACTCCTCGGTTTCCGGTTCGGCCAGGGCCAGCCTCTGGTTGAGTTTGACGGCCTCCTCCTGCAGTTGCAGCAGATCATGAAACGCGGATTTGGCCTCGTCGTAGAGACTTTTTTCGGAAATAACGGCGCTGCTTTCCTGAGGAAGATAGGCCACTGAAAAATCCTTGGAACGGCTGACGACACCGTCGTCGGCGGCCATTTCCCCCGCCATGATTTTCAACAAAGTCGATTTGCCGGATCCGTTGACGCCGATCAGACCGATGCGGTTGCCCTCGTGTACCCGGGCGGAAATATTTTTGAACAGATGTTTTTCGCCGTAACGAATGTCCAGCTGGTTAACAGACAACATGCTTGACTCGTCCCCTCTCCATAGTGTTGTCGAACACGACCTTCATGCGCTTCTCGAGACCGCGGACCCGCCACCGCTGCCTGTTGCTGTTGTTCAAACCGTAAAAGGCTGAACGGTCCCTGGTGGAAATCCTCAGCTGCAGGGTTCTCCCCGGATATCTGGAAAGCAGCCTGCGGATGCGGCCAAACCATTGCCGCGCCAGCACCAACTCGCCGAAAGCGCTGTGATAGGGTCCGGCGAGAATACTCTTCTCCAGCGAGGCCGAGTGCTGCAGTCCCATACGCACCACACCGATTCCGGCCTCTGTAAAGACCCTGTTGGCCCAGGCGGTGAGAATCACCGCCATATCCAGGGACAGCGGTCTGTAGCCACCGCTTTCATACAGTTCCGCAAGCTCCGAATCTTTGACCACCACCGTCGGATATATCCGCACAAAAGAAGGCTCCATGGCGATGGCTCTTTTTACCGTCCGCCTGAAGGATGCCCTGTTTTCAAGGGGCAGACCGGGCATGAGCTGCACGCCGAGACGAAAGCCTCTGCCGCCAAGCAGGCGCATCGCCGTCTCGCAGTCCCCGGCGGTATGCCCGCGGCCGGCGGCCGCCAAGACCCTGTCGTCCAGGGACTGCACCCCCAACTCCACCGTTTCGACACCATAACGCCCTAGCATCTCGCAGCAATGGTCATCGATGCAGTCAGGGCGGGTGGAAAGGCGGATACCGGAAACCTCGCCTGCGGCAATCCATGGTTTGACCGCCTCGAGCATGGCAATCTGCAGTTTGTCATCGAGACAGGTGAAACTGCCGCCGTAGAAAGCCACCTGGGCCTTTACCCCGGTCCTCCTGTAGGACAGCCATTGCTCGATGGTGGCGCCGATTTCCTCGACCGCCCGGCTCCGCCCGGAGGGCTTGCCGCTTATGGCCCGCTGGTTACAGAAAAGACAGTGGTGAGGGCAGCCCTGGTGAGGGATGAAATAGGGAATGACAAAGGGCATGGCGGAAAACGGAATTCAAAGAGTCAGTGGAAGTTTTTACGGATTGCGGCGGCGGCGGCTTTCTGTTCGGCCTCTTTTTTCGAACCGGCTGTTCCGCTGCCAAGCACCTCGTCACGAAAGATCACGGAGACGGTGAAGAGTTTCTGATGGGAGGGTCCCTGCTCATCGTCGAGCCGATAATGGGGCGCCTGGTTGTGGCGCTCCTGCAGGAGCTCCTGCAGTCTGCTTTTGGCATCCGCCAGCAGCAGGTCTTCTTGCTTGCCGGCAATGGCAGGAGCGAAAAAACGCTCGACAAATTCGGTGGCGGTTCGATAGCCGCCATCTTCGAAAACAGCCCCGACCACAGCCTCGTAGGCACAGGAGAGTATCGAGGTCTTGTTTCTGCCGTTGGAAGCTTCCTCTCCTTTGCCGAGATAGAGAAACCTGCCGAGATCGATGCTTCTGGCCACCGCCGCCAGATGGGTCTCGTTGACCAGCGCCGCGCGAATCTTTGTCAGCTCGCCCTCTCTCATATCGGGAAAACGGCGAAAGAGGAGATAGGCCACCACCAGGTCGAGCACGGCATCGCCTAGGAACTCCAGAGTCTCGTTGTTTTTACACAACTGCGGCTGTTCAAAGGCAAAGGAGGAATGAATCAATGCCTTTTGCAACAGGCGCAGGTCTGTAAAACGATAGCCCAGAAGCTGCTCGAACTCACTCAGCATCTCCTTGTTCAGGGCGACGAGTGATTTGATTTCCATGTCCATTGTGATTATTTTTCCCCTTGTCAAAAAAAGAGATTATGGTATATACAGTGGCTCCAAGCGGGACGAACCAAGCTGCAATCCGCGTATCAATCCGCGTATCAATCCGCTTATACGGCGGCGTAGCCAAGTGGCTAAGGCAGTGGTCTGCAAAACCATTATTCATCAGTTCGACTCTGATCGCCGCCTCCAGTATAACAACGGGCTACCGGCATGTTCGCCGGCAGCCCGTTGTTTTTTTTATCTGATTACCCCTGAAACTCAGCTTATCACAATTCCGAAGAGACAGGGTGCTCTTTTCACCAGTCTGCAGCCAGGACGGCTGCAGTCAAGTCCCAGGGACGGGTTTACGGCGTCCCGGGAAAAGAGCTCCCTGTCTCAAAAAGAGTCTGAACATTAGGGGTAATCAGGTTTTTTTATAACCGGTCGCACCTGCAAGGGAATGTGTATAGCATTCCACTCAAGAGGCTGCAATGTTTTTTCGGCCCGCCGCCCCCCTCCCCGGTCCGCTTCCCTTTCTGCAAACAACTTTTTTTTACACTCCGGCCGCCTCTGCCGAACCATCCTGCTGTCAAAGGCGGCGGATTACTGCGGCTGTGTCCTTGCAGCCTCGGCGGTCAATCCAACAGATACGCTACATATTCGGCCAGCCGGCTGTCCCGAAAAGCTCAGAGAGATGCAGCACCGGGGCACCACCTGTGTCATGAAATACCCGAATCGGCTGCAATTCCCTTATCGACGGGAACCTTCCAGATATCCTTGGCATACTGGCGAATGGTTCTGTCCGTTGAAAATTTTCCCATTCGGGCGACATTGAGAATGGCCATTTTCGTCCAGTTCTGACGGTCGTGAAAGGTTTTACCGACTATTTTCTGGCATTCTATGTACGACTGGAAGTCGAGCATCACCAGATAGGGATCATGACGGTCCATGAGTGATTCGACCAGCGGCCGGAAGAGCTGCCGGTCACCGCCGCTGAAGGAGCCGTCGGCAATGGCTTCGATCACGGCGGCGATATCCGGACGCCGGTCGCAGATTTCCGTCGGCGTCCGACTGGGATTGAGCCGTTCGAACTCGGCTTCTTCGGCATCCATGCCGAAAATAAAGATATTTTCCTCGCCCACCTCTTCCCGGATCTCGATATTTGCCCCGTCCAGGGTGCCTATGGTCAAAGCGCCGTTAAGGGAAAACTTCATATTGCCGGTGCCGGAGGCCTCGGTTCCGGCGGTGGAAATCTGTTCGGAGAGATCGGCCGCCGGCATGACAATCTCCGCCTGGGAAACATTGTAGTTCGGCAGAAAAGCCACCTTGAGTTTATTGTGTATGCGGGGATCCTTGTTGACCACCGAGGCGATGGAGGTGATCAGCTTGATGATGAGCTTGGCCTTCCAATAGGTCGGCGCGGCCTTGCCGGCGAAAATAACCGTGCGCGGGGCAAGGTCGTTTTCGGGCTGGCGCACCAGCGTCTGATAGAAATGGATGACGTGCAAAGCGTTGAGAAGCTGTCGCTTGTATTCATGGATTCGTTTGACCTGAACGTCGAACATCGACTCCGGCGCCACCACCACGCCGGTCTTGTCCCTGATATATTGTCCAAGCCGCATCTTGTTGTTGAGCTTGATCTTTTGCCAGGAGCGGCGAAACTCTTCATCATCGATAAACTCTTCTATCTCTCGCAGTTTATCCAGATCGGTGATCCATCCCTTGCCGATACGGCCGCTGATCAACCCGGCAAGCTCCGGATTGCACTGCAGCAGCCAGCGCCTCGGAGTAATGCCGTTGGTTTTCGAGTTGAAGCGGTCGGGGTAGAGGGTGTGAAAGTTTTTAAATATTCTTTCCTTGAGCAGTTTGGTGTGCAGTTCGGCCACGCCGTTGACGGAATGGCTGCCGATGATGGCCAGATGGGCCATGCGCACCATCCTTGCGTCTCCCTCCTCGATAATCGACATTTGCCGCAGTCTTTTGGTATCACCGGGGTACTGCTGGGAGATCTGCTCGAGAAAGCGCCTGTTTATCTCATATATTATTTCAAGATGGCGCGGCAGCACCTTGCCCATAAGCTCGACACTCCATTTTTCCAGGGCCTCCGGCATCAGGGTATGATTAGTATAGCCGAAGGTTCGAACGGAGATGTCCCAGGCCTTCTCCCAGCCGAGTCCTTCATCGTCGAGGAGCAGGCGCATCAGCTCCGGAATGGCAATGGCCGGGTGCGTATCATTGAGCTGCACCGCCACCCGGTCGGGAAATTTGTCGAAAGCTTCGTTGTTTTTGCGGTAGCGCCGCAGGATATCCTGAAAAGTGGCGGCGACGAAAAAGTACTGCTGCCGCAGGCGCAGTTCCTGCCCGGCAAAATTGTGGTCGGGCGGATAGAGCACCTTCGATATGGTCTCGGAACTCACCTTGGACTCGACGGCGCCGATATAGTCGCCGCGGCTGAAGAATTTGAGATCGAGCTCTCTGGATGCCCGCGCCGTCCACAGGCGCATATTGATGACGTGATCGTTTTCAAAACCCGGCACCATCATGTCGCAGGCCACGGCCATGACGTCCTCGGTATCGATCCATTCCGCCCGGTAGTGCCCCTTGTCGTCCTGATAGGTCCGCACCCGGCCGTAAAATTTCACCGGGAAAATAGGCATATGCCGGACAAACTCCCAGGGTGTGCCGTCGCGCAGCCAGTTGTCGGGGCTTTCCACCTGGGCGCCGTCGATCAACTGCTGATGAAAAAGGCCGTATTCATAACGGATGCCATAGCCATAGGCCGGAATCTTCAGGGTGGCTATGGAATCCATGAAGCAAGCGGCCAGCCGGCCGAGGCCGCCGTTGCCCAAAGCGGCGTCCTCCTCCTCTTGGAGTATTTCATCCATGGTGCAGCCCATGCTCTCCAGAGCTTCCTCTACCTGGTCATAGATGCCGAGATTGAGCAGGCAGTTCTCCATGGTTCTGCCGATGAGAAATTCCAGGCTCAGGTAGTAGACCCTTTTCTTTTCCTTGGCATAGAAGGTTTTCTGCGTGCTGATCCATTTTTTCACCAGAATGTCGCGAATAGTGTAGGCCAGCGCCCTGCTGATGTCGTTGGGTCCGGATCGCTCGGGATCGCGACCCTGGAAACTGAGCAGATGATGTATTATGCTCGTGCGGAGGGACTCCGGACCGCTGTCCGAATCCTGCAGCATATGGTCGTTGTCGACGACCACCTCTCTCACCATTCTCTCTCCATCCATATTCTTCCCCCTCTAATTATGCATAATCACCACAGATCACCCTTGCGGCCGCTGCTCCCTGACCTCGATCAGGAAAAATTCAGGTGGTCACTACACTTTTTGTAAAAACGACATATAGTTGTTATTCGTTCAATGTGTACAAAGAGTAGCCATTATCTCTTTTTTGTGAAGACAAAAACTTCCTTCTATGTCACAATGTGGTACAAACAGTGAGAGCAGTCCGCACTGGGGAGGCCTTTGCCTGCTCTCACTTTTCTCCTTGATTTCTACCCGTAATGCAAGGCCATGTCCAACACAAAGAAAGTCCAGCGCAAAGACACCATACTCATATTCGTCACCATTGCCTTCATCACCGGATTCGTTGCCGGTGCCGGTTTCGCCGTCTATAAGATGGGCCCCGCCCCGGACTCTGCGCCCGGCTCACCCGAGGCGACAACATCCTCGGAAATGACCCAGCAGCAGACCCAGGCGATAACCCATCTCGAAGAGGATGTTACCAGGGATCCCCGGAACTTCGAGGCCTGGACCCGGCTCGGCAATCTCTATTTCGATACCGGCCAGTACGCCAAGGCGGTAAAGGCCTACGAGACATCGCTTGACCTGCATGCCGGCAACGCCAACATCTGGACGGATCTCGGCGTCATGTACAGGCGCACCGACCGGCCGCGGAAAGCCATCGAGGCCTTTGACAAGGCCATCGCTCTCGACCCTTCCCATCAGACATCGCGACTGAACAAGGGCATCGTCCTGCTCTATGATCTCGACGACGCCGAAGGGGCCATAGCCTCCTGGGAAGCACTTCTTGATATCAACCCCGAGGCCGCATCGGGCAGCGGCCAGTCCATCAGGTCCTTTGTCGAACATCTGCGCTCGGAACTTGAAAAGCAATAGCAGCATTCCTTCTGCAACCACGACTTTCAGGAGCAGGAACATGAAATTTGAAACCCAGGCACTCCACACAGGCCACACCATCGACCAGCAGACGCTCTCCCGGGCGGTACCCATACACCGTACCAGTTCCTATATTTTCAGAGATACCGAGCATGCAGCCAACCTTTTCGCCCTCAAGGAACTCGGCAATATCTATACCAGAATCGGCAACCCCACCCAGGACGTCCTCGAACAGCGGGTCGCCGCCCTCGAAGGGGGCGCCGCCGCCCTGGCCCTGTCCTCGGGGACCTCGGCGATTTTTTACACCATCATCAATATCTGCAGGCAGGGAGATGAGGTGGTCGCCGCCAACAATCTCTACGGCGGCACCTTCTCCCAGTTCGATTCCATCCTGCCGCAGCTCGGCATCACCGTCCGGCTGGTCGACTCCACCAATCCGGCCAGTTTCGAGGAGGCGCTAACCGAAAAAACCCGGGCCATCTACTGTGAAACGCTGGGCAACCCGGCACTCAACATGATCGACCTGGAAGGAGTTGCCGCGGTGGCGCAGAAACATCATCTGCCGCTGGTGGTGGACTCCACCTTCACGCCGCCCTGTCTCCTCCGTCCCATCGATTACGGCGCCGATGTGGTCATCCACTCTCTGACCAAATGGATGGGCGGTCACGGCACCGGGCTTGGCGGCATCGTCGTCGACGCCGGCAGGTTCGACTGGACCGACCCCAGATTCACGCTCTACAACGAGCCCGACCACTCCTACCACGGTCTGCGCTATGCCCATGATCTCGGCGATCTCAACGCCGTGGCCTTCGCCCTGCGCATGCGGCTGGTGCCGCTGCGCAATCTCGGCGCCTGCATCTCGCCGGACAACTGCTGGCTGTTTCTGCAGGGTATCGAGACGCTTTCCCTGAGAATGGAGCGCCACAGCGAAAACGGCTATCTGGTTGCCGATCATCTCCAGGGACACCCGCAGGTGGAATGGGTCCACTACCCGGGCCTGATAGGCTCTCCCGGCTACGAAAATGCCGCCAAATATCTTAAAAACGGCTTCGGCGGCATGATCGCCTTCGGCATTCGCGGCGGACTGGAGGCCGGCCGCTCCTTCATCGAGAGCCTCAAGCTTTTTTCCCATCTGGCCAACGTCGGCGACGCTAAATCGCTGGCCATACACCCGGCCTCGACAACCCATTCGCAGCTTTCAACCGACCAGCTCGAGTCGGCAGGCATAACGGCTTCGCTCATCCGTCTTTCCATCGGCATAGAGCATATCGACGACATTCGCGAAGACCTCGACCAGGCACTGGTACAATCGGTGCAAAAAGCATAAAGCACCACCATCGAAAGCCTTCAGCGGCAGCGGCCTGCAACCGGGCGCATTAAACCTTTCATTCTTTTCGGGTACCCGCAAATCATGAACCCAGAGCGACAGGAAGACAAAGGGGCGGAGCTTATAACCGAAAAACGCTACTTCACCTTTGCCGAACCGCCCGAGAAAATGGTCCTGGAAAGCGGCGCCGAACTCGGCCCTGTGACCATCGCCTATGAGACCTACGGCACCCTCTCGCCTTCGCGCGACAACGCCGTACTCATCGCCCACGCCTTCTCCGGCGACTCCCATGCGGCGGGCTACTACGCCGACGACACCACCCGGCAAAAACCCGGCTGGTGGGATTCGGTGGTGGGACGGGGCAAGGGCATCGATACCGACAAATATTTCGTCATCTGCTCCAACATGCTCGGCAGCTGCATGGGCTCCACCGGGCCGTCATCGATTAATCCGGCGACGGACAGGCCCTACGGCCTCGACTTCCCGATGGTCACCATAGGCGATATCGTCGCCGCCCAGAAACGGCTGATCGACCATCTGAACATCGGCCAACTGCTGTCGGTTATAGGCGGTTCCGTCGGCGGCATGCAGGTGCTCGAATGGTGTCTGCGCTTTCCGCGGATGGTCCGCTCGGCGGTGGCTCTGGCGACGACCATGCGCCATTCGGCCATGGCCATCGCCTTCAACGAAGTGGCCAGGCAGGCGATAATGGCCGATCCAAACTGGAACCGGGGCGACTATTACCAGGCCGCTCCCCCGAATACGGGACTGGCGGTGGCCCGCATGGTGGGACATGTCACCTACCTCTCCGACGAAGCCATGCGCCGCAAGTTCGGCAGGCGGCTGCAGGACAGGGCCGATTTTTCCTATGAGGTCGGAGTCGACTTCGAGGTGGAGAGCTACCTGCGTCACCAGGGTTCGAAATTCACCCGCCGCTTCGATGCCAACTCGCTGCTCTATCTCACCAAGGCCGCCGATTATTTCGATCTCAAAAACGGCCGAGGCCGGGAAGGAAAAGACCGCAGCTTCGCCGCCGGCAAGACCAAGTATCTGGTCATCTCCTATAGTTCCGACTGGCTCTACCCAACCTACCAGTCGCGGGAACTGGTTCAGGCGCTCAAACGGGCGGGGCAAAATGTGAGCTTTTGCGAGATCGAAGCCGACGCCGGCCACGACGCCTTTCTTTTGCCCGACGATCGCCTGCGAAATATACTCAGAGGATTTCTCGATGGGGCCGCCGGCAAACACTGACATGCGCTACGATCTGCAGGTGATCGCCTCCTGGGTCGAAGAGGGCAGCCGGGTTCTCGATCTTGGATGCGGCAGCGGCGATCTGCTGGCCTGGCTTGCAGCCAACAAAGAGGTGCGCGGCACCGGCATTGAACGGGACCAGAACAAGGTGGCCCAGTGCATCGCCAAGGGGCTTACCGTGCTGCAGGGCGATTTCAGCCGGGAGGTCGACGACTATCCGGACAAGGCCTTCGACTATGTCATTCTCAGCCAGACCCTGCAGCAGGTTTACGAGCCGGCAAGCCTGCTGTACTCGCTGGCCCGCATAGGCAGCAAGGTGGTGGTCAGCTTTCCCAATTTCAGCCACTACTCCATCAGGCTGCAGCTTCTTTTCAGAGGCATGGCGCCCAAGAATGAACAGCTGCCCTATTCATGGTATGATACTCCCAATATCAGGGTCATAACTCTCAACGATTTCCGCAAATTCGCCCAGGATGTCGGCTACCGCATTGTCAGGGAGGTGGCGATCAACACCCATCACCATGAGGTGACGGGCAAGATCGTCACAAAACTGACGAACCTGCGCGCCACCTACGGCATCTTCAGCATTGAAAAAAACACCAGGTAACCTCAACCATCAGACGATACACGCCATGAAAAAACAGAAGACACTCCAACCGATCGACACGCTCTGCAACAACGAAGGCGAACCAATCTGCAGCCGGCACGACAAAATACCGCCGGTGGTCAAGAAACTGGTGAATGCCTGGAAGACCGAAGAATAC
>JBEPWT010000011.1:0-41085 GCA_041642275.1 Desulfopila sp. | reverse complement strand
CTTTCCGGCGACACGGGTATCGAGGAATATGTTTTTCAGGGGGTAGAGAAAATCGCCGGATACGCGCCGCTTAAAAACGTCGACTGGCATATTGGCGCCACACAGGATGCCAATGAGTTCCTCGCTCCGGTAAAGGCGATCAGAAACCTTATAATTTTGGTGACCGTGCTTGCGGTGGCGGCAACAGTGGTACTGGTAATCCTTGCGTCCACGGCCATTGTCAAGCCGATCAATCAGGCGGTGGCCGGGTTGAAGGATATAGCCGAGGGCGAGGGCGATCTGACCATGCGGCTGGATGGGCAACGTGAAGGGTCAGGCTTGACATATGGGATTTATTCTAGCTGCTTTTTGACCTCTACAATCTTTTCAGCCAGAGATAAATCTTTCCGCATTCTTTTCTCAAGCCTTGCAGCAGCCTGGCTCAGAGTCGAAAGATCTCGATCAATTGCCTTGCTCAAATCAGTTAGAGAATGATGCTCGCTTTCCCGAACAAGCAAAGCTAAAACAGACCTGGCTTCGGCAAATTGCCTGCTTCTGCTTTTGCTGGATAGATCGCCTGATTTGCAATCATAATGTTTGCAAACCACATTCAATATATCTTTGAGTGGTACTTTTCGTCGCTACCTTAGTGATGCTTTGCTTAAAACCTCATCAACAAAATAATCATCTCCCAGAATTCTCACCTGGGCTGTGCCGTCCTGAAATTCTGGCTTATGCTGTTCGTTTATGCCTTGCAATTGGAAGTGGTTATATAGCTTTCTTGCCCTTGTTTCTGTTGCAGCAAATTGTCTCAAGACGAAATCTGTGGACAGCCATGGATATTTGGCTTTACCAAGATAGTCTGAATGGCTGCTCCATTCATACTTGTCCGGGTGCGTCACCATTCGAGCGCGAACAGGGTTATTGTGGATATAACGGACTAGCTGCAGCAGGTAATTATCGGCATCAAGCAAAAGTGCTTTGTAGCGGCCCTGGAAGAGATGGCCGGTCTGCTTCCTGCTGCTGTTTATATATCTGGTATAGCGGAAAGAAAGGTTCTGAATGATACGGGATAATGGTACTTCTTTTACCTGGATGATCAGATGGATATGATTTGTCATCAGGCAGTAGGCATGGATTCTATGGCGAAAACGTTCAACACCCTCCTGAACGAGTAGGAAGAAACGGCTACGATCATGGTCCTCGAAGAATACGGCATTACCAGCATTTCCACGAAGAATAACATGATAAAACGCGCCTGGATAATAGATTCGAGGTTTACGGGCCATCCTTAATTTTCACCCACAAAAAACCCAATTGTCAAGCCTGACACCCATCTCACAAATCTCATGCAAAATGATGTCAGAATGAATTACATTACCGCCCATGTTCAGATAAATTTCTTCATCGACAAGGCAGTTTCAGGAAAACTGCCAAGAATTTTCTTATCCTCTGTAATTAATGGCACATCGAGGTCTTTTGCGAGGTTCACGAATTCACAATCATAAGCGGAGCATCCGCTGGCATGAGATAAAGAAAGTACCTGGATACCACTCACTTCATATTCATGATCGGTCAACAGCTCCTCGGAAAGTTCATATATTTCTACTGATTCCGGAAGGCTGAGTATTTCTTTTTTAAGATAAAAAGTCAGCACACTTCTGAACTCGCTTCTCCACAATAGTGGCGCCGCCCAGACCGGATCCTTTTTAAAGACCGCCTCTGCCAGCAGAGAATTCTCCGAGTTCAGATAGAAGTAGCTGATTATGTTTGTATCAACAACAATCATGGTCGCCCTTCTTTTTTCGCCGCCTGTAAAATTTCATCAGTGAGATCGAATTTTCTTGTTTTCGCTCTGGATTTTCTGGCGGCGGCCATATGCTGTTGTGGAGAAAACTGTCTACTGATCGTTGCTTTTTCAATCAGGCAAATGATCTCACTGTTAACGCTTCTATGATGAGCGTTTGCTAATTGTTTCAGAATTTTGTAGGCACGTTCTGGAATATTTTTTACTGTAACGCTTGGCATTTTTCAGTCCTCCGGTAAGGTTTGGTTTTATTATGGTTTCATTGTGGTTTCTGACTCAAGTAATGTCAAGAACAAACTAATAAAGGGTTATAAGGAGAGCAATAAGGAGAGCAATAATAAGGGAAACAGTTAAGCTGTTTTCCTTTTAACTTTTGTCTCTTGACGGACCAAGTTAAGATCTGCCGGCAGGGATGCGCAAACAAGGGAGTAAAAGATCAAAAGGGTCAGGCGGATTGGGGGATTGAGGTGGTCTGGAAGGCATTGTAGTTCCGGGGACACGTAGTTCCGGGGACACGATACTTAATTCTGAACTGCCGTCTTTGCTAGGGGCTGCAGAGGCTTTTTCAGCTCAACAGGTTTTTCCTGGCAGCCACCCATTTTTCCAGTTCAACAATTATGAAAATTCCCATCCCGACACTCACAGGGTAAAGCAGAAGGTGTGTCGATATGGGCGATGTTTCAAAGATTTCATTCATGAATGGTGTATAGGTGAATATTGCCTGCAGCAATATCAAGGTCAGGCAGGCGATAAAGACGGCTTTATTGCCGAAAAAACTCTTGTCGAAGGGATGACTCCGTATTTTCCGGCAGTTTAACAAATAAAACAGCTGGCCGAAAACCAGGGCGTTAACGGCGACCGTTCGGGAGGCGATGATACCGTGCTGGTTTTCCAGCATCAGAAAAACGACAGTCACCGCACCGCCCAGCAGCAGGGATATATAAACAATCCGGAAAATGAAATATCCGCCGATGATGGAAGCACCGGGGTCTCGCGGCGGATTCTTCATGACATCCTTTTCCATGGGCTCGAAGGAGAGGGCCAGGGCCAGGGTCACGGCCGTTACCATATTTATCCACAAAATCTGGGCAGGGGTGATGGGCATGGTTATTCCCAGAAGAATGGCGGCGACAACCACCAGGGATTCGGAGCCGTTTGTCGGCAGAATAAAGATAATGGCCTTGCGAAGATTGTCATAGACCGTCCGCCCTTCCTCAACGGCATTGGCGATTGAGGCGAAATTATCGTCGGCCAGTACCATTTCAGCGGTATCCTTGGCGACTTCGGTTCCCTTGATCCCCATGGCGATGCCGACATCGGCGTTCTTCAGGGCGGGGGCGTCGTTAACCCCGTCGCCGGTCATGGCGCTGATCACGTTATTTGCCCGCAGCGCTTGTATCAATTTCACTTTATGTTCAGGACTGGTGCGGGCAAAGACATCGTTTTCCATGACAACCTTCTGCAATTCCTCATCGTCCATCCTGTCCATCTCACTGCCTACTATTACCTTTTCTCCATCACCTATACCCATCTTCCTGGCGATGGCCCTGGCGGTGATCTTATGGTCGCCGGTGATCATTTTTACCGTTATGCCGGCGGCCCTGCATTGCCCGACGGCCTCTATCGCCTCTGATCGCGGCGGGTCCATAATGCCGATCAGTCCTAAGAATACGGCTCCGTGGCCAACATCCTCCTTTTCCAGTTCATCGGTGTTTTTGCCGGGTATTTTATAGGCGGTGCCCATCACTCTCATACCCCTGTCCGCCGCTTCATCGATGCTGTCCAGCCAGAAGGATTTGTCCAGTTCCTTTTCACCATCTGCCGTTAACTGCTGGTCGCACATCTCAAGCAGTCTCTCGGGAGCTCCTTTGATATAGATGATCCGGTCGTTGTCGACGGTGTTGAGTGTGGCCATGTATTTGTGTTGGGAGTCAAAAGGTATGTCGTTGAGCCGCTCCGGCTGGAAATCCTGGAGCCCGGCTTTATACCCAAGGGTTTTCAATGCCCCTTCGGTAGGCTCGCCAAGCAGCTTCCAGGTGCCGTCATCTTTTCTGATCTCGGATTCATTGCATACCCAGGCGGTTTGGAGAAGCTTCGTCAGCGGTTCGGACTCCGAATGATCTATCTTTGAACCCTCCAGAAGAATATTGCCTGCAGGATCGTAGCCTTCACCTTCTACCTCGTATGATTTACCGTCGACGATTATGAGTTTCGCCGTCATCTCATTGCGTGTGAGCGTTCCGGTCTTATCCGAGCAGATAACCGAGACCGCCCCCAAAGTCTCGACCGACGGCAGTTTTCTGATAATGGCATTGCGTCTGGCCATGCTCTGCACGCCGATAGCCAGAGTGATGGTCATGATGGCGGGAAGCCCCTCCGGAATGGCGGCAACCGCCAGGCTTATGACCGCCATGAACATATCGTCTATACTGTGTCCGCGAATGAAAAAACCGAATGCAAACAAAGCTGCAGCCGCCGCCAGAATAACAAAAGCCAGTTTGGTGCCGAAATCATGGATCTGCCGGAGTAATGGCGTGGTGATCTCCTGCACCTCGGAAATCATGGTGTTGATTTTGCCAAGTTCGGTATTTTGCCCTGTTCCGGTGACCACGCCCTGAGCGTTTCCATATGTTGCGGTCGTCCCGGCATAAACCATGCTGGTGCGGTCGACCAGTTCGGTATCTTCATCAACCGGTTGCGGGTTTTTTTCCACAGCTGCCGATTCTCCCGTCAGCGGCGATTCTTCGACCTTGAAGCTCTTTTCTTGAAAAATCCGAATATCGGCGGGGATCTTGTTTCCCGCAGTCAATGAAACGATGTCTCCAGGAACCAACGCTTCGGCATTGATGACATTTCTTTGGCCATCCCTGATAACGCTTGCTTTCAGAGACAGCATTTTTTTGATTCCCTCCAGCGCCTTTTCGGCTTTGCCTTCCTGAATAAAACCAATTACCGCATTAATGATGACGACTGCGAGAATGATCCCGGTATCCACCCAGTGACCGAGTACAGCGGTAACCACTGCAGCAACAAGAAGAACATATATTAAAATGTTGTTGAACTGCTTGATAAAGCGCGAAAATGCAGACGGTTTGCCTTTTTCCGGCAGCTTATTCGGCCCATATTCCTGAATACGCCTGGAAGCGTCATCTGTTGACAGGCCGTGTTTGTCAGTGTTCAGAGAACTGAACACCTCCTCTGCCGTCATGCTGTACCAGGGTTCTTTCTGCTGAGATGAAGAATTTCCCATGAGTTTTTCCTGTTATCGGATCTATTGCCTTTGTTGCAAAGGGCGCATAGCTACGAATCGTTATAGCCGGTAATCGGGGCCGGAATACTCATTTTTCGTGTCTTGCGTCTGACTTGCAGGCCGCATGCCGCCTAGACCTGAAAAATAACTGCCGTAGGTTCGAGTACTTAGCTGGAATGATGTGGGCAATTGTTGGATGGATTAAGGGGAAGTGAAGGCCTCAGTCCTCTTTGACAGGAAAATGTTCGGGAGGTGGCGGAGATATCAGGATATAATTATAACACCAAAAGCTTTGAGAGTGGAAAATCGATATAGGGCCAAGGGGCAACTTCTGCACCAGTGCTGCAAGGGATAAAGCTAATGGGTGACAGGCGCCCTCACTTTTAATTTTACTCTGCCCCCTCTTTTGGGGAATGAGCAGGAATCGAGCAAAAGATATACCATTCGCCCGACTCCTGCTGTTCTTCTTTCCTCTCTACTATAGCCGGCTGGCAAGCAACTTTTTGGCCCGTTCGGCCAGCTCATTATGGAGTTTCTTCGCCTCCTGGAAAAACTCATCCACTTCCTTGTCATTTACCTCCTTGGCGTCCTCGATATAGGTGGCTGCATGCGCAGCTCCCTGGAGATTATGATAGAGCGCGCTTACCAGATCGTAGTCTTTATCTTTCAAAGGGTGTTGTTTTGTCATTTTGTTACTCCTTTCACTAATGATGATTGAGTGTGGCGAACCTGGTTCCGCCGTTATTGTATTGAGTTTGAGTTTTTGAGTTTTAATTATTGCAACCTTGATGCCAAAAATCCTGCTGTGTATTTACATTTTTCAACAACGAATGTAAGGGCGGTATTCATCAAGATTCGGGGAGAAACTCCGCAAAAATTTTTTTCACCTCCGCCACAATGTGAAAGCTTATCCAGCAAGACCGGAAAATGTCCCATCAGTAGGCCACGTTGAAGAAAGCCCTTTTTCCGGCATGCCCCTACGCTGCGAATTTGCCCATTAATTCCGCCTTTTCGATGGTATGTTCCCCCACTTTTTTGTCGAACTCGTCCATGTTTTGGATATCCCCAAGAGATGCGGTGTCCAGGGCAAACAATCGGAAATAATAGCGATGTACTCCGGATGGAGGACATGGTCCGCCGTAGTTCTCTTTGCCGAAGCTGTTTTCCACCTGTTTGCCCGGAATGGAATTTTCTTCCAGTCCGGCAAGGTCTTTATCGATATCATAAACCAACCAATGAACGAATGTCCCGTTCGGCGCATCGGGGTCTTTGACGCTCAGAGCCAGGCTTTTGGTCTTTGCCGGCAGGTCATCCCATCGTAGAGCCGGATTGATGTCATCTCCTTTGCAACTGTACTTTTTGGGAATGGATTCATTATCGGCAAAGGCCGTGCTCTGTAATTTCATACCTGTACCTCCGCAAGTTCAGATTAGCCCTGGATGCCGCCGCAGACGCACAGCCGGGAGCCTGCGGCTCATTCCAAACGCCTTCTTTATTTGCTTTCAATTGGGATTTTCTTTTTCTTTCCCCGCTGGAAGTGCCATAGAGTAAACCACCTTGTCCTGATTTTTTTGGTTTTGCCGCCTGGCCGACTCAGCAGCTACATTTCTTGAACAGCAACTCCCATACCAGAAAAAAGACTTTGAAAAGATTTAATCCCGGTGAGCAAGAGCGAAGGTTCTTGCTGAAAACCGTTCGATGGGGCCGATTCCGGTGGCGCATTCATGGCTTATCACTGGAAAATCAGGCCTCTGTCTGCTGTCTATAGCTGGCGGCCATTAGCTGCTGAGAAACATCCTCGCTTTTGAATACACCGTAGCGGAGGAGTGTGCGGTTTTTGCGGGGACAGCCAGAGAGAGTCTGTTCCAGCGTGACAGGATTACATCCACTTTTTTCGGACTAAATCTCTTTTTCTCTGTAGAATGCGACAACCTTAATATTGTTTGTATTTACGGCAGGCGACCGGAACGGGTCCCGGCTCCTCCGGCGGAATGAAGAAGCGGAATCGGATCAAGAAAATACGGTTGCGGCGTAAAAATGGCGGTTTTTCCTGAAACATCGCGGCGGCAGGTCGTCGGCTGGCTGGCGGTCTTCGGCTCGGCGTTCTCCTTCTACATGGCGACGGTCATTATCCGCTGGGCCGGTGACTATGTGGCAATCGAAACCCCGTTTTTCGTTTTTGCCCGCTTTCTCCTGGGGTTTTTCGTCGCCTTGGGGACGATGGCGGTGGGGCGGCAAAGATTCGCGCCTAAAAATTATCATCTTCTCTGGGGCAGGACCATTGCCAATACCATAGCCGTTTTCTGTTTTTACAAGGCTGTCGAGGTCACCACCCTGGCCGAGGCCAATATACTCAACATGACCTATCCTATTTTTGTCACGATCATTTCCTGGTTTCTCATCAAAGAGCAGAGGGATCGCTTTGTCATTGCCATAGTGGCCTTTGCCTTCATCGGCGTGTGGTTGATCATCTCTCCCGGCGGGGTGGTATTTAAATTGCAGAACCTCTGGGGACTTTTTTCCGGAATCACGGCAGCCTTTGCCATGATTTACCTCAACCTCAGCAGGCGCTGCCATGATTCCCAGACCATCCTTCTGTTCATGTTCGGCTGCGGAGCGCTGCTTATCGCCCTTTTTTACCATAACACCTTTTTCCGGCCCAATCTGCTTGAACTGGCTTTTCTCCTTGCCTGCTCGGTTGCCGGAGTCGTGGGCCAGTACATGCTGACGTATGGATTTTTCTTTGTCACCGCCGTCGAAGGTTCGATCATCTCCTCCTCACGCATCTTTTTTGCCGCCTTGCTGGGCCCGCTGATGGTCGGGGATCCGGCTTTGGGCCTGCCGGGTCTGATCGGCGCTTTGCTTATTTTTCTCGCCAATTCGACCCTCGCTTATCGCCGGGTCACAAACCGCTCGACGGTGTAGCGGTTTTTCCCGCGGGTCGCATGCCGGCAGCCTTGAATGTGTTAGCCAAAAGACATTCTAACAGCTTCCCTGACCATTTGCGCACTATAGCCCCATTCATTATCATACCAGCTCATGATTTTAACAAGATCACCGTCCACTACCTGGGTCATGCTGGGATCGATAATGGAAGCACGCCCATCTCCAATAATGTCCGATGAAACGATTGGATCCCCGGCTACCCCGATAATCCCGAGATAACGCTCATCCCGGGACTCTTCTTCGAAAATAGAATTGACCTCGTTTACGTCGGTGTTGCGTTGGGTGACAATAACGATGTCGGCGATAGAGCCGACAGGAACCGGGCCGCGGACAGCAACACCATCGAACAGGCCTTGGTATTGGGGAAGTGATTTGCTGGTGGCTTTCGCTGCCCCGGTTGACGTCGGCACAAAATTGACGGCCCCGGCGCGGCCACGCCTCCATTTATTTCTCGGTCCGTCTACTATTGACTGGCTTGATGTATAAGCGTGTATGGTTGTCATTGTGGCTTTTTTTATCCCGATTCTTCTTCCGACGATTTCAATGACCGGCGTGATGCAATTGGTTGTGCAGCTTGCACAGGAAATCAGCTGCGGCTTTCCCTCTGGCGTGTTTACACCATGAACCACGGATTCAACTTCACCAGTCTTTTCGGGCGCAGAGAGGATCACATGTTTGGCACCCGCCTGCAAATGCTTTTCCATCCCCGCTTTGTTCCGGAATATCCCTGTGCATTCAAAGACGATGTCAATTTCCAGTTCGGCCCAGGGAAGTTGGGCGGGATCTTTTTCATTGAAAACGGGGTATTCTTTTCCGTCTATTGTCACGCTTCTCTCGCCGTCGCTCACCTCTTTCTCATAGCGGCCGTACACGGAATCATATTTCAATAAATAGGCGAGATTGTCCGGCGGCAGCAGGTCATTTATCCCGATCAGTTCAAGTTCAGGTGTGTCCAGAACGATCTTTAAAGTAGCTCTGCCGATTCTTCCCAGTCCGTTAATTGCGACTCTTGCCATCTCAGTGCTCCTTCTGGTTGATGGTTTTTCTGTGTATTGCGGTGCATTTGAATGTCATAAATGGCAATAAACGTGCCACATTGCCAATGTGGCGATAGTGACCGGTTTTTTTCGGATTTTCCCAGCACTCAACAGCTGTCCTCCTGCCGATGTCCTGTTTGCCAAGATTCAGCCCGGATGTTTCACGAGTTGAGATGTTCGGGGTAGTCTGGCTAAGGTGAAAATGGGGTGAAGGCTGGAGGGTCAGCCAGACCGGCCTGAAAAACAGCAACGTGGCCCCTGAAAAGTATTGTGATTACCGCCGGCGGCGATTCAGGTGAGATTTTCATGAACCGAGGGAGGAGATCTCCGGGGACGGGGCTTTGAAAGCGATCCACGGTAAGATCTGAAGTGAGCAAGGCATACATCTTGCGCCAAGTGCTTCTCGAAGGAGAGGCACTTGGCGCCATGCTTGTGGTTTACTGATTTCCGAAGATGGCCGCAGGCTTGGTGGGGTCGCCGCTGGCGTTGGGGAAGGTGGGGTACTTGTAGGCCTTCTCCCCGGCCTCCAGGCGGTGGTTGGCCTCCTCCATGAACTCGTTGAAGCGGTGCTTACACTCGTAAAAGCCATGCCACCAGGCATAGTCCGGGGCCATCATGGCCGCGCCCATGCGCGCCCGGCGCCCCTCATGGTGCCACAGCTCGTAGAACTGGACTTCGAGGTGCTCGTTGAAGAACGGCTCCTCGTCAAGGATGCCTTTTTCGTAGAGCTCGTCGAGCTTGGCCTTGGCCGGCTTGTAGTAGACCTCGTTGTACTCTTCGACCGCATTGTCAAAGTCCCGGTAGTGGCCGTCGATCCACTTCTGGCTGTGGCACTGGTAGCAGATTTCCTGCATCTTCTCCCGCTCGGTCTCCCAGTCGGTGTCGGCCGGAAAGGGGGCGAACTCCGAAGGCCGGACCGTTAACGGGGCCTGGGTCTCCCAGGACAGGCGCTCGGTCGTGTCATGGGTGGTGGTGACGCTGCCTGCGCCGGACATGTGGCAGGAGGCGCAGGTGGGAGAGCGGTAGTCGATGCCCGGCGTCCATGTGCCGGGGGCGGCGTCCCAGTTATACTCATCCTTGTAGGCGTGGTACATGGTGCCGTGCTTGGATTCGTTGTAGATCTCGATCTGGGGGTGGTCCGGTCCGAGGTGGCACTGGTCGCAGGCCTCGGGCATCCGCGCCTCGGCCACGGAGAAGCGGTGGCGGGTGTGGCAGCTGGTGCAGGAGCCGAGGGAGCCGTCCAGGTTGACCCGGCCAACGCCCACGTTGGGCCAGGTGTCGGGATCGAGGTCGCCGTCCTTCATCTTCAGCACGGTGCCGTGGCAGGCATAGCAGCCGGTCTTACGCTCGACGTTCGAGTTCATGCCGTGGTTGAGCCAGGGATCGATCTTCCACATGATCTCGATGGTGTTGGCGTGCTTGCTGCGCGAGTACTGCTGGCTCTCGTCCGGGTGGCAGCGGGAACAGTCCATGGGGGTAACGGCTGCGGCCACCGGTACAAGGTAGTCCTTGCTGGCCCATTTGCTGTCCCCGGCTTCGTACACCTTCTCGTGAGCCTTGCTCACGTCCTTGTCGTTCGGGTCGGCCAGGTGGCAGTCCAGGCAGGTGATGCCCGACTGGGCATGGCCGCTGGCTGCCCAGTCGGCAAACAGTCCCGGGTTCTCCTGCTTGTGACACTCGATGCAGGCCACGGCCTCCTGGGGCATAGCCCGGGAGAGCCGGAACTGTCTATCCTTCATGTAGTTTTCCACGGTGATTTCCTGGGCCACGGCCGACAGGACGAGTACAGATCCCAGGATGAGCGCCGCGGCCAACGTTTCAAGCCATCTGTTCATAATGAGCCTCCCCAATCAGTTGGATATTCGACTTCGCCCCTGGAGTTGAAGACGATGCCTGGCGCCCGGTAGGGCCCCCGGATCTCCTTGTAGGCGTAATAAGACCTGTCCATGTGGACCAGCTTGTGGTGGCAGTCCACGCACTTGCGTTCGTTGCCCTCACGGCCGTAAAGGGCGGACCGGTGCGCCAGCATGGCGCCCCGTTTGTCCGGGAGGTGCAGCAGGTTGCGGTGGCACTTCAGGCAGTACTGGTTCTCCATGTTCTCATACGCCTTGCGCCGGTTCTCCTGCCGGTCGTAGGCTTCGGATCCATGGACCAGGTGGGCGAAGACGTCCTTGGCCCCGTGCAGGGTCTTGGTGTAGAAGAAGTTGATGGTATCTTCCGGAGGGGGCAGATGGCAGTCCATGCAGTTGGCCACAGTACCCTGGGGGTTATTGGAATGACTGGAGGTCTTCCAAGCCTGGTAGGCCGGAACGATCTCGTGGCAGGTTGAGCAGAATTGGGGCGTGGAGGTGCGGGCCATGATGTAATAGGTCAAACTGAACAGGGGAAAGGCGACGATGATTCCGATAACGATGAACAGGAACGGCTTGAGGGCTCGTCTCATTTCTCCTCCCCGGCGGCTGGTGCAGTTTTTCTCCTTCAGGGCCTTATTTCATTAGAACCACTATCGGGAAAATCTCAAGGCGGCGTGTGAAAAATTTTGTGGAAAGGAAAGGGTGAACTTTGAAGAGAGAGGGCTGCCTCGTGCATCAATCATCGGCCAAAGCAACTGTCTTCTTTTCCTTCCAGGGCCACATTCCGTCAAGGAAAAACCCATCATGTCCCCGGAATTCCAGGTTCCGGAATTGAGGTTTCTTGCAGAAAGGGCAAATACGCTATAGTGTGAGTACAGATGATACCCCTGGATAATATACTCACATTCCTCGACGGCGGCATGGGCCGACAGCTTCTGGAGCTGGGCGCCCCTTTTCGCCAGCCTGAATGGTCGGCCCTGGCCCTGATGGAAGCCCCTGATTATGTGCGTCAGGCCCATCGCCAGTTTGCCGCCGCCGGCAGCGATATTCTCACCAGCAACAGTTACGCCGTCGTGCCATTTCATATCGGGGAGAGCCGCTTCAAGGCCCTGGGCTCAAACCTGGCAGAGCTCTCAGGCCGGCTGGCCGTCGAGGTGGCGGCCGAATACGGTTGTCTGGTCGCCGGCTCGTTGCCGCCGCTTTTTGGTTCATACCGGCCCGATCTGTTTCGGCCCGCTGGAGCGCAGGCCGTCCTCGAGGTTCTGGTTGAGGCTCTGGATGCCTCTGTCGATATCTGGCTTGCCGAGACTTTGAGTTCAATCGCTGAAGCGCAGGCCGTCGCCAGAGCCCTGGAAGGGGACGGCCGGCCACTCTGGATCTCCTTTACCCTGGAGGATAGCCTGGCAAGCAGCGGGCCGCGTCTGCGCTCCGGCGAAACGGTGGCCCAGGCGGTGAGGCCGGCGGCCGAATGGGGTGCGGCGGCACTTTTGTTCAACTGCAGCCCGCCCGAGGTTATGGCTTCCGTCGTCGAGCAGGCACGAGACGAGATGCTCAGGCAGGGGAGTACGCTGCCGATTGGCGTCTATGCCAACGCCTTCCAGAACCACCAGGTTGACCTGCCCGCCAATTCCGCCACCCACGACATACGCGACGATCTCGATCCATCGGCCTATACCGCCTTTGCCAGGGAATGGTACGGCAGGGGGGCGACGATTCTTGGCGGCTGCTGCGGTGTCGGTCCGGAACATATCAAGGCAATGCGGGCGGCGCTGGCGAAAGGATAGGGGGAGGTATTCCTTGCCAATCGTTGATGGACTCGTAAAAAGTCATCTTTTTGTCATTCCGGCGAATGCAGAAATCCATAACCAGCTAAAACAACTGGATTCTTGATCAAGTTCAGAATGACGAAATGGCTGACTTTGAGGTTTTTACGAGTTCGTCAATCGTTAATGAAAACCAAGTTCGACCATGAGTTATTTGTCATGATGGCCCGGTGGCAATATGCGGCGCTTTGCCCTTCTTGGCAACGGCAACGACTTCCCGGGCAAGGATATCGGCGGCATCGATGACCCTGATGGGCATATTGTCAGCGATGATGCCAAGTTCGGTACATCCGACAACGGCGGCGGCCACCCCTTTTCCCGCCAGATGTCTGCCAATTTCCCTCAATTCCCGGCGGATATCCTCTCCGGTTTCACCTCGTTTGACCCGGCAGATTATCTGGAAGAGCTCTTCCTGCACCTTCTGCCCAGGATAGATCGCCTCGAGGCCGCGGGCGGCGAAGGCGATGGTATAGATTTGCGTTTTGACAATGGTGTTCGATCCCAGTATTCCCACTGCAGTCATCTCCGGGGCCATGGAGATCACCTGGTCGACGACGAGGTCGACGAGGTGGACAACGGGAATGCTTACCGCCTCAGCCACGTAGTTGTAATACTCGTGGGCGGTATTGCAGGGAATGACGATAAAATCGGCGCCACAGCTCTGGAGGCCCCGGGCCATTTCGGCCATGCAGGGACCCGGGTTTTCACCGCCTTCGCCAAGAATGGCACGCACGCGGGATGGGATTTTGGGATTGTTGTCGACGATGCAGCGGATGTGGCCGGCATCATCGAGGGCGGGGGTGTTGGCGATAATTCGCTGCATGAGGTCAACGGTCGCTTCGGGTCCCATGCCTCCGAGAATGCCGACTGTTTTTTCTGAAGCGGCGCCTTGGCTGGTGTCATGAACCATGTTTTTTGCCTATGTCCGGAAGGTATCCAAATAGGCATAGAGGGCCGGCGAGCCGCCGGTATGCAGAAAGAGGACGTTTTCGCCTTTGGCGAAAACACCTTTGCGTAGCAGGTCGATGAGCCCCGCCGCCGCTTTTCCGGAGTAAACGGGATCGAGCAGGATTGCCTCCTCCCGGGCGAACAGCTTCACCGCCTCGACCATCGCCTCCGTCGGCAGTGAATAACCCGGACCGACATATTCGCTGTAGCAGACGATATCGTCTCTGGCTATGCCGCCCTTGACTCCCAGCAGTTCCGTGGTCTGCTGCGCCAGTTCGAAGACGATCTGCTCCTGCTCATCCCTGGGGCGGGAGACGTTCATGCCGGAGATGGGAATACCCGCATTGGTGCCGCCAAGGCCTGCGGCCATGCCGGCATGGGTTCCGGCGGAGCCCGAAGGAACGACGATGTGATCGATGCGCAGCCGGGCGGTGTTGAGCTGTTGCATTATTTCTTCTGCACAGGCGGCATAGCCCAGGGCGCCGATGGGGTTGGAGGCGCCGCCGGGAATGATATAGGGTTTTTTGCCCGCCGCTTTGAGTTCGGCAGCGGTCTTTTCCATCTCCGCCATCATATCGGCACCGCCGGCGACGACCCTTTTGCTTTTCACCCCCAGGAGGTCGAAGAGGAAATTATTGCCGCTGCCGTCTTCCTTGTATGATCCCTTGACCCGCTCTTCGAGCACCAGATGGCACTCCAGCCCTTCCTTGGCGGACCAGGAGGCGGTAAGCCGGCAGTGGTTCGACTGTATGGCGCCGCAGGTTATTATGGTATCGGCGCCTTGTTCCAGGGCGTCGGCTATGCAGAAATCAAGTTTTCGGGTTTTGTTGCCGCCGGCGGCGCCGGGGAGCAGGTCGTCTCTTTTGACAAACAGGTTGACCTCGGTGCCGAGCGCCTTGCCCAGCTTGGGCATCGGTTCTATGGGGGTCGCGCCCTGGAGGTAGCCTCGGCGCGGGAATCTGGTGAAATCCATAATTCTCCTTCTCCTTGGAATGTTTTTACACAGCGAAAACCGCTTCCACCTCTATGGCGGCGCCGAGGGGCAAGGCCGCCACCTGGTAGGCGCTCCGGGCGGGAAACGGTTGATGAAAATAGTGCTTGTAGACTTCGTTGACCTCTTGGAAGTCACCGATGTCCTTCAGGAAAACCGTTGTTTTCAGGGCCTTGGACAGGGTCGTGTCGCCGCTGCGGGCGATGGCCTCGAGATTTTTAAAAACCCTGTGGGCCTGGTCGGCAATGTCGCCTTCGACCATTTTTCCGGTTTCCGGGTCAAGGGGCAGCTGTCCGGAGGTAAACATAAGCCCGCCGTACTGGATGGCCTGGGAGTAGGGTCCTACGGCGGCCGGCGCCTCGTTCGTATGTATGGCCTTTACATTCATTGTCGTTCTCCATTGTCGATGATGTAGTAATTGTCGCTTGCAGCGTCCGGAGATTTCCGGAAGCTGCGCCTCTGTGGCTTGAATCTTTCAGCCCGAGCATTCACTAGGCCGAGGGGAGAAAATGTGTTCTATCACCTATAATACCATTTTACGCCAGTCTAAGGCAAAGCCTACCGGGCCGGTATCGCTGAAATTATGATTCTGAAAATCCTCGGAGGCGATTTTCATGAAAACGGGAAAGGGGTTTTTCCAGAGACGATGAAAAGGCTTTGTCAAACTAGAAAATCAGCAGCAGGCACCAGAGGATGAAGTTGATCTGGTAGACATGAAACCATCCCAGCGGCAGCTTCCTGGCCTTGCAGATTTCATAATATCTGGCGATAGATTCGAAAATATAGAAGAAACTGAACCAGAACCTCTGCTCGTTGAATTCATCGTTCTCCTGGAGTACCGGCATGATCCTGATGAGGTAAATTGCCACATAGAGCGAGAAGGCGCAGATGGAAAAGATGAATTTGGCTTCGAAATCCATGGCTGATGCGGTTGATGAAGTTTTTTGGCAATACTTGGCAATGTATCCTGCTCGTCCCGTGACGAGTGTAAAGGCAGGATGTACACCAAAAGAAAAGAGAATACAAGCACTGGTGCGCTGCTGATGTCCGGGCGGAATCGACGGCACAACAGTCCGCTGGAGTGAGGTCCTGATATGAATGTGAAAATTCCTGTCGGCGGCACAGACGGCCGCTGTGGTTTTTTTTGAGCTTGGCGTTTAAAAAGAACTTTCCCGGTTTTCGGAAAACGGGGCTCTTCTTTCCGTTTGACCTTTGGTCTTTTTTGGTTTTTCTTATAGAGGCCGGGAGGGAGGATGTCCGTCCCGGCCGCCGGATCCTTATCTTACTTTTCAAACAGCGGTTGTAATGAATGAAATAGACGCCATCAAAGAAGAAATACGAAGAACCGAGACCATTCTCGCCGAATCGCGCGACAACTACGAGAAGAATCCCGACCAGTACAGCGCCCAACTCCTGCTGCTGAGCACGGAAAACTATCTCGCCGATCTGCTCAGAAAGCTCGATGCCCTGAGGTCAATGAAGTAGGGGCATCGAGGCAGTCTGGTCTTCTTTTCGTCCCAAGAGTCAAAACGCCGGTTTTCCGGTCAATTGCCGGTTCGCAGTTTCTGCCAGTACTGCTGATAGATCTGCAGTGCCTCGCCGACGTCGGTCTGGAATTCGCCGCCGGCAACGATCTCCTGGGGCGGAAAAATTATGCGGCTGTCGCGGACGCTCTTTTCAAGCAGGGGCAGAGCCGCGGTCACCGGCGTGGCATAGCCATATTCCTCGACGCAGGTTTTGGCCACCTCCGGTTTCATCATGAAATTGATGAAGGCGTGGGCGCCTTCCGGGTTCCTGGCGCTTTTGGGGATGACGAAGCTGTCCACCCAGAAATTCGCCCCTTCCCGAGGATAAACGTAGTCAATATCAGTATTTTCCTGTTTCGCCATCCAGGCCTCGCCGTTCCAGATCATGCCGATATTTACCTCTCCTGCCAGGTAGGGGAGTCGAGGGGAGTCGGAGTTGAAGAGCAGGACATTGGGCATCAGTTCCTTGAGCAGCCGGTAGGCCTCTTCAATTTCCTCCGGCTCCCTGGTGTTGCTGCTGTAGCCCTTGATCTTCAGCGCCATGTGAAACACCTCGCGCATATCGTCCTGCAGCAGCACCCCGTTTTTGAACTGCGGGCGCCACAGATCCTGCCAGGAGGTGACTGTCTCTTCCACCCGTGCAGTGTTGACCCCTATACCCGTCGATCCCCACATGTAGGGGATGGAATAGTTATTGTCGGGATCATAGGCCTTGTCAAGAATAGCCGGATCCAGCCCTTCGAGATTGGGCAGCAAGGACTGGTCGAGTTTTTCGAGCATGCCTTCACCGGCCATTTTCGAGACAAAGTAGGTGGAGGGGACGACGACGTCGTACCCATCCTCCTTGATCAGCTTCAGCCTGGCGTACATGGTCTCGTTGCTGTCGTAGGTGGTGTAGATCACCTCGATACCCGTTTCCTCGGTAAACCTCTCGATAGCGCTTTCCGGCAGATATTCGGTCCAGTTGTAGACATAAATCTTTTCCGCCGCGGCAACCGAAGCTGCGGTCATCAGAATCAGAAGGGTGACGACGACGAACTTACGTGAGTTTTTCATAATTGGTTTTCTCCTTCAGAAGTATTTGGCTTATCAAAACCATGACCAGGGAAAGCAGCACCAGCAAAGCCGCGAGGGCGTTGACTTCAGGTTTGACACCGACTTTGACCATTGAGAAAATCTTCAGAGGCAGAACATCGTAGCTCGGCCCGGTGACAAAGGAACTGACGATGACATCGTCGAGCGACAGGGTGAAGGCCAGCAGCCAGCTTGCAATGAGCGCCGGCCGCATCATCGGCAGCAGGATTTTCACGATCAGGGTTCGTTCCGTCGCCCCCAGGTCCCGGGCGGCATCGAGGAGATGGGGGTCGAAACCCTGCAGCCTCGAAGCCACGGTAACCATGGTGAAGGGCAGGCAAAAGGTAATGTGGGCCAGGAGAAGCGACCAGAATCCCAAAGAGATCCCCAAAGCGATGAAGAGAACCAGCAAAGCGATGGCGAGAATAATGTCCGGGGCCATCATCAGGGTAATGGTGGTTCCCTGGATAATTCTGCGGCCCCAGAAGCGGTAACGGCTCAGACCGATGGCTGCCAGTGCGCCGATCAGGGTGGCCAGTGTCGCCGCGCAGAGGGCAATGAGCAGGGAGTGTCGGGCGGCTTCCATGAGCGACTGGTTGCCGATCATGTCGACAAACCATTCCAGCGTCAAGCCGCCCCAGCGCATGCCGTAGCGGTCGCTGTTGAAGGCGTTGGCCACCAGCACCGTAATCGGCAGGTAGAGGTAGAAAAAGATCAGAAAAAAATAGAGCGCTCTCAGCCATCTCATGACCAATCCCCTTTTCTCGCTTTGCCGCCGACTCTGTGGATGATCGCCGCGTAGCCTGCGAGCATGAAGGCCATGGCCACGATGAGCAGAACCGAGGTGGCCGCGCCCAGCGGCCAGTCCCTGGCGCTGAGAAACTGCTGCTGGATGAGATTGCCGATGAGCAGCTGGCGGGCGCCGCCGAGAAGCGAGGCGACATAGTAGAGCCCCATGGTCGGCACGAAGACCATGACGCAGCCGGCGACGATACCCGGCAGGGTCAGCGGCAGGATCACTTTTCTGAAAGTGGCGAGGCTGCCGGCGCCCAGGTCCCGGGCGGCCTCGATCAGCCTGAAGTCAAGCTTTTCGGTGCTGGCGTACAGCGGCAGAATCATAAAAGGCAGCATAAGGTAGAAGAGTCCGGCGATCACCGCCAGATCGGTGTACATGAAGCGTATGGGGGCATCGATCACCCCCAGGGCAAGAAGGAGCTTATTGACAATGCCCTGGGTGCCCAGAACCATGCGGATGGCGTAGGTGCGCACCAGCGAATTTGTCCAGAAGGGGATCATCAGCAGGATAAGGGCGGTGTTTCTCCAGCGTGGCGGAAATCGGGCCGTGTACCAGGCATAGGGGTAGCCGAGAACGAGGCAGAGAAGCGTGGTGATGAGCGCCAGCTTGAAGCTGCGGCTGATTACGCTGAGATAGACGGGGTCGATCAGTTGACGGTAGCTCTCCAGGCTTGGTTGGAAGCGCACCAGGTTGACGTGGTCGGCGGTGAGAAAACTGGTGGCTACCAGCAAAAGCAGAGGAACGACGCCAAAGAGGACGAGCCAGCCGCTGACCAGAATAATGATGAACCATTTGGTGTTAATCGTCGCTTTCATCGGGCAGCACGACCTCCCAGCCTTTCACCCAGGATACGGCAACACGTTCGCCGACCCGGTAGTCGAAATCAGGATCATCCTCGTCAAAGAACTCACAGGCCGTGACCTCAAGGCCGTTGTCGAGGGCGATACGGGTGTCGAGAGTGGAGCCGCGATAGCTTCGCTCGACAATAGCGCCGGGAAAGGAGATGACGCCCTCTTCGCCATTCTGGTAGAGACGCAGGTCCTCGGGGCGGAGCAGCAGCTGCACCTTCTGTCCCTCCTGCAGGTTCCGATTGTTGCGGGTGGCGACGGTGTGGTTGAACAGCTGTATAATCGCCTGATTCTTCTCGTCGATCTTTTCAATCACTCCCGGAAAGACATTGATCTCGCCGATGAACCGGGCAACGTAGAGGTTGGCCGGCTGCTCGTAGACCTGTCGGGGGGTGCCCAGCTGGGCGATTCTGCCCTCTTTCATGACCACGACTCTGTCGGACATGGAGAGCGCCTCATCCTGATCGTGGGTGACGAAGATGAAGGCAATGCCCAGTTGGCGCTGCAGCCGTTTCAGCTCGATCTGCATTTCGCGTCTGAGCCTGGCGTCCAGGGCCGAGAGCGGTTCGTCGAGCAGCAGGATTTTGGGTTTGTTGACTATGGCTCTGGCCATGGCGATGCGCTGCTGCTGGCCGCCGGAAAGCTGATGGGGGTAACGTCTGGCGTATTCTTCCATCTTTACCTGCCGCAGCACCGAGACGATCTGGTCTCTGAGCTGCCGGCCCCTGATCTTCTTCAAGCGCAGGCCGAAGCCGATGTTGTCGGCAACATTGAGGTGGGGAAACAGGGCATAGCTCTGGAAAACGGTGTTGACCTGACGCTTCTCCGCCGGCTGTGTGAGAAGGTTTTCGCCGTCGAGCAGGATAGTGCCGCCGTCGGGATGGTCGAAACCGGCGACGAGCCGCAGCAGGGTGGTCTTGCCGCAGCCGGAGGGGCCCAGCAGGGTGATGAACTCCCCACCTTGCACGTCGAGACTGAAGTCGTCGAGGACCAGCTGGTTCGCAAAGGATTTTTTCAGCCCGTCGATGGAGAGAACCGGACCCATCGCCTTCTCCAATTCTGCGGCCCGGAATGTCGGGGGCCTTTGAGTTATTGCCGTGCGCGAACTGCAAAAATATCGTAAACGGCTGCAAAATGTCAAAGTATTTCAAGTGGGGCCTCAAGTGAAAAATAAACAGCGACCATCTTCGCGTTTTTTGCCAGGTTGTTTTGATGGCGGCATCAATTTGGTGCCGGTATTTTCATCTGACAAAGCAGGAGGGAATTCCGGCAGGAAGGACGGTGGTGCAATATCCTGGAGAGTGCATACCGTAGGTGGTAAGATGTCAATGATGGGAGCGGCAGGAGCAGGACCAGCGGCATGATCGCCTTCGGTGGCTGGCAAACAAAAAACAGGTTGTGGGGGAAGATATGAGTGATTTGCAGAAGACCGTCCTCTATGAAAAACATCTCGAACAGGGGGCTCAGATTGTCGAATTCGGCGGCTGGCTGATGCCGGTCCAGTATAGCCGGGGGGTCATCCACGAGCACCTGGCCTGTCGGAAAAAGGCCGGATTCTTCGATGTCTCGCATATGGGCAGGTTTGTCTTTAGCGGCGAAAGCGGCCTGGAGTTTCTGCAGAAGGTTCTCACCAACAACGCCGCCGCCCTCGATGTCGGCGAGAGCCAGTATACCATTATCCCCGATGAAAACGGGCACGCCGTCGACGATGCCTACCTCTATCGCTTCGAGGAAGAAGGCTACCTGCTGGTGGTCAATGCCTCCAACGCCCGAAAGGACTGGCAACATTTCCAGAAAATTGCCGGCTCGTATGAAAATCTGAAAATGGAGGATCGTACCGATGAGCTGGCCATGCTCAGTCTCCAGGGTCCCGCCTCGAAGGAGATGCTCGAAGGGGTCGTTCAGTCCGGTCTTCTGCCGCCGCCTCTGCGCAATCATCTCAGCGAGGTGGTCATCGGCGGCCACCGGATTTGGCTCGCCCGCACCGGCTATACCGGCGATCCCCTGGGGTTCGAGCTTTTTATGGAAAAAGAAGCAGCCGAAACGATCTGGGACGGCCTGCTGGCACAGGGGGCCGAGGCCGTGGGGCTGGGCGCCCGCGACACCCTGCGTCTGGAGGCGGGATTGCCGCTCTATGGGCATGAGTTCGGCGAGGATCCCGAAGGCCGGCCGATACCCATCTTTGCCTCTCCGCTGGCCAGATTCGCCGTCAGTTTTTCTGATTTGAAGGGCGACTATGTCGGCAGGGAAGCTCTCAGCCACCAATTTGACGCCCTGAAACGGATCCTGGCCATGGATTTTGAAAATATAGACGCCCTTCCCCGGCTGATAATGCCCCTGGCCGTCACCGGCCGGGGTATCGCCCGGGAGGGCTGCCCGGTTTACTGGCAGGGCAGAAAGGCCGGCTATGTCACCAGCGGCACCATGGTGCCCTACTGGACCACGGCCGGCTCCGGCATTGCCCAGGCCTACTCCGATATCGGCCAGAAACGCGCCATCGCTCTGGCGCTGCTCGATGCCGAAATCGCCTGCGGCGATGGGGTGGAAATAGAAATTCGCAAAAAACGCACCCAGGGAGTGGTGGTGCCCTACCACATGCGCGCCGAAGCGCCGCCGCGGGCCCGGGCCATCCTCTGGGACCAGCTGGGTCGGGAGATACCCGAAGGTCAAACGGTACCTGGCGGAAGCGCCGACCGATATTCCACCGGCGAAGCCAAGGCCGTTTCGCTGCTGAAAAAGGCCGTGGAAAACAGCCAGTGGCGGCAACGCCGCTGCATGAATCTCATCCCCTCGGAACAATCACCCTCGGCGCTGGCAAAGCTTCTTTCGGTCATGGATCCCTGCGGCCGCTATGCCGAGCATAAAAAGGTCAAAGCCTTCGGTGACCAGGAAATCTTCTATTACCAGGGCACCGCATTTATCAGCGAGGTGGAAAATCTGCTCGTTGAAGAGCTGAAGGCCTATCTCGGCTGCCGCAATGTCGAAGCCCGGGTGATATCCGGGCAGATGGCCAATACCGCCGTATTCTCCGGGCTGGTGGATTACCTCAACCGGGCCGACAGGAAGAGGGAACAGCGGCGTATAGGCAAGATCATCAACAACCATATTCTCAACGGCGGCCATCTCAGCGCCCAGCCCATGGGCGCCCTGCGTGATTATGTCGCCCGCGATCCGCAGCGGGAGCGGCCGGCGGTGGTGAATTTTCCGGTGCTGCCGGAAAACCCCTACAAGATCAATGTCGCCGCCTGCCGCCAGCTCCTTGAGCTCCATGAGCCCGAACTTATCATCTTCGGCAAGAGCATGACCATCTATCCCGAGCCGGTGGGCGAGATTCGAGCGATGGTCGACGATCTCGGCCTGCGCTGTCTGTTGATGTACGACATGGCCCATGTGCTCGGCCTGGTCGGCCCCTATTTCCAGGAACCGTTTGCCGAAGGGGCCGATCTGGTTACCGGTTCGACCCATAAAACCTTTTTCGGCACCCAGCGGGGCATCATCGCCGGCAACTACGATGCCGATGATGCCGAATACGGTCTGTGGGAAGCCATCGAGCGGAGGACTTTTCCCGGCAGCGTCAGCAACCATCATCTGGGTACGCTGCTGGGGCTGTTGCTGTCCACCTATGAGATGAACTGTTTCAAGGATGAATACCAGCAGCAGGTCATCGCCAATGCCAAGGCTTTTGCCCGGGCGCTCGACGACTGCGGGCTGAAGGTGGCCGGTATCAAAGAAGAGGGCTTCACCCATACCCACCAGGTGATCGTCCATGTCGGCTATGCCCGCGGCCCGGCCATGGCGCAATTGCTGGAGGAGAACAATATCATCGTCAACTACCAGGCCACATCCGAGGAGGAAGGATTCACCGCCTCCGGCTCCCTGCGGATGGGCGTGGCCGAGATGACCAGGTTCGGCATGCGGGAAAAGGACTTTCAGATCCTCGCCCAGCTCATGGCCGACGTTCTCCAGAGAGACAGGACCGTTAAAGACGAAGTTGCGATAATGCGCTCCCATTTTACCGATCTTCATTTCTGCTTCGATGATGCCGAAAAACTCGACGATCTGCTGCAGCAGCTGCACGGCTTGATCTGAGGGGGCATAACCGAGAAGAGCTGGAAACAGATTAGCCTTTGCCGCCGGTAAAAGTGGTTTTCGCAGCCGAGGTTTTAGAGGCTGCGCCGGGTAAAGAGAGTTGCAGGCACTCAGGGCAGATGGTAGTACGCGTATCCAGGGCGTAGAGCTTATGCGGATGTGCCGTGATTTCTCTGTGTATTTCATCGCGGTTGAGAATTTTTTCACAGCAGGAGCAGACACGCAGAAAAATTTTTTCCCGTTGCATGTAGGCTGAATCTCTCATTTTCTTCCTCCTGAAGACTGCTGGGGTTGAGACCGGTACCATTGCCTTTTACCCAAAAGGATTCTTGGCAAATGGAGGGTTCTGGCAGCCAGTCTACCTTCTCCATCTTACATTTTTCTCACATCCCAGCCGTCAAGAGTTCAGTCTCTGTCCGTGGAGAAAGAGGTCTGCGGATCAGCCTGCTGCCTGGTCGTCGCTCTTTTCTTTTCCGGGAAAAAAAATCCCGGACCCGGTTTGAGATCATCGGCCGGCCCGGTGTTTTTTAGAAGTTCAGTCGGTAAGCTGGCATTAATTGTGCATTGTCTCAGGATGTTATGGACACCTGCATGCCGCCGGCAAAAAAACGAAAAGCTCTTATCGGACTTATAGTCGCCATGATGCTGACAGGCTGCCATGTATCCGCACCGGAATATGCCCGACGGGCCGACGAGGTGGTGGAAAGCAGGGTGGGACTCGGCGGAAAGCGGCAGAGACCGGAGCAGCTTCAGTGGTTCGGCTTTTTTGACGACGCCGGTCTGCGGAATCTGGTCCGGCGGGCTCTGGCCGAAAACACCTCCCTGGAGATTGCCTGGAGCCGACTGCAGGAAGCTCGGGCCGCAGCCGAAGCGGCGCAGAGCCGTCTGCTGCCGCAACTTGGCGCCAGCGGCGGGGTGCAGCGGGCAAAGCAGAGAGCCCTGCCGCTGGGGTTCGGCGGTCAGCTGCCTTCGGGACTGGAGGGCGTCGGCGGCGAAGCCGACACCCGGAAGCTGACCATTTACAATGCTTCACTGGCCGCTTCCTATGAGATAGATGTGTGGGACCGGATCCGCAGCCGGGCAGAGGCCGCCGACCTGGCTGTCGAGGCCCGGGAGTATGACTACGGTTCCCTGGCCATGACCGTGGCGGCGAGCGTCACTGAGATATGGCTGCAGCTCAAAGGCTCCCTGATGCGCATGACTGTGCTGGAAGACCAGCTCAGCGCCATGCGGCACCAGATCAGCCTTAACGACCAGCGGCTCGGTTCCGGTCTCATCCGCGCCTTCGAGGTCAGCCGTCAGGAGCAGCGCCTTAACGAATTGAAGGAACAGCTGACGCTGGTCCGCCTGCAGTATCAGCTGCTGTGCAATCAACTGGCCCTTCTCGTCGGCGAGCCGCCCCAGAGTTTTGTCTGCGAAGTAAAAGCCTCTCTGCCCGGGGCCGGATCGTTGCCGCCCCTTGGCTTCTCCGCCGGCCTGCTCAAGAGGCGTCCTGATATCCAGGCGGCATTTGCCAGGCTCCGTGCCGGTGATGCACGGGTGGCGGCGGCGGTCGCCGACCAGCTGCCGAAGCTCCGCCTTTCCCTTGAGCTTTTCACCAACGCCGCGGAACTGGCCAAACTGGGAGATCTGCTCCTCTGGACCCTGATGGCAGGCATCGAAGATACCCTTTTCGACGGCGGCCACGAAAAAGCCCAGATAGCGGCCGCCGAAGCCCGGACGCGCCAGGCGCTGTTCGACTACAGGGATGTTGTGCTCAGGGCCTATGGGGATGTGGCCGATGCCCTGGAAAACGAGCGCGGCCAGCGCAAAAGCCTGAAGCATGTGGATCAGCAGCTGCAGGCGGCGCGCCGGGGACTGCAGCTCAGCGAAGTTTCTTATATCAACGGAACGGTGAATTACGAAACCTTTCTCGAGGCGCTTATGCGGGTGCAGCAGCTTGAGCTTCGACAGGTTCAGGCGCGAAGAAAGCTGCTGGCATTCCGTCTGCAGTTGCACCGGGCACTTGGGGGTGCATGGCCCGAGGAAATGGAAAAGACAGTGTCCGGGAGAAGCGATGAAGAATAAGCTCCTGCAGATACTGCTGGTCATACTGGCCCTGGCCGCCGCCGGTTTTCTCTGGTGGATGCTGTCGCGCACGGAGGGAGCGCAGAGTAAAAAAAGAGAGGATGTGGCAGCGGTGGTGTCCACGCATAGTGCCGAATATTACGAGGGCAAAATACAGGTGCAGGCCAGCGGTGTGGTTGAGGCCAGACGGATACTGCAACTGCGTCCGCAGGTTTCCGGCAAGATTGTCTGGCTCAATCCCTCTTTGGCGGCGGGCGGCCGCCTGGACCGCGGCGAGGTCATATTTCAGGTAGAACGACAGGATTACCAAAACAGGCTGGAACAGGCCGAGGCGGCCCTGGAACAGGCCCGAGCCGAGCTGGATCTGGAAGAAGGCCGCGCCAATATCGCCCGGCAGGAGTGGCAGTATTATCGTCAGCGCAAGCCCGATGAAGATGCGGGCAATCGTCAGCTGGCGCTGAGAGAGCCGCAGATGCGATCGGTGCAGGCCCGCATCAGCGATCGTCGTGCCGCCGTCGACCAGGCTCGCGCCAATCTCGAGCGAACCACCGTTAAAGCACCCTTCGATGCCCTGGTGCTGGAGCAGTCGGCGGCCGAGGGCATGATTGTCTCTTTGCAGACGCCGGTGGCGAAGATGGTGAAAAGCGATGTGTTCGATGTTCATGTCAAAGTGGCCGTGGACAAGCTGCCCTATATCCGTATGCCGGAAAACGGCAAACAGGGAGCGGCGGCAACGGTGGTCATGAACAGCGGGGCCCGTGATCTGCGCTATACGGGGAGCGTTACCGATTTTGTGCCGGCCGTGGAGCGGCGGGGGCGCATGGCCCTGCTGATTGTCAGCGTCAAGGACCCTCTGGAGCAAAACCGCGCTCAGCCGTTGCTGTTGAATACCTTCGTTTCCGTGCTCATCGATTCCGAGCATGATGGGCGCTATGTGGCCATTCCCCGGGATGCGGTCCATTACCATTCGCAGATCTATCTCTTTGACGAGGACCGGTTGCGCATTGTCCAACCCGAGATTGTCTGGCGTCTGCCCGAATTGGTGCTGGTGGCCGACAGCGTCGAGCCTGGCGACGAGGTCATTGTCAGTCCCCTGGCGGCGCCGGTGGAGGGGATGCGGCTGCGCCGCAGCGCCGAGGGCGGCAAGGAGAGAGGCCGGTGAACACTTCTGCCAACGGCAAACTCACAGGACCGACGGCGTGGATGCTGGCCAATCCGGTGGCGGCCAATCTGCTCATGGTCTTTTTGCTGGTGGGCGGGCTGCTCAGTCTGCCCACCATGCAGCGGGAGGTCTTTCCCGATGCCAAACTCGATGCGGTCAACGTGGTGGTGCCCTTTCCCGGAGCGACGCCCGCCGATGTCGAGGAAGGAGTCATTCTCCCGGTTGAGTCGGCCATCCGCGGCATCGACGGCGTCGATTCCATTCGCGCCCTTGCCGCCGAAAGCCGCGGCACCATAATGGCCGAGCTGGAGGAGGGCGCCGATGCCAATGTCGTGCTCAACGATATCGAAAGCGAGGTCAACCGCATCACCTCCTTTCCCCCGCGCACCGAAGAGCCAATCATCTCCATTCCCTCCAACCAGGTACAGGTACTGACCCTTATTCTCTACGGCGGCCTCGACCGCTTTGTGCTCGATCGGCTGGCCCGGCAGGTACGAGGTGATCTGCTGCGGCAATCCGCGGTTGCCAAGGTGGAGGTGCTGGGGATGCCGCCGCCGGAGATCAGTATCGAGGTCTCCCAGGAGAATCTGCGGCGCTATGGAATCACCAGGCAGCAGATCGCCCGCCTGGTGGATGGCGCAACCGAGGAAATAGGCGGTGGCCGCATCCGAGCCGATGCCGGATTCGTCTCGCTGCGGACCACGGAGGATCGCCAGTGGGCCGAGGCCTTCGAGGAGCTGATCCTCATCAGCGATGCCACGGGTGTTCAGGTACGGCTGGGCGATGTCGCCACTATCAGGGAAACCTTCCAGAACAAGGATATTGAAGCCGCCATGGACGGTCAGCCGGCCGTCGGCCTCAAGGTCTACCGCGGCAGCGGCAGCAGCCCCATCGATGTGGCCGAAACCGTTGAGGAGTATATCGATGAGAATCGCAGGCTTTGGGGCGAGGCTGTGGAGTACGCCATATGGGACAACCGTTCTCTCATCTTTGAAGACCGCGTCGGTCTGCTGGTGCGCAACGGTCTGCAGGGACTGCTGCTGGTTCTTGTCGTACTCGGTATCTTTTTGCGGCCGCAGCTGGCCTTCTGGGTAACGATGGGCATCCCCATATCCTTTCTCGGAGCCTTCGTGGTGCTGCCGGTACTGGATGTGTCAATCAATATGCTGTCGCTTTTTTCCTTCATCCTGGTGCTGGGTATTGTCGTCGATGATGCCATCGTCGTTGGTGAAGCCTCCTATGAGCGTTCATCTGGGGGTTCCGATCAGGTAAAGGCGGCCTATGAAGGGGTGAGCGAGGTGCGCATACCGGTTATTTTCGCCGTCACCACGACCCTGATGGTCTTTATCCCCATGCTTTTCATCCCCGGCGTTGCCGGTGAGTTCTTCGCCGTCATTCCCTTGTCGGTCATACCTATTCTGCTGCTGTCGCTGGTGGAGAGCCTGCTCATTCTGCCGGTACATATCGCCCACCTGAAAAAAATCGACGACACCTCCGGCTGGCTGCGCTGGCTGACGAAAAAGCAGCAGAAATTTTCCGATGGTTTCGAAAAGCGGGCCGAAGCCTTCTACCGACCCTTCATAGTTTGTGTTCTTCGCTGGCGCTATGTCTTGATAGCACTTTCGCTCATCTTCCTGGCCGTCGCATTCGGGCTGGTCCAGGGGCGTCATGTGGGTTTTTTCTTCATGCCGAAAATAGAAGGCAAGACAGTGCGCGCCCAGATAGATCTGCCGCCGGGCAGCTCACTGGCAACCACCAGAGAGAAGGTCAGGGAAATCGAAGAGGCGGCTCGCAGACTGATAGGCGACAGGGAAGAGGCGGTGCGCGGCATCTTTTCCATCATAGGCAGCCAGGGCGGTCAGCAGCTCGATCTGATGAGCGCCTCATCGGCCCAGGAAGGGGTAAACCTGGCTCTGGTGGAGGTGGGTTTTGTGCCACCGGATGAACGGGAGCTGTCGGCCAAGGAATTCGCCAGAAAGTGGCGCCGCGCCATTGGCGAGCTTGCGGGCATTGATCAGCTGACAGTCAGTTTTTCCATCGGCCCGTCGTCGGGAAAAACGCTGAGTTTCGAACTCAGCCATCCCCGCTATGAAGAGCTCAAGGAGATCGCCACCGAGCTTGCCCTGGATCTGAAAAACACCGAAGGCGTCATAGAGGTGGATCGGGGCTTTGATCTGGGCTCGCCTGAAATCAATGTTCACCTCAGAGCCGAAGGGCGTGCCCTGGGGCTCGATGCCACCACTCTCGGTGCCCAGGTGCGGACCATGTACTACGGCATAGAATCCTTCCGGCAGCCTCGCGGCAGGGATGAGCTGCGCATATATATCCGGGGCACCGAGCAAGAGCGCACTACCATGGAGGGGCTCGAGCAGATGCTGGTGCTGACAGAAGGCGGCGAAATTCCTCTGCAGCAGGCAGCCAGACTGGAATGGTCGCGCTCGCCGACGGCGATTCTCCGCAAGGACGGCCGCAGGATCATCAACGTCACCGGTGATGTCGACCCGCGATTGACCACGGCCAACACTATTTCCGGCTATACCCGCAATACCCTGATCCCAAGGCTGCAGCAAGACTATCCTGAGCTCGAATACACCGTCGGCGGTGAACAGGAGAGTCAGCGCGAATCGATGCGCAAAATATTCAAGGGCCTGCTGCTGGCCTTTCTCGCCATGTATGCACTGATCGCCACGGTCTTTAAAAGCTATACCCAGCCGCTGCTTATTTTCGTCGCCATTCCCTATGGCTGGGCAGGAGCTGTTCTCGGGCACCTGCTCTTCGGCTATGATCTTACCATCGTCTCCATCCTCGGCATGCTGGCACTTTCCGGGGTTGTCATCAATGATTCCCTGGTGCTGATCTATGCCATAAACGAAAGACTGCGTCAGGGCATGGAAGTTGACGAGGCTATTGAAAACGGCGGACTGCGGCGCCTGCGGCCGGTAATGCTCACCTCCCTTACCACCTTTCTGGGGCTGACGCCGATGATCACCGAAACATCCATCCAGGCACGGTTTCTCATTCCCATGGCCATCAGCCTGGGCATTGGCGTTCTCTTCGTGACCGTTATTGCCCTGGCTATTGTCCCGGCCAGCTACCGGATACTCCATGATCTGCTGCCGGAGACCTTTCCCCGATGAAATATCCGGCTTTTCGTTGTTGTCCGAAAACGTCGGACGCGTCTCGGCTTCTCGGACCTTTGTCCACGGAGCTATCCGGGGAAAATAGCCGGAATATTTCAAGGCGAACCAGCCAGATGAACGAAATGTTTCGCCCTGTTTACCTGCTATTTCCAGATGAAGGTGTGGTATGCAAATTGCAAAAATCTGACTGAACCAGTGAAAAGATAGAGCAGTATATTTCCATCAGAGGGCCACTCTTTTTCCGCCCTCTGCCCTATGCGACCGCCCACCGTCTGGAGCAAGAAGGTCTACAAAGATGGTTTTTCCTGCTCTGCGCTCATAACATAGGCACAGGGGCGCGACAACGGAGGGATCGGCAAAAAACAACACTCAAGGAGGAAGAACGATATGGAACAGTATGTCATTGGCGATACAGGCCTTGAAGTTTCCCGCGTGGCTCTCGGGACCTGGGCCATAGGCGGTTGGATGTGGGGCGGCACCGAGGAGCGGCAGTCCATCGACACCATTCACGCCGCCCTTGACAAAGGAATAAATCTGATCGATACCGCACCGGTATACGGATTCGGTACCTCAGAGGAAATAGTCGGCAAGGCCGTTGCCGAGTACTCCGGTCGGAAACGGCCGTATCTTGCAACAAAGGTTACGCTTGACTGGACGGACGGAGACGGTATTCGCCGCAACGGCTCCCGGGAGAGGATTATGCGTGAGGTGGAGGATTCCCTCAAGAGACTTGGCGGCGATCAGATCGATATCTACTACGTCCACTGGCCCGATTGCACCCGGCCCATCGAGGAGACGGCGGCGGTGATGCGTGAGCTCCATGAAAAGAAGATAGTGAGGGCGGTGGGAGTTTCCAATTTTACCCAGGATCAGATGGATGTTTTTCAAAAGGAATGCCCCCTCCATCTCTGCCAACCGCCTTACAATATCTTTGAGCGCACCATTGAGGGGGACATCAAACCCTATTGTGAGAGACACAATATTACCCTGATGACCTACGGCGCCCTCTGCCGCGGCCTGCTTTCGGGCAAGATGTCCAAGGAAAGAGAGTTTGAAGGTGATGATCTGCGCAACAACGACCCGAAGTTCCAGCAACCGCGCTTCGATGACTATCTGCTGGCTGCGGAAAAAATCGAAAAGCTGGCGCGGAAACGCTATGACGTTTCCATCCTTGCCTTCAGTCTGCGCTGGATTTTCGAAAAAGGCATTCCCGTCGCCATCTGGGGCGGCCGCAAGCCGGAGCAGATGCAGCCGGTGGACGAGATCATGGGCTGGTCCATGGATCTGGCGACCATGTCCGCGGTCGATTCCATCCTGGCTGAAACCATAGAAAAGCCCGTCGGCCCGGAATTTATGGCGCCGCCAACGGGGCTTGCCGGCTGACACAAGCCTGCAAAAAAGTTCGGGGCTGCGGCAGATTCCTGGCTGCAGACTCCCGGGAAAAGAACCCGGATCATGAACAGGCGGCTGCTAATATCGCCAAAGCCCGCAGTCTGCTGGAAAAAATCAAGTCCATTGACTGAAAATTACATCACTGGTGGTGCTTCTGTGGTGTGATTTTCTGCAAGCGGCTTTGGGCAGCCGTACGCGTTCGCGGCCAAGTATATATATTTAAGAGTATATTTCGAACGGGCGACCATTTTCCCCACTTATTTTTCGAGTCAGGACAAGAGCCCTCCAAACGCCTTTTCCATGTCAGGATGATAAAATCATTAGGCAACTCTTCGTTTTTTTATTAAATGAAATCTGCCATCCGATCGAAAAGAAACCTAGGATAGTTTCTGTTTGAAAACCGGGATAGAGCGTAAACAGGGGCAGGAAGCATGCTGTAGGCTTCCTGAGTGAAAGGTTGTGCCAACCGAAAATGAACTGCGGAGTATGGTCCATGCTGAAGAGATTTACAAATATCAAATTTACGACGAAGCTGTTCCTGTCCATGATTGGCGTGGTCATCGTCTCCATTCTCATCACCTCCGGCAATGCCGTGCGCATGTCGAAGCAGGGCTTGTACGAGCTGGGCGAGGGGGCGATTGTCGACATTCACCAGAGCCTCTATAACGCCCTGGCGGCCATCGATGAAAATATACGCCAAAAGCTCGATGGCGACCTGCTGCTGCTCGAGCGTGAAATCAAATCCCAGGGCGGCATGCTGCTCGATGATTATAAGATGATCGAAGTTACCATGGTCAACCAGGTAACCAAGGATACCATGACCAAGGAGATTCCCAAACTGCAGTCCGGCATGGTCTATCTCAACGGCAATGAAGAGATCGTCGATGAGATCATGGAAATCACCGGGGTCACCGCCACCATCTTCCAGCTGGTCGACGACAAGCTGCTGCGTATCGCCACAAACGTCCGCAAAATCGACGGCGAAAGAGCGACGGGAACCTACATCCCCTCCGGCAGCCCCGTGTATCAGGCCATCATGCGCGGCGAGACCTTCCGGGGCAAGGCCTATGTGGTCAACGACTGGTATCTCACCGCCTATAAACCGCTGCGCAATAACGAGGGCCAGATAATCGGCGCCATCTATGTCGGTCAGAAGATGATTTCCGAGCAGGTGCGCACCCTCGTCTCCGAAACCAAAATAGGTCCGGGCTATTTCTATCTCTATACCGACGAGGGTTCCATGCTGGTGCATCCCACTCTGGGGCCCGACGACAATATTTTTGAAATTGTGCCGGAACTCAAGCAGGAAGACGGGATGGTCGATTACGTCTACCAGGGTTATGCAAAAGTCGCCTATAAAAAAGCAATAGACGACTGGGGGGTAACCCTTGCCGTCGGCATGAACAGGGAGGATATCGTCGGCGGCCTCGATGTCAGAATGCTGCGCAACAACCTGCTGGTCGGCCTGATAGTCGTGGGTGCCGGTATCATCGTCACCATTTTCCTGGTGCGCTCGATCAACAGGCCGTTGAAGGAGCTTGCCGACAAGGCCATCAAGGTGGGCGAGGGCGATTATACCGTCTCCTTTTCCTCAACGGTCGACGACGCCATCGGCCAGTTGACCAATTCGTTGGGGATCATGGTCGCCAAGGGCCGGGCCATGCTCGAGGATATCGTCAAATCTTCGGAGTCCCTTTCTGCCGCCTCCACCGAGTTGGCGACAATATCCGATCAGATGGTGGGCAATGCCGAATCGACCACCACCATTGCCGATGAGTCCTCCCGCAACGCTCAGGAAGTCTCGGACAACATGGCTTCGGTTTCGGCGGCCATGGAGGAATCCACCGTCAATCTCGATATGATCGCCTCGGCCTCCGAAGAGATGGGCAATACCATCAAGGAGATCGCCGAAAACAGCGCCAGGGCCAGGCAGACCACGGAGCAGGCGGTGTCAAATGCCAAAAAATCGCACAGCAGCGTCATGGAGCTGGGCGAGGCGGCCAGGGCCATTGGCTCGATTACCGAGACCATCACCGAGATCTCCGAGCAGACCAATCTGCTGGCGCTGAATGCTACCATCGAGGCGGCCCGCGCCGGAGAAGCCGGTAAGGGCTTTGCCGTTGTCGCCAACGAGATCAAGGATCTGGCTCAGGGAACGGCCGAGGCCACCGGCAAGATCAAGGAAGCCATCAACGGTATCCAGTCGCGAACATCGGGCACCGTCAACGAGATCCAGGAGATCACGGAAATCATCAACACCGTCGATGAAATCGTCAATGGCATCGTCACCGCCGTTGAAGAACAGTCTATCACCACCAACGAAATCGTCAACAACGTCAACCAGGCCTCGCAGGGTATAGGCGAGATTAATGAAAATGTCGCCAGCAGCAACCAGATGACGGCGGAAATGACCGAAGGCGTAGGCCAGGTCAGGGAGCGCTCCGTCGAAGTGAAGGAGAGCAGCCAGCATGTCCGCAGCTCGGCCGACGACCTCTCCAAACTGGCCGAACGCCTGACTCAACTCGTCGCCCAGTTCAAGATCTGATTCCAGCCTTCTCTTGGGCAAATACCAAAAAGGCGCCCTTCCCGGTTGTTTATAGGGAAGAGCGCCTTTTTTTGGTAAGATACGTTATCGAGCGGCCTGCCGACGCATGGTCTCAGTGTCCGCCGGAGTTTTGCCTGTCACTCTGTTTCCTGGTCTCTGGGCTGCCAGGCCTTTCTAGTTTGATTTCTCCTGCCATTCCGGTGAGATTCCATAGTGTTTCTGGAGTTTCTGCTGGAAATTCTCATCGGAGAGTTCAGCCTGCATTGGAGCGTCCTTGAGTTTGCTCTCATCCACCGTCAGTCTCGCTCTGTCGGTTTCGAAGGTTAAAGCGGCAAGGGGTACGGCAATGTCATTCTGCTTTCCTATGCCATAATCTCCGACATTGCTGAGGGTTACATACTGAATGGCTTTGCTTTCGTCGCTTGGGTAAATGTTGCCAATCTCGCCAATCTGCTCACCGTCTTTGGAGAGGACTTCCATGCCTGTGAGTTCGTCTCGGCTTTTGCTAACCGTCATGGCCTTCTCGGCGCCGGTATCCACATGATATTTTCCCGTCTCTGAGGGGCCCATGCCGACTTTTCCTTTATCGGTCTTGCCGGTGAGCGCCTTGACGTTCTTATCGTCCTTCGGCTTGGTGATATCCTCGGTTTCAGCTAGGTCTCGGCCTTTGCCCTCCTTCTTCTTCTCGGCGTCGACATCAACCTCATATTTCCCCGGGTCTGCGGGACCTTTACCGACTTTTTCTTCTTCGTCGGCGCCGGTGAGTGCCTTGACGTTCTCATCGTCCTTCGGCTTGGTGATATCCTCGACGGCATACAGCGGGCTGGCCAGGGCCAGCATGGTGATGGTTACAACCCCATAAAGTGAAAGTGTTTTCATGATAATCCTCCTTTTTCAGTTCGTTCAGATTCGCAACAGAGATCGAGCTTTACCGACCTGCTCGATTCTGCCTCGGTATTTGGTGTTGCGCCGAAATTCAGGCTGCCTTTCGGCCAGCTCTTCATAAAAGAAAAGCTTCTTTTAGTCTCTCTTTGAAGCAAACACTATGCCAACCGGTGAAATTAGATATTGCCTTGAATATAAAGTCGTTATAGGGAAGGGCCTGCTGGGGCTGATAAAGTGCGGACGGGTTTCCTGATTTTCCGGACACTATTCCTGTAAGAGAGGAACGATCCTCTGGCCGGCTTTCACGGGTGTTGGTGGAAGGGGGGATTTTTCCAGAGTCCATCCCGGCGACGTCGATGACTTTTTACGAGATTATCATCGGTTGATCAGCTTGATAAGGGCGATGGCCGCCTCCGCCGACGAGGCTGGGTTCTGGCCGGTGACGAGGAGAGTGTCAATTTCGATGTGGCTTGTCCAGTCATCGCCTTTGCTGTACCTCCCCCCCTTTTCCCGGAGCATGTCTTCGACGGAGAAAGGCACCACCTCGGTGAGCTGTACCGCTGCCTCCTCGCTGTTGCTGAAGGCGGTGACTTTTTTGCCCTGCACCAGGGGGATGTCCTCGGCGTCGGTGGCATGGCGGAGAGCCGCCGGGGCGTGGCAGACGCAGCCGATGGGTTTGCCTTTTTGATAAAATTCCTCGATCAGGGCGATGGAATGGCGGTCCTCGGCCAGATCCCAGAGGGGGCCGTGTCCTCCCGGGTAAAAAATGGCATCGTATTCTTCCGCCTTGACGGCGTCGAGCCGCAGAGTGGTGGCGAGCTGCTTCTGGGCCTGGGCATCATCCTTGAATCTTCTGGTGGCCGCGGTCTGGGCTTCCGGGGCGTCGCTTTTGGGATCGAGCGGCGGCTGGCCGCCGGCCGGCGATGCCAGGGAGATCTGGGCGTTATTGTCCTTGAAGACGTAATAGGGGGCTGCAAACTCTTCAAGCCAGAAGCCGGTTTTCCGACCAGTGTCGCCAAGTCTGTGGTGTGAAGTCAAAACCATCAGTATTTTCATGAAAATCTCCTTGTCTTTGATATCCGCTCTCCATCCTCGATCGCCGGGGCGGCGCTTCCGGTATTTTCAGAAGATCCGGGAGAAAAAATCAGTCGCTGTTTTCAGCGTCCATCTCTACCAGGTATTGTAAACATGATGGACCGCGCGTCCAGCAGTCCTTCCGAGGGCCACAGGAGCAGACGGCGACTTAAAAAAGAGAGACCTTGCGGCAGTGAATTATGAGTATTACATTGCAGTACTTGTGCAGTACCCGCAGGCAGCGAAAGTCAAGAACAGCGAAGCGAAAAGGAGCCTGTTGCCGGCTTTACAGGTTTGATTAAGGTTGTCTGTACGAGATGAAGATATTACAGAACTCCAAAAAATAACGAGGAAACCATGACCGAAAAACGTGTATGTGACATAACCACGGGAAAATGAGGGCCGAAAGGCACATCTGACAGTTGTCAGATATCCATGGGACCCGTGGCCAGGCGAGTGGCATCGGACCCGCTCGGCGATCAGGAAAAACAACAGATACGCGAAGCCATCCGCGAGAAATACAAAAAAGTTTCGTCTACCGCCAGCGGCAGATTTAAATATGCCACCGGTAAAGAAGGCGCGATGGCATTGGCATACGATCACGACCTTCTCAAGGAGATGCCCGAAGAGTTGCTGGCGTCCTTCTGCGGTGTCGGCAATCCCTTTTCCCTGGGCGAAATCACAAAAGGTGATGATATCCTTGATATCGGTTGTGGCGCCGGCTTCGATCTTTACGTCGCCCGACAAAAAACAGGCGAGACCGGCAGAGTGGCCGGCGTTGACCTCACCGCAGAGATGCTCGACAAGGCCCGGTCGAACCTGGCCCGGCTGGGACAGACCGATATTGAGACTCACCTTGTTGAAGGTGAAAAACTTCCGTTTGGGGATCACAGCTTCGATCTGGTCATCTCCAACGGCGTCATCAATCTCTCGCCTGCCAAGGAGGAGCTTTTTGCTGAAATATACCGGGTGCTGCGTCCCGGCGGAAAGGTGCAGATTGCCGATATGGTCCTGGAAAAAGAGCTGCCGCCGCAGCTGGCGAGCAGTCTTGAGGCGTGGTCGCAGTGAGTCGGAGGAGCGGTCTCCGTGCGGGACCAGAAAGAACTTATGGAAAAAGCGGGCTTCACCGATGTTCGTTGTGTTGGCGAAACAGGGGTGAAAACCTCTGAATATACGGTTGGGGCTCTTTTTACGGCGGCGCGCGGCTGAGTGAGCCGCAGGGAGCGAGCTTCCAGGGGATGCTTCCCAGGACCATTGCTCCGGCTATTTCATGCGCCCGGCAGGCTTGGGGAGGGGGCATCGGCCGAAATCGATTCGAGTATGGATGCCAGGGTGAGATGACGCATCTTCTCTTCGATTTCCACCTGGATTTCGGCGAAAAGCTCCAGAAAATAGCGATTGACGGCCGCACCCTCGCCTGTTTCGCCATTTGCCAGGGCGGCAACGTCGAGGTGAAAGGCCTTGCGGTCTTCAACGGCGCAGTAGATTTCCTGAAGGTGGATGTCGGCGGGATCCCTGGCCAGGATATAGCCGCCGGCCGCCCCCTTGCTGGTGGTCACCACGTCGATTTTGGCAAGATCGGAGAGGAGCCGCCGCAGCTTTGAGGCGTTGATGCCGGTGTGCCGGGAAATGGTGGCGCTGCTTTGCGGATCCGGCCTGTTTGTGGCCAAAAAGCAGAGCGCCTTGGTGGAATTTGATAATTTGGTGGAGGCCGACATGTACTTTCCTTTTTTTATATGTTACAGTTTGTGTAACATATAGTAGCATATATGGGGTCTCGGTTTCTGGCAAGAGATTTTCACCACAATGGAGGAGAAAGCATCATTTCTTTCATGACAATGGGGGGCGCTATGCAATTTTTAGATGAACTGGCAGTGGACAGAGAAAATGCCGGAGTCTCCACCGGCTACGAGTGGAGCGATATCGCCGGCAAGGAGAAACTCGAGGTTGTCTCGCCCGTGGACGGCAGAACCATAGCCACCGTTTTTACAGCTGATGAAAACGATTACAGGGAAACGGTGAAAAAGGCGGTGGCCGCCGCTCATCGGTGGAGGCTGACACCGGCGCCGAAAAGAGGTGAGATAGTCAGACAGATCGGCAACCAGCTCCGACGGTATAAGAAGTCTCTGGGGGCTCTGGTTTCCTATGAGATGGGCAAGTCGCTGCAGGAGGGTCGCGGGGAGGTGCAGGAGATGATAGATATCTGCGATTTCGCCGTCGGCCAGTCACGGCAGCTCTACGGTTTCACCATGCATTCCGAACGGGAAGAGCACAGGCTCTACGACCAGTATCATCCTCTCGGGGTGGTCGGCGTCATAACCGCCTTCAATTTTCCGGCGGCGGTCTGGTCCTGGAATGGTATGATCGGCTCGGTCTGCGGTAATGCCCTGCTGTGGAAGCCTTCATCGAAAACGCCGCTGACGGCTATTGCCATACAGAAGATAATTGGTTCGGTGATACGGGAGAACAGCCTGCCAGAGGGCCTCTTCAATCTGGTTGTCGGCAGCGGCCGGGTGGTGGGCGAAGCCATGCTGGCCGATAAGCGGCTGCCCTTGATCTCGGTGACGGGATCCACAGAGGTTGGTCGCCATGCCGCTGAAGTAGTGGCCGCGCGGCTGGGCAAATGCATTCTCGAGCTTGGCGGCAACAATGGCATCATCATCACGGCAAACGCCGATCTCAAGCTGGCCGTACCGGCGGTGGTTTTCGGCGCGGTGGGAACGGCCGGTCAGCGCTGTACCTCGACGAGACGGGTAATCATCCATGATTCCCTTTATGACGAAGTAAAAGAGGCGCTGGTAAAGGCCTATCGCTCCCTGCGCATCGGCTCGCCCCTGGTGGAGGATAATCACATGGGTCCGCTTATCGATAGAAAGGCGGTGGAAGGGTATGCCGAGGCACTGAAACAGCTGAGGGAGCAGGGGGGCACAATCCTCTGCGGCGGCAAGGTCTTGAGCGGCGAGCAATACGCATCGGGCTGTTATGTCGAACCGGTACTGGCCGAAGCGGAAAACCACTATGCCATCGTCCAGCAGGAGACCTTCGCACCCATCTGCTATCTCATCAGATACTCAGGCGATGTCGAAAACGCCATCACCTTGCACAACGGCGTGGTACAGGGGCTGTCCTCCGCCATTTTCACCAGAGATCTCCGCGAATCCGAGCTGTTCCTGGCGGCTGCCGGTTCGGACTGCGGTATCGCCAATGTCAATATAGGCACCTCGGGAGCGGAAATAGGCGGCGCTTTTGGCGGCGAGAAGGATACCGGCGGCGGACGCGAATCCGGATCGGATGCCTGGAAAGGATATATGCGCAGGCAGACCAATACCATAAACTACGGCACAAGCATGCCGCTGGCGCAGGGTATACAATTCGATATCGGTTAGTCCCTGAAGCTCGGTCTACTGGTGTTCCGTACCGTAGTAGGCGCCGCTTCTGGTTTTGAGAAAACCTTCCAGGGGAATTTCTTCCTGTTTGATGAAGCCTTTCTGCGGCAGGATTCCATCGCGCACCATTTCGACGACACCGCAGACCGAGGCGGCCGTGGTCCAGGAAATGGCCCGACGTCGAACGCCGTTGATGGTCAAGGGGTAGTAGGCATTGACAAATTCGTCGCGGAGCAGCTGTCCGCCCTTCCAGCCTTCGCCCGAAGCATGGATGAAGACGACATCGTCATTGACCGCCGGCTTGGCATTGGTCAGTATTTCCCCTGCGGCTTTCCTGTTCTCCCGCATCAAAAGCTCATGAAAGAAAAAATTCATCAATTTGACATGACCCGGGTAGCGGATGCTTTTGTAATCGAGGTTGGCCACTTTGCCGAGGTAGGTGTCGCACATGGTGCCCAGGCCCCCGGAGGTGGTGAAGGCCTCGAGCTGAATGCCGTTGATGACGATGGTCTCGAGCCACTCCATGGGCGATACCCACTTATGCATACCGTCTTCTATGACTTCGCAGTCGTTGAGGTATTCATTGACTACACCCTCGGGCGACCAGTTGAAGGCGTAGCCGAGCAGGCCCGAGGGGTGCTGGGGCAGGGCTCCTACCCGCAGTTTGATGCTGCGGACCTGGTCAAAGCCGGACGCCAGCGAGGCGCCGACAATGCCAATGAATCCCGGCGCCAGGCCGCACTGGGGGGCAAGCACCGAATCGGCCTCTTCGGCTATTGATAAAATGGCCTTGGTTGTCGGCACATCTTCGGTGAGATCGAAATAATGGAGCCTTTCCTCCGCCGCCATCCGGGCAATAGGGATATTGAATTCATAGGGCAGGCAGGAGAGTACGGCATCGAAGCCTTTGATGGTTCGCCTGCATTCCCCCATGTCGCTCACATCCAGCTCGAGTGCCGGATAGGATGAATCGGGCGGCAGGGTTAAATCGGCGCCGGTTGCGGCGAAACCATGTGTTTGCAGGAGTTCGGCGACCAGGTGGCCGACCTTGCCGAGTCCGAGAACAATGACCGAGTGAATGGCTGCTGACATGCGGGACCTCCGGTTGATTTTCCATATGTTATACACAGTGTAACATATCCCCGCCGGTGGAAATATGCAAGGAGAAATGACGGAAATAGCGATGGTTGCAGTAATTTTTCCAGCCTTTGCAAAGTGGGCGACGGGGGTTGGCCGGATGGAGAAAAAGATTATAGTGAGTAGGGAGAACAGGGACAGGAAGAAGTCCCCCTGCAGCGATGACCTGCCGGAGTGGAGAGAAGAAAGAGGAGCATATCCGGCATTCCCCCCATGACAAGGAGGTAGAGATGAAACTCAGGTACTTTTCCCATTCTTCGTTCCAGATCACCACGGATGACGATAAAACCATCGTTATCGACCCTTTTCTCGACGATAACCCGACCTCCCCGGTCACATCGAATGAGGTCGAGGCGGATTTCATAGTTCTCACCCACGCCCACGGCGATCATGTCGGTGATGCCTTCAAAATAGCCAAACGATGCGGCTCACTTTTCATCTGTGTCAATGAGCTGGCCAATTATTGCAGCGATAAGGGTTTTCAGGCTCACAACATGCATATCGGCGGTTCGCATCTTTTCGATTTCGGCTCTCTGAAATTCACCATTGCCCATCATGGCTCAATGACTCCCGACGGCACCTACGGAGGCGAGCCGGCCGGCGTAATCCTGGGTATAGAGGGAAAAACCATATATCATACCGGAGATACAGGGCTGTTCTACGACATGAAGCTCATCGGCGAGATGAACGCCATCGATTATATGCTGCTGCCCATCGGCGATAATTTTACCATGGGCATAACCGATGCGATAAAGGCTGTGGAGTTGACCAATCCGAAGATCGCCATCCCCATGCATTATAACACCTTTCCGGTTATTGAAGCCGATCCGCAGGTTTTCAAAAAACAGCTCGAGACCCTGGGGCGCAATGCCGTTGTCTTGGAATACGGCGCGGAAATTACCTTGTGAGATTGCTGCCGGCGGCCCGGCCCTCGAGCCGCCGGCCGCCGGAGCAGGGAGTTTTCATAAAACCCGCCGGTCAGTCGTGAACATAGAGTTCGTCGATCTCATCCCATTCGTCGGCATCGCCTTTGCGCAGATTGATCAGCTTTTCGTAATGATAGAGCAGTACCTTGATGAACTGCAGCCTCAGATCCTCGCATTTTCGGGTATCGTCGGGAGCGAGGGCGCAGGCCTCCTGATCGGGCATGGCAAGTATTCTGTCGACCTCATCGAGGAGCCCTTTCCGGTCAAGACGGAGGAAACGGTCCACGGGGGTTATAACCGAAGGTGCGTAGTTGAGATTTTCAAGCCTGGCCGCGGTTTTTTCGATCTCCTCGGCAGTAGAGTCGTCTCGGAGGCCGCCGATTGTATCCTTGAGTTCTTCAACC
>JBEPWT010000010.1:0-41589 GCA_041642275.1 Desulfopila sp. | reverse complement strand
GTTGCCGAACTCCGACGCCTGGGGGCCGATATCCAAATCGACGGTCATACTGCCATTATCAGCGGCAGAGGGGCAAGGGGGCTGATTGGCGCGCCGGTGATGGCCACCGATCTGCGGGCCAGTTCTTCCCTGGTGATAGCCGGTCTGGCGGCATCGGGCCGGACGGACATTTCAAGGATATACCATCTCGAACGCGGCTATGAGAAACTGGTGGACAAGCTTTCCAACCTCGGAGCCAGGGTCTGGAAGGAGCAGGAGTCTTAGCCCGAACATTTCATGAAAAGTGGACGGAGTGTTACAGATAACGTTAAATATCAGAATTTTATATTAAATATGAAGATGATTGTGGATGGAGCAGTTTGTACAAAGAGAAAACACTGCCAGTTATGCCCATTTTCACCCTTCGGGCGAGTCGATATGGCCTGCTATCCTTCGTCGCTTCTGTGATTGGCATACTACAGTATAGCCAATCACAGGTCTCCTCGACTAGCAGACCATCTCAACTCGCGAAATATCCGGGTTAGACCCTGGCCAGGCTGAGTTTCAGGGGTAACCAGATAGCCGTTTAAAACAGCGGCAGGCTGATGGTGAACCTGGCGCCGCCGAGAGGGGAGGAGGTGACGGCGATCGATCCTTTATGGCTTTCGACGATCTGCCTGACTATGGCCAGCCCCAGGCCTGTTCCGTCCGCTCTGCTGGTATAAAAGGGTTCGAATACTTTTTCGGTCATATCCTTGTCGATGCCGATGCCGTTGTCTTCGACCATTATGACAATGGCTTCGGTGTTTCCCGAATTCTTTTCTTCCACAGCGGTGATGCGGATGATTTCACCGTCGCGGGGACAGTAGACAATGCTGTTCTGGATCAGGTGATTGATCAAGGTAAAGAACTGTCTCTCATCCGCCCAGATGTCGGTTCTCGGATCTATATCCAGCTGCACTGAACAGCTTGACGGCCAGTCGGGATCGGCCCGGCATACCTGAAGGACTTCGTTGATGCAGTCGACCAGGGAGAACCATTTGCGTTCGGCCCTGTCTGGACGAGCGAATTTGAGAAAATCGGCGATGGTGATGATCAGCCGGTTCGATTCGCGGAGAATGATTTGTGCCAGTTCCAGGTTTTCTTCGCTGTTGCCGGTTTCCACCAGGGTGAATTCTTCAGCCAGAATCTGTGCTGAACCCGATATCGCCGTCAGCGGATTTCTGAAATCGTGGGCAATGCCGGCGCTCATCATACCGATGGCGGCCATCTTTTCTCCCTGACGAATTTTACTCTCGAGCTTCTCTATTTCGCTGATATCCTGCAGGGTGACCAGCTTGCTGTCCTCCGGTCCTCTGGCCCCGGTTCCTGTGTTTATCGGGTAATTATCGGTATTGAGCGAAGTGAGGGAATACCCTATGCGTATTTTGCTGCCGTCCGGTTTGGCAAAATCCATGGCCTTGCGGGTCGCCGGGTCGGAACGTTCGAGATCGGGAAAAAGCTCCATGAGGTTGCGGCCGACCAGGGATTCCAGCCGATAGCCGGTGATGGACCGGGCGGCGTTGTTGGCCGAGGTAATTATATTCCTGTCGTCGGTGGTGATGATGCCGGTGGCGATATTGTCGAATATGGTCTTGTAGAGATGGGAGAGTTTATCGAAACTCTGGATGGTATCGGTCAATACCTCTTCGGTCGACACCAAACGCATGCCGAACATGGCGCTCAACAGCGCCGCGAGAAAGAAAGTAAGGCCTTTGACGGCAAAAATATTAATGAGTTCCGGGGCCTTCTGCGTGGGAATATAGTCGAAGGTGTCGAGGTATCCGGGGATATAGCCCCGATATTCGAGATAGAGTATGCCGCCGTAGAGCAGAGTCGAGGCCGAAGCGGCTATGAGGCCACCCCGCCGCGGCAGGATGAGGCCGCCGGTGATGATGGCGAAAAAATAGACAGAGGTGAAGATCGAACTGGAGATGCCGGTGAAATAGATGAGTATGCTGGCGAAGATGGTGTCGAAAATGCTCTGGAGAAACCCGAATTTCTGTATATTGTCTTCAAGGCGCAGAAGGATCAGCGCCGAGATGATGGTGATGGTGTAGACGGCCAGCAGCAGCAGGATCAGGGCGGAATTGGGCAGGATAATGACGCTGAATTCCAGCTCGCTGAGAACGTAGGAAATTCCCAACAGCAGGGTATAGAGAATTATGCGCAGCAGCAGCATCCATAAGAGCTGCTCTTTAAGGATATGGGCGACATCCCTGGTGACGGAAAAGGAGAGGCCGAATAACTTGCCGAGGTAAGACATCTATCAGCTGATACCGTATTTTTTGATCTTGTAGCGCAGAGAACGAAAGCTTACCTGCAGAAGATCAGCGGCTTTCATCTTCGAATTGCCGGTTTTCTCCAGAGCGTGCTGTATAAGCCGTTTTTCCAGACGGGTTATGACGTGGTCGAGGCCGGTATCAAACAGCTCCTGTTCGTTGTGTACGGCCAGAAACAGCTCGAGATCATTGTTATCGATGGTTTTTTGCTGTTCGCGGGGCTGAGGCGTCAGCGACAGGCTTTCCGGCAGGATAATGTTGGTGCCGGCCAGGGCGACGCCGCGCTCGATGATGTTTTCAAGTTCCCTGACGTTGCCGGGAAAGTCATAGTTCATCAGCACCTGAAGTGCATAGGAAGAGATCTTCTGCACCTCTTTTCCCAGCAGGCGCGAATATTTTTTGAGGAAAAAGTCGACCAGCAGCGGAACGTCGCTTTTTCTTTCGCGCAGGGGCGGCACCCTGATGGGGACCACCGCCAGGCGATAGAAAAGATCTTCACGGAAGCGGCCGGCGACGATTTCCTCTTCGAGAATACGATTGGTGGCGGCGATTATGCGCACATTGATGGGCTTGATGGTGCTCGATCCCACCGGTTTGATCTCTCTTTCCTGGAGAACGCGGAGGAGCTTGGTTTGGATGATGGGGGTAAGCTCGCCGATTTCGTCGAGGAAGGCGGTGCCCCGGTCGGCCTCCATGAACAGGCCCGATTTGTCGCCGATGGCGCCGGTGAAAGCCCCCTTGACATGGCCGAAGAGCTCGCTTTCCATAAGCTCTTCGGGGATGGCGCTGCAGTTGATGGGCACGAAATGCTGTGAGCCTACCTTGCTGTTCATATGAATCGCCTTGGCCACCAGTTCCTTCCCGGTCCCCGACTCACCGTATATGAGAACATTTGCAGGGGTGGGGGCGATGCGGCGTATAAGATCGAATATCTTCAGCATTTCCCGACTGCGGCCGATAATGCCCGGAAAAGAATCGGCGAGCTGCTCGCGGGAATGGGTTTTTTCCTTTTGGCTGGTGGCCGACTCTATCACGGATTTTATCTCGTCGACATTGAAGGGCTTGGAGATATAGTCGAAGGCGCCGTTCTTCATGGCGGTGACGGCATCGTCGGGGGAGGCGAAGGCGGTGATCATGATGACGGGCAGTTCGGGATAGGCCTCCTTGACATTACTGAGCAGTTCGAGTCCGCTGGTTCCGGGCATCCGAATATCGCTGATAACGAGGTCGAAACTGCTCTGCTGCAGTTTCATCAGGGCATCGTCGGCGTTATTGCCGGTATCGACGCTGTATCCTTCTTTCTTGAGAAGGATTTTGAGGAAATCACGCATACTCTTTTCATCGTCAACGACGAGGATAGTGGTCATATCGGTTCCCTGAAGTGTGTATCGCCGGTTTCCGGATAGTTCCGGAAGGAGGTCTGTGTATCGGCAAGTATATCAATTCTTTGCAGAATATTGAACAGAATTTTCCCATCCTACCACAGAAAGAGCTTCGCTCCAACGGTTTTCCACAGGCGGCCATGCTTTTGAGCGATCAGCCATCCAAGAGCGCAGCCTGGTCCATGACAAGCCGGCGTTTGGCTTTCGCCCCCAGGGCCTTGAGACAGGCTTCCCGTTTGCCGGCATCGGACCTGCTGGGGTGGGTCTCATAATAGGCCAGCCGCACCGGTTGCCTGCTCCTGGTGTATCGGGCTCCCCTGCCGCTGCCGTTGTGCTCCCTGAGGCGCCGTGCAAGATCGGTGGTTATGCCTGTGTAGAGGGTATCGTCGGCGCAGAAAACCATATATACATACCAGGTGGTGTTTACGTGGGGCATGGTCTGTTCATTCGTCCTGGTGCTCATGTTCAGCTCGTCCGCCTCTCGAAGGCCGGGCACGGGGGGGTGAAACGGAGTTTTTTCTTAAACGATATTAAACCACCCTCGGCCTCCGGCAAAGAGCTATTTATTGCAATCCGCGCCGACAGCTGGTAAACAGGAGCTGAATATTCATGCCGCCAGCCATAAACAGCATGCACGAAGATATTATGGAAGAATCGAAATCCGACAACCAATTTGAAAACCAGGCGTTGACCGACCATCTGCGCGAACTGCGGTCCTGCCTCATTGTTTCCTTCATCGCCATCTTTATCGGCTTCGGCGTATCCTACGCCTTCATACGGCCGGTCGGCAGCTGGTTTTTCAAGCCGCTGGTGGAGGTCCTTCCCCAGGGAACATCATTGATCTTCACCTCCTATCAGGAAGGGTTTTTTTTTATCTGAAGCTTGCCGTCGTCTGCGGCATTCTCCTCGCCTCACCGGTTATTTTTTTTCAGATCTGGCGGTTCATTGCTCCGGGGCTTTTCAAGCATGAAAAGAAGGTGCTCATACCCTTCACCCTGCTCTCAACCGTCTGTTTTCTCGGGGGGGCGGCCTTCGGCTATCTGGTGGTCTTTCCTCCGGCTTTCACCTTTCTGGTGGGCTACAACAACGAATATCTGATCTCGCTGCCGGCGGTGAGCGAATATTTTTCCCTGTCGCTGAGACTGCTGATAGCCTTCGGCGTTATCTTCGAAATCCCCATTCTCATGGTCTTTCTCGCCAAGGTAGGGCTGATTGACGTCTCCTTTCTCAACCGTCACCGGAAATACGCCTTTCTCATCAATTTTATCATCGCCGCCATCCTTACGCCCACGCCCGACATCGTCAACCAGCTGATGATGGCAGGCCCGCTCATTGTTCTCTATGAAATAAGCGTTGTCGCTGTCTGGCTCTTCGGCAAAAGAAAATTCAGGGATTTCGAGAACACCTCTGTGCCTTCGCAGAACCAGTAATACGTATGCCGGATTACAGGCTGGCTCAGGGGAATAGACCGCTGTGACAGCCTGTCGGCAAGCGCCGGTCTGCCGTTGGGCCCGGATTTTCTCCGTTATGGCCCCGATGGTCGATGGCCAAAAAAAGTGCACTGGATTTCTGAGCTTGTGTGCATTATATGATTTACTAGGAGTCTTTCGGAGAAAACTCTTTTCCATCTTGCGGCGCTATTTTCAGGGTAGTCGAGGCTTGCAATATCTACCATATTGGCGCGCCCAATTACCTGAAATTGCCTCGAATAGAAAAAAGCCGGCAATTTTTCAGCACATTTTCGGCAGATTTCTCGAGGAGGGCATTTTGCAGATGAAGAATAAGGGGAACATACCCGCAACGTCAAAATGGAGGTCAAAATGAGCGACAGCGCTTTTCAGAAGGTACTCGAAACAGGTCGGCCGCCTACCATAAAAAAACTGTTTCCGCACTCGCAGGCACTCATCGTCAGCGGCAAGGTGATTGACAGAGCGATGCTGGAGAAGGGCAAAGCCATCTCCATAGCCGCAAACGGCAGGTCCTATTTCGTGCTACGCGGCGCCCTCCAGGCTGCCCAGAGGGCCAATTCGGCCATTATTATCGAGATAGCCAAGTCCGAATCCACCTACTGCGCCGTTAATTTCTGGAATATCGCCAGGCAGGCGGATGCTGTCTGCAACGAATTGGGCATCACCGTGCCCGTGGCCATCCATGCCGATCATTACGGTATCAAGAAACCGGAGGATATTGCCGGAGCCCGTATAGAGATACCGTCGATGTTCGATGCCGGCATAACTTCCATCGCCATAGATGCATCCCATATGCCCGATGATAAAAATCTCCTGGCCAATATAGAACTCTATGATGTCGTCCCCGGCTGGGCCTCGCTGGAGACGGAGGTGGGCGAGATAAAGGGGGAGGAAGGGCTGTCGACCGTCGACGACGCTTCCTTTCTGATAAAGGGACTCAATGCCCACGATATTTTCCCCGACTGGATAGCGCTGAACAACGGCTCCGTCCACGGCATCGAAGCCAGCGGCCAGGGTATTCAGCTTGAGCTTACGGCGGACATTCACAAGGCCCTTGAGCCCTACGGGGTATCCGGCGCCCAGCACGGCACATCCGGCAACAGCTCCGACAGACTGCGTCAAATCGCCACCCAGACGCGCACCACCAAGGCCAATGTGGCAACGGCGCTGCAGATGGTATCCTGGGGGGTGGAGGTCAATGATTACGGCAACGCCATCCTGGACGACGAGGGTAACTTCAAGAAGGTCGAAGGGGAAGGGGTTACCGAGGAAAACTGGCAGAAAATGGTGGACTACGCCGCTTCCCAGGGCTGGAAAAGCGGGAATTTCAAAAAGCTCAACCTGCCCTTCGAAAATGTGCTCCTCGGGCAGGCGCGGGATGTGCGCGAGCGAATGTGCAAACGGGTGGAGGACTTCGTCTACACCATGATGGTCGATGTCTTCAATTCCGCCGATACCGCCGATATAGCCAAGGAAATCTTACTCAAAAGCGGAACCCACGATCTCGGGGCCAAGGCCGAGCGTATTGAGGAGCCGGGTGAGTGGACCGAGGAAAAAATCATCGAGCGGGCAAAGAGTCTCGATGTCAATAAAGGACCGGCGGGCGATTTCGACGATTAACAAAGCCTGGCAGGGCGCCGCCATGGGAAATAGACGGTTTACATGGCCATGGCGGTTCGGCCGCCGCAGCTTTTTCGGTGAAAAGGCGGTTTGGTGATTTCTTCTTCGGCGCTTATTATACCGGCAGACCGGCAAACCGTCCGCAGCTGCGTCCAGCCACGATGCAAATCTGGGAAAATATAAAAAAAGAGTGTGGACCACGCCATTCTGTGATACAGATTGATGGAGTGGCGAAGGCGATATAGTCCCACTCTTACAGCAAGGGGGAGTGCTGAGGAGGTGGCGCCATTTTTCCTCAACAACTTCCCTCTCAACGGATAATTGTCTACTCTTTCTCTTCATGATCATGAAAAAAATTCTCATAACCGGCGCCGCCGGTTTCATAGGTGCGCATCTGGCGCAAAAGCTCATAGGCAACGGGGCTGAGATTGTCGGGCTTGACAATCTCAACGATTATTATGATCCGCAGCTCAAAAAAGACCGCATGGCGGCTCTTGCCGAAGGCCCCGCGTTTACCCATGTCAATATCGATCTGGCCGACCGGCAGGCTATGGAAAGCCTGTTTCGAAAGCATTCTTTCGATGCCGTCGTCAACCTGGCGGCCCAGGCCGGCGTCAGATATTCCCTTATCAATCCTCATTCCTATGTCGACACCAACCTGGTCGGCTTCGTCAATGTTCTTGAAGGATGCCGGCATTCCGGAGTGAAGCACCTGGTCTATGCCTCTTCCAGCTCCGTATACGGCGCCAACACGAGGATGCCGTTTTCGGTGCACGACAATGTCGATCATCCCGTTTCCCTCTACGCCGCCTCGAAAAAGGCCAACGAACTGATGGCGCATACCTACAGCCATCTCTTCGGTCTGCCGACCACCGGACTGCGGTTTTTCACGGTCTACGGTCCCTGGGGCAGGCCGGATATGGCTCTTTTCCTTTTCACCAGGGCAATCCTTGCCGGAGAGCCTATAGATGTTTTCAACAACGGCAATATGGAGCGTGATTTCACTTATATCGACGACATAGTCGAAGGTGTGGCGCGGGTAATAGAAAAAGTGCCGGAAGGCGATTTCAACTGGCGCGGCGACACTCCCGATCCGGCCAGCTCTTATTGCCCGTACCGGGTGTATAATATCGGCAACAACAACAAGGAGCAGCTTCTCCGCTATATCCAGGTGCTCGAGGACTGCCTGGGGAAAAAGGCCGACAAGAACTTTCTGCCGCTCCAGCCGGGAGACGTACCGGCCACCTATGCCGACGTCGACGATCTGGTCAAGGATTTCGATTACAAGCCGAATACATCCATAGATGAAGGCATTGAACGGTTCGTTCGCTGGTATAAAACGTACAACAAGGTATCCTGAAACGAAGATGCGCCGCTTTCAGGGCATGGTATGATATCAACTCTTGCCTCTACAGCTGCATGAGCACGAAGAAAAAGTCCAGCAAGCGTCAGGGCCTGCGTTTTCGCGCCGGGGGCTTTCGCTTTTGCTACAAGACCGAGTTCGAAGAGGGCACCGGCGAGCTGGCCAACATCTCAGGAGGTGGTTGTGCCGCGAAGCATGTTTCCATCCCTCTGGCGCTGCAGGAAAAGATTCTTCTCATCCTGCCCCTGGAAGACGATGGCGACGATGTGGAGATCGGCGCCCGGGTGATCAGGGCTGATGGCTCTATAACGGCGCTTAAATTCGAACATATCGGCGAGGAGAACAGGGAACGTATTACTCGTTTCTTTGCCCGCCGGCAGCGGCAGGGATGATGGCAGAACTCGGAGCGACACCGGCAGCCCCGGTTGAGCGAGAATGGAGCCGACGACGCCCTGGCCGCCGACGGATCAGCCCGGACGGCGCAACAGGGCTTACTGCATAACCGCCATTTATGGATTTCTATATTGCCCGCCAGCCGATACTCACCGTCCACAAGAAACTCTATGCCTACGAACTTCTCTATCGCGGATATGACCATCACCTCCTGGGACAGATAAGCGGCAACCGGGCGACCACCAGTGTCCTCAGTTCGGTTTTTCTCACGGAAGGTGTCAGTATAATATCGGGCAACAAGCCATGTTTCGTCAATTTCACCGAAGAACTTCTGGAAAAGAAAATCGCCTATTCCTTTCCAAAAAACCAGATCGTCATCGAAATACTCGAAGACGTCGTCCCGCATCAGGCCCTGATCGATGAAGTCCGCAATCTCAAGTCGGCGGGCTATACCATCGCCCTTGACGACTTCGTGCTCCGCAAAAAGCTCGACCCCCTTATCGCCCTGGCGGATATCATCAAAATCGATGTCCGCCTGACCCCGCTGGATACGATCCTGAAAACGCTGCGCTACCTTTCACGATTCAAGGTCAAACTGCTGGCCGAGAAAGTGGAGACCAACGAGGAATTTGAACGCGCCAATAAACTTGGCTTTCAGTATTACCAGGGATATTTTTTCAGCAGGCCGGAGAAGATTCGTGTCAAGGAGCTTGCCTCGACTAAGATAACGCTTTTCAGCCTGCTGGCGGAAATCGGCAGAAAATCGACAACCCTGGAACGGCTGTATAAAATCATCTCCCAGGATCTGGCCATCAGCTACAAATTGCTGCGTTTTCTCAACTCCGCCTATTTCTACAGGCTGGAGAAGGTCAAAAACGTCAAGCATGCCATTGCCTATCTCGGGGAAAAGGAGTTGCGCCGCTTCCTGATACTGGTCATCGTTTCCGAGCTGGCCACGGATAAGCCCACGGAGCTGGTACGGCAGTCGCTGGTGCGGGCGAAGTTCTGCGAACTGCTGGCCCAGAGGAGCCTGCTGGCAGACTATGGTCTGGAGGTTTTTATGGTCGGCATGTTTTCCTTCATGGACGCCATGCTCGATGTCGACATGAAGATGGTCATGGACAAACTGCCCCTGACCGATGAAGTCAAAGATGCGCTCATCAACCGGCAGGGGATGTTCGCCCCCTTCCTCGATGCCGTCGTCGCCTATGAACGCAGACAGTGGCAGCCCTTTCTCGCACTGCTGGAAGAACTCAATGTCGTCGATGCGCCGGTGGCCGAGCTCTATCTGCAGGCGGTCAAATACGCCAACGGCATGGTCTGAGCGGCGCTGGCGCACCATCCATCCCAAAAATTCTGCTTGACCTTACTTCATCAGTTTGATGGCCGCCCGGACGATGCCGGTGGTGTCGAGATTATTGTTTTTCAGGAGAATCTTCTGGGGGCCGTGCTCAATGAATATATCGGGATGGGCCAGCAGACAGGTGGCGACGTCATAAAGGCGGTTTTTGCTGAAGAGCTCCAGAACGGCGCTGCCGAATCCGCCCTGCCGGCAGTTGTCCTCAATGGTCAACACCTTTTTCGTACGCGCAGCCCAGCTGCAGATCAGCTCCTCATCCAGCGGTTTGATAAAGCGCGGATTGATGACGGCGGCACTGATGCCCACCTTGGCCAGACCCTCAACGGCTTCCAGGGCCGGGGCCACCCGGTTGCCCAGGGGCAGCAGCAGGATATCGCTGCCTTCGTGCAGGAGTTCTCCCCGGCCTATAACAAGCCGCTGCAGATCCTCCGTGAGTTCGGCGCCTGGCCCGGCGCCGCGGGGGTACCGCACTGCCGCCGGGCCGTCGTGCTGTACGGCGGTAAAGAGCATGTTCTGCAGCTCTTGCTCATCCTTGGGCGCCATCAATACCATATTGGGGATATAGCGCAGGTAGGACAGGTCGAAGACCCCGTGATGGGTGGAGCCGTCGTCGCCGACGACGCCGCCGCGATCGATGGCCAGGGTCACGGGCAGGTTGGGAATGCAGACATCGTGAATGATCTGGTCCACCGCCCGCTGAAAGAACGAGGAATAGATGGCTACCACCGGCCGCATGCCTTCGGCTGCAAGGCCGGCGGCAAAAGTTACCGCATGCTGTTCAGCGATTCCCACATCGAAAAAGCGTTCGGGATACCGATTGGCAAAATCAGCGAGGCCGGTTCCGGTAACCATGGCCGCCGAGATGGCCGCCACCCGGTTGTCCGAGGCCGCCATCTTCACCATGGTCCTGCCGAAGATTTCGGTGTAGCTGATGGACGAGGAGGTGGCAATGGGCTCGCCGGTTTCGACATCGAAGGGGCCAAGGCCGTGATACCTGCCGGGATTATCCTCGGCGGGCGGATAGCCTTTGCCTTTGGTGGTCAGCACATGGATGAGCACCGGGCCGGAGAGGTTGTCGCGCACCGTCTCGAGGGCCTCGATGAGATCGTCGAGCTCATGTCCGGGAATCGGACCGATATAGTCGAACTTGAATGCTTCAAACAGCATGCCCGGGGTAAAGAAGCTCTTGAAGCTTTCCTCGCTTTTTTTGAGAACGTTGAGAATATTTTCGCCAACATTGGAGAGTGACTGCAGCCTCTCCTCGAGATGGTTTTTGACCCGCCGCATGGTTTTGCCGCTGAGTTTACGGCTGAGGAAGCTGGAGATGGCGCCGACATTGGGGGAAATGGACATCTCGTTGTCGTTGAGGACGACAATGAGCTTCTTGTTGAGATCGCCGGCATGGTTCAAGGCCTCGAAGGCCATGCCCGAGGTCATGGAACCGTCGCCGATGACGGCGATGGCCCGGTCCGGACAGTTTTTCAGATCCTTGGCGATGGTCATTCCCAGAGCCGCGGAAATGGAAGTGGCGGCATGACCGGTTTCAAAAGCGTCATACTCGCTTTCCTCTTTTTTGGGAAAACCGCTCAAGCCTTTATACTGTCGAAGCGTATGGAAGTGGTTCTGCCTGCCGGTGATGAGCTTATGGGCGTAGGTCTGATGACCCACATCCCAGATCAGTTTGTCGTCGGGGGTGTTGAAGACGTAGTGCAGCGCCAGGGTCAGTTCGACGACGCCGAGGCTGGGAGCCAGGTGTCCGCCGTTTTTGGCGACCGTGGTAATTATCCGCTGACGAATTTCCTCGGCCAGACAGGCGAGTTGCTCCCTGGAGAGTTGGCGGATGTCCGCGGGAGATTCGATATCTTCGAGGTGTATCGTTTTCTGGCCTGTTGGTTCTGGGGAAAGCATGCTATAAAAATACCTTGTCGTTTTTGCGGCTCGTGACCGAAACTCTATATGTCTGTCGCAGTGGAGGCTGTAAAGAGCTGGCCGCATCTTTGACGGCGGCGCATACAGCTAATATGTGCGCCTGTAGAGATAATCGGCAAGCGAGCGCAAGGGCTCGGCGTTTTCGCCGAAGGTGCTGAGAGCTTCTTTGGCTCGCGCTGTGGCTTCTTGTGCTTTTTTTCTGGTTTCGTCAATGCCAAAATACCCGGGATAGGTGGCTTTGCCCAGGATTTCGTCGCTGCCCGCCGTTTTGCCGAGTTCTTCGGTGGTCGAGGTGACATTGAGCAGATCATCCACTATCTGAAAGGCCAGTCCGATTTCGTCGCCGTAGACTCGTAACGCCCTGGAGTCATCATCATTAGCGCCGGCGCCGATGGCGCCCGCCTGGACGGCGGCGGTTATCAAGGCACCGGTTTTGCTGCGATGTATTGTCTGCAGCATTTCGAAGGGATAGGCGGAATTTTCATTGGCAATATCGAGAAATTGACCGCCAACCATACCAAAAGAGCCTGCGGCACGGGCGATGACCCGCGCGATATCGAGGCGCTGCAGGGCACTCAGGCCCCGGTTGTCGCCGGCGGTGATGAGTTCGAAGGCCAGGGTCAGCAGTCCGTCGCCGGCCAGGATCGCCTCGGCTTCGCCATAGAGCACGTGATTGGTTGGTTTGCCGCGGCGAAGCTGGTCGTTATCCATGGCCGGCAGGTCGTCATGAATAAGGGAATAGGTGTGGATGCACTCCAGGGCGCAGGCCACCGGCAGCAGGCTGTCACCGATCTCCTCTTTCGCTTTGATGGTTTCGGCGGCGGCGAGGCAGAGAATAGGCCGTATTCTCTTGCCACCGGCGAACAGACTGTACCGCATCGATTCAATATGCCTGGTAAAAGGCACGGCGGGAGCGGGAATGTAGTGTCTGAGCGCTGTCTCGACGCGCTCTTTCTGTTCATTCAGGTAGTTCTTTATCTCCACTCTCAGCCTCGTCGAACGGTACGGCCGTCAATTTGCCGTTTTTCTTCAAAAGGATATCAACCTTGGTTTTGGCCTCGTTCAGCTTGGTATTGCAGAAGTCTGCCAGCTTAATGCCCTCGTCAAATTTTTTCAGACTGTTTTCCAGACTGAGGTCCCCTTCTTCAAGTTCCCGGGTTATCTCTTCCAGGCGGTTCAGGGCCGATTCGAATGATTTTTTCACCATTGTTTCCGTTAGTACTTGAATGGCCGCCTCATGGTCATTTTGGTAAAATGCGACGGCGGGTATAAAAGAGCTTCAAAATATATTACACTATACAGCAACCTTGCAAGTGTTCATTATATATAATGCACAAAGACCAAAATAACCGCGGCTCGGAGAAAATGAACGACTATCTCGATGATTTCAAACGGTGGCTGGAAACCGAGAAGGGCTATTCCGGTCACACCGTCAGCTGCTATCTGCGCGATCTTGGCGAGTTCATAGGCCAGGTTCCAGAATATGATTCGATTGTCGAAATTGTGTCGACCGACGTGCGTGCCTTTGTTGTCAGTCTGTACGGGAAAAATTCATCGGCCACCGTCGCCAGAAAACTCTCGGCACTGCGGACATTTTTCCGATTTCTCAAACGAGAGAAGATACTCGAGGCCGACCCCGTGGCGGGTATCACCGGTCCCCGGCTGGGTCGGGCCATTCCCGCCTTTCTCACCGTCGACGAGGTTTTCCAGCTCGTCGAAGAACCCCGGGAAGGGGACCCTTACATGCTGCGTGACAGGGCCATGCTGGAACTTTTATATTCAACCGGTATACGCGTAGCCGAACTGGTTTCCGGCAATATTTGCAACCTTGATTTTGCCTCTGAAGTGCTTAGCGTGAGGGGCAAAGGAAACAAGGAACGCCTGGTACCCGTTGGACGCCCGGCGCTGGATGCTGTCTCCGCCTGGCTCCCCGAGAGAGAGTGTATTATGAGGGCGCGGGCCGCCAGGGGGCATGATCTGGAAAAAGAGGCCTTGTTTCTCAACGGACGGGGAAGCCGTCTGAGTGTGAGGAGCGTGGAGAGGCTGGTAAAGCATTATGGCGAACGGGCAGGCATTGCCCAAACCGTCACACCGCACGCCTTGCGTCATTCTTTTGCCACGCATCTTCTTGAAATGGGAGCCGATCTGCGTTCCGTCCAGGAACTGCTTGGTCATACCAGCCTTTCAAGCACCCAGAGATATACTCATTTGAACCTGGATCATCTCAGCGAGGTGTACGACCGGGCCCATCCCCTGGCCGGCAAAGACCCGGGATAAACAGTGGTGTGTCCGCAATAGGACAAGAAATATGAAAATACGAGCAACGACAATAATTTCGGTACGCCATAAGGGCGAAGTAGCCGTGGCCGGAGACGGCCAGGTTTCGCTGGGCAGCACGGTCATGAAGCACCAGGCCAAAAAGGTGCGCAGACTCTACCACGGTCAGGTAATCACCGGTTTTGCCGGGGCGACGGCGGATGCCTTCACCCTCTTTGACCGCCTTGAACAGAAACTCGAACAGTATAACGGCAATCTCATGCGCTCGGCCGTCGAGCTTGCCAAGGACTGGCGGATGGATAAAATGCTGCGACGACTCGAGGCAATGCTCATTGCCGTTGACGAACAGCACTCCCTGCTGCTGACGGGCACGGGCGACGTTATCGAGCCGGACAGCGGTGTGTTGGCCATCGGTTCGGGTGGTCCCTATGCCCAGGCGGCAGCCCTGGCACTGACCGGGCACAGTGATCTTGGCGCCGATGAAATCTGCCGCATATCCATGGATATAGCGGCATCTATTTGCGTGTACACAAATAATTCCATAGTTGTAGAGAAGATATGAATACCTCCCAGTCGTTGACACCGCAACAGACATTGCTGGAGCTTGATAAATATATAGTGGGGCAGGCCGAGGCCAAACGTTCGGTGGCCATTGCCCTTCGCAACAGATGGCGGCGGCGCCAGGTTCCCCTTCCCCTGCGCGAGGAGATAGTTCCCAAGAATATCATAATGATAGGTCCCACCGGTGTCGGTAAAACGGAAATAGCCAGGCGTCTGGCCTCCCTGGCCCAGTCTCCGTTCATGAAGGTTGAGGCCTCCAAATTCACCGAGGTAGGCTACGTCGGCAGAGACGTTGAGTCGATGATCAGGGATCTGGTGGAAATCGCCGTCACCATGGTCAAGGATGAAGAAAAACGGCGGCTTGAAGGGCTTGCCGAGGCCAACGCCGAGGATAAGATACTCGATATCCTGTTGCCGAAGCGGCCGACGGAAAAAAGCCACACCCAGGGACCGGAAGGGGGGACCTCCTTCACCCTGCAGAGTTCCAATCGGCTGCCCCAGCAGGGCGAGGAGGATGCCAAAGGCTCGACCCGCGAGAAGTTCCGCCAGATGCTGCGGGACGGCAAACTCGACGACAGAGAGGTAGAGGTCGCTCTCCGGGAGTCGCGGGGGACGCCCATGGTCGAGATCATGTCAGCCGGCGGCATGGAAGATATGCAGTCCAATCTTCAGGACGCCTTTTCCAAGCTTTTCCCCAACAAGGCCAAAAACCGCAAACTCAAGGTTCCCGATGCCCTCGATGCCCTGAAAAAGGAAGAGATGGAGCGCCTGGTCGACATGGACAAGGTGATGAAGGAGGCCCTCAAGCGAACCGAGGAGTCGGGCATCATCTTTCTCGACGAGATCGACAAAATCGCTTCCCGCAGCGGCGGCGGGACCCACGGACCCGAGGTCTCCAGAGAAGGGGTGCAGCGGGATCTGCTGCCTATTGTCGAAGGTTCGACCGTCTCCACCAAATACGGCATGGTCAAAACCGACCATATCCTCTTCATTGCCAGCGGCGCCTTTCACGTCGCCAAACCCTCCGATCTCATTCCGGAGCTGCAGGGGCGTTTCCCGATCAGGGTCGAGCTTCATTCCCTTGGCAAGGATGAGTTCGTCCGCATCCTCACGGAACCGGAAAACGCCTTGATAAAGCAGTATATCGCCTTGATGAAGACCGAAGGCATAGAACTGAGCTTCGAGGACGGGGCCATTCAGGAAATCGCCGAGATAGCCGTGGCGGTCAATGGTAAAACCGAAGAAATAGGCGCCCGCCGGCTGCACACCGTCATGGAGCGGGTACTCGACGAACTCAGTTTCGATGCCACGGAGCGCCAGGAGGAGGCCTTCGTCGTCACCGCTGAATATGTGCGCAGGCAGCTCGACGATATCGTCCAGGATCAGGATCTGAGCAGGTTTATTCTCTAGAAGGAGCACAATGGACAGCAGAACAATAGATTCCGAACTGAAATACTGCCCGCACTGCAACGACGAATACCGGCCGGAAATTCAGAGTTGCGCCGCCTGTAAGCAGACACTGTTGTACGGTGCGGATCTGCTGGCCGCGCGAAATGCGAAGAACCAGGAATCCGGAGGCGGCGAGCCCCGGCAGAGTGCCGCCATCGAGGATGACGATACCCTGGTCCCCCTCCAGAGTGGCAGCCTGTTTGACATGAAGAGGTTGAAAGGGCTCCTCGAAACAGAGGCGGTGCCCGCGGTTCTGATCAAGGAGGAAAGCTGTGCCAGCGGCGGCTGCGGCGGCCCCCGCATCATTGTCCAGATACGAGAACAGGATCTGCAGCGCGCGGCCGCCGTTCTCCGTCGGGACCATGCGAAGACCACGGTCATCGGCGATTATGAAGAGGTAGCGGCGGAGGCGGTTTACGATCCCGAGTCCGCCCTGGCCCACTGCCCGGCCTGCGGCCATGCCTTTGCTCCGGAAGTTCCCGACTGCCCGGAATGTGGTCTGCGGTTTCTCTGAAAACAGGGGCTGGGCCGCAGAGCCTGTCTCGCCACAAACTCTGTTCTTCTCCTCAGGCGGAGTAGCGGAGTAGGGGGCCCTGGGGCGGGAAAAATTTTTCAGAACACAGCCGCCATCCTGCCATGGTCGGGCTATGCCGCCCGGCTGCCATTCTTGCCATTCTTGCCGTTCCTGTTGTTCCACTTCCTGCGCGGGGTCAGCTCCACCGGCCTCCTGCGATATTCCAGAGCCTGGTATCCCAGCAGTTCGCCGACCCTGTCGCTGAGTTCCCGGCAGGGGCGGATGGTGAGGTCCTTGATGACATCGATGTCGACCTCGCCCCGTCCGTCGAAATGCAGGGTAAGCAGGAGAGGGCATTCGCCGTGAAACTGGAAGAGGATTTTCTTCAACGAGTCGAGGCGTTGTCTGCTGATTGTATCCGCCTCGAGCCGAATCCTGATCAGTTCGGTAAATTTTTCCCGGGCTTCAGGCAGGGGCAGGATGTCGTCGGCGATGACTTTGGCGCCCCGCTCGTCCTTCTGGACGGTGCCCTGGACGATGACCGGTTCGGTTGATTGGAGGATCCGGTAGCATTTGGTGAAGGTGTCGGGAAAGACAATGACCTCCACGGCTTCGAGTGTGTCTTCGACGGAGAGGAAAGCCATGGGGTCGCCCTTCTTGCTCTTCAGCTGCTTGCAGCTTTTAATCAGACCGCCGATACGAACGGCCTGGTCATCAGCGGTTTCCGCCAGGTCATGTATTTCCTTGTCGACGATGGTGCGTATTTCCTCGATGGCGTCGTCGAGCGGGTGCCCCGTTATATAGAATCCCACAGTTTCCTTTTCGAAGGCCAGCCGCTGTCGTTCGTCCCACTCATTGATATCGGGCATGGTTATGGTGGTCGTCGCCTGGCTGTCGGTTCCCGGTGTTACGGCAAAAAGCGACATCTGGCCGCTCTGCCGGTCGCGCTGGATGGCCTTGGCCTGCTCCATGGCCTTTTCCACCGAGGCCATGAGCTGAGATCTCTTCCAGCCGAGTGAATCGAAGGAGCCGGATTTGATCAGGCTTTCAATAACCCTCGAATTGACCCGCCGCGAATCGACACGGCTGCAGAAGTCGCTCAAGGAGGTGTATCGCCCTCCCTCCTGGCGCTCCTCGATGATGGAGTCCAGCGCCGAACCGCCGACGTTTTTGACGGCGGCGAGGCCGAAGCGGATACGGTCGTCGATAACGCTGAAGTCCTTGACGCTTTCGTTGATGTCGGGAGGGAGGACTTCGGTGTTATGATCCCGGCACTCGCTGATATAGCGGACGACCTTGTCGGTGTTGTTCATGTCGCAGGAGAGCAGGGCGGCCATGAACTGGGCCGGGTAGTGCGCCTTGAGATAGGCGGTTTGATAGGAGATGAGCGCGTAGGCGGCCGAATGCGACTTGTTGAAGCCGTAGCCGGCGAATTTGGCCATGAGGTCGAAGATATACTTGGCCTTGTCCTCGGGGATGTTGTTTTCTTTGGCGCCGGCCATGAACTTGGCTCGCTCCTCGTCCATGACTGCGGCAATTTTCTTGCCCATGGCCCGCCTGAGTATGTCGGCATCGCCCAGGGAGTAATTGGCCAGAATATTGGCGATTTTCATCACCTGTTCCTGATAGACGATGACGCCGTAGGTTTCTTCGAGAACCGGTTTTATCTGCGGCAAAGGGTAATGGGCGGTGGCTCTGCCGTGCTTGGTCTCGACGAAGTCGTCGACCATGCCCGAATCGAGCGGACCGGGCCGATAGAGCGCCACCAGGGCGATGAGATCGGTGAACTGTTCGGGCGCCATCTTGACGAGAAGCTCGCGCATGCCCGAGCTTTCCAGCTGGAAAACGCCAAGGGCGTCGCCGCGGCAGAGGAGGTCGTAGGTTTTGACATCGTCCATGGGGATGGCGTCGATATCGAGATCTATGCCGATATCGGCTTTGATATGGTCGAGCGTCTTGGCGATGACGGTGAGTGTCTTGAGACCGAGAAAATCAAACTTGATGAGTCCCGTCATCTCGGTGTGTTTCATGTCGTACTGGGTCAGCGTCTCGTCCTTGCTGCCCTTGCAGGTGGGGAGATACTCGACCATGGGCCTGGGCGAGACCACCACGCCGGCGGCATGGGTCGAGGTGTGCCGGGCCAGTCCCTCCAGCGTGGTTGAAACCCGCAGCAACTCGCCAATACGTGGATCGCGGTCGGCTGCTTCCTGGAGCCTGGCTTCCTCCGCCATGGCCTTTTTGAGGGTCATATTCAACTGGTCGGGGACGAGCTTGGCGATTTTATCCACCTCGCCGAAGGGGATGTCCAGCGCCCTGCCGACGTCGCGGATGACGCCCCGGGCCTTCATTGAACCGTAGGTGACGATCTGGGCGACATGGGCGGCGCCCCCGTATTTCCTGCGGACATAATCGATAACCTCGCCGCGGCGGTCCTGACAGAAATCGATGTCGAAATCGGGCATGGACTTTCTTTCGATGTTAAGAAAGCGCTCGAAGATCAGGCCGTAGGGGATGGGATCGATGTTGGTGATGCGCATGCAGTAGGCGGCAAGGCTGCCGGCGCCGGAACCGCGGCCGGGACCGACGGGTATGCCCTGGTCCTGGGCCCAGTTGATAAAATCGGCGACGATGAGAAAATAGCCGGGAAAGCCCATGGTATTGATGACATCCATTTCCTTTTCCAGCCGCTCCGTATAGATCTTCTCGGTTTCGGTGGTGAAGGTGCCCGCTTTCTGCATGGCGGCGAATCGCTGCTTGAGACCTTTTCTGCAGGCGGCGGTGAACATCGATTCAAGGGTTTCTCCCTCCGGTACCGGAAACTCGGGAAAGTGGTAGTCGCTGAAGTCGAGCTCGAGATTACAGCGCTCGGCGATCTCAACGGATACGTCGATGGATTGCGGGCAATAGGAAAAACTCTTCTTCATGCTCTCCGGCGACTTGAAATAGAACTCGTCGGTGGCGAAGCAGAAGTGTTTGGGATCCATAATGGTTTTGCCGGTCTGGATACACAGCAGTACCTCGTGGGCATGGGCTTCTTCTCTGGTGAGGTAATGGCAGTCGTTGGTGGCCACGGCCTTGATGCCCAGCTCTTCGCTGAGACGGAGCAGCCCGTCATTGACGCCGCGCTGTTCGTCGATGCCGTTCTCCTGCAGCTCGAAATAGAGCCTGTCGCCGAAAAGCCCCTGCAGTTCGAGGGCCTTGTCCCTGGCTCCCGGGTAGTCATTCCGGCGCAACAGCCAGGGGATCTGGCCGTGGAGACAGGCGGTAAGGGCGATGATCCCCTCGCTGTGCTCGGCCAGCGCCTCCATATCTATTCTCGGTTTGTAATAGAATCCCTCGAACTGGGCGATGGAGGCAAGCTTCATCAGGTTTTTATAGCCGGTCCTGTCCATGGCCAGAAGAACGATGTGAAAGGCGGTGACGCCGGAGGCCTGTTTTTTGTCGTGCCTGCTTCCCGGTGCTATGTAAAATTCGCAGCCGATGATCGGTTTGATACCGGCTTTTCTGGCCTTGACATAGAACTCAAGAGCGCCGTACATGGCTCCGTGGTCGGTAATGGCGACGGCATCCATTTGGTATTCCTTGCATTTGTCAAGGAGGTCGGAAATACGGATGGCACCGTCGAGAAGACTGTATTGGGAATGGACGTGAAGATGAACGAAACCGGCACTCATGATATCTCTGGAGGTAAACAGTTAAGGTGCCTTCCCTGCGTAACGTGGGAAGGAAGCGGTGGTATCAGGTTGTTGCCGCAGATTGCCGCAGGATATCCATATCCCGGATATGCAGAGCCCGGCACCCCGTCTGAAACAGGAGCCAGCTTAGCATAGAAAAGGCCAACATGCACCCTGAAAAACACTTGTTTTCAGGGTGCATCGGAGAAAACGGCAGGTTGGTAATAATGTCTGGAAAACAGTATCTTAAGCGACCCTGGCCAGTCGCTCCTCAAGGCCCATGGGAACGACTTCGGGCGGGTGCTTCTCACCGCTTGGCCACTCTCTTTCAGGTGCGACTGCCATGGGGGAGACGCGCTCTTCCAGCCTTTCCGAAGGGGTGAGAAAGGAGTCGAGTTTGGTTTTGAGTATCACCGGATTGACCTCGGTGTCGATGGCTATTATGCCCTCTGTTATTATTTTCTGCAGCAGCAGTTCGTGGTTGGTTCTTTCCTTGAGATTGGCGGCAAAGGGCAGGAAGACGAAGTTGGAGAGAATAAGACCGTAGAGCGTCGAGGTCAAGGCGATGGGGATGGCCTTGAGGATGACGGCGGTGTCGCCGATACCGCTGAGCATGGTGATCAGACCGACAACGGAGCCGATGATGCCGAAGGTCGGGAAATAATCGGCTATGCTCTTGATTACCCGCTCTATATCGTCACGGCGGAGCCGGAAGAAATACATTTCGGTATTGAGGATTTCGCGGATCTGATCGGTCCGGTAGCCGTCAACCAGGCAGGCGAGCGCCCGGCGTAGAAAAAAGGAGGAGGTCTCGCTTTCTTCATCTTCGAGGGCGAGAACGCCGCGGGTCCGGGACTTGACCGCCAGGTCGAGAAGCGTTTCCACAATTTCTTTTTCGGTTTTCTGACGTTTATTGTAGGAGGAGATAATGACCCTGGCGGCGATGGAGAGCTGCTGCCAGCGGAAACTCAAAAGAGCGGCGGCGAAGGTCCCGCCGATGACAATAAGCAGACCGGAGAGATTAAAATAAAAGCTTAGATTGCCGTTGATCAGAAACCCGGCGAGAAAGAGGCCGGCGCATAGCATGAGTCCAAGAAAGTTTTTGATAATCATAGTGTCGGAAAAGCTCTGTTGGTGGTTTCTCTGAAGGCGATATCCTGCCGTTCCTGCGGCTGGGCGATGACTATTTCAACGCGCCGGTTGGCGGCCCTGTTCGGGGCCGTGGTATTTGGGGCCACGGGTTTGTAGGAGGAGAAGCCGCTTATGACGAACTGTTGCGGCTCCATGCCCATGTCCTCTATGAGGAAATTGGCGACGGCGTTGGCGCGGGCGATGGAGAGTTCCCAGTTGTTGGCATAGCGGCCGGCAAAGATCGGCACATCGTCGGTATGGCCTTCGATATGCACCGTGTGCCGGGTCTGTTGTATCACCTCGGCGATTTTCTCCAGAGAATCAATGGCCTGTTGGGAGAGTGCCGCATGGCCGGTTTCAAAAAGGAGATCGCCGGTGAGGACGATGTGCACCGCTTTATCGGGTACCAGGTTGATGGAGGCGAATTGATCCAGGTTGTGTGCATCGAGGGTTTTGCGGCTCCTGCTGAATATCTCGTTGACGGAGCCGGGCTCCTCTTCTCTTTCGAGATCCAGCGGTTGGGGTTGGATGACAGACTCGGTCAATTCCGGCGCAACCGGACCGGTCCCGGATGCGACGTGCGGGGACTCGGAACTGCCGGTACTTTTTTCGGTATGGGCAAACATTTCCACGGCGGGGCTCTGTTTCGGCTGGGCAGGCAGCGTCGATCCGGCAATCCGCTGCGGAGCTTTCGGCGGCGGTGGCGCAGGAGATGCAACATCCCCGTCGCTCTCGGGGTTTTTCGCCTGAGAAACGACAGCCTCCTGTTGGGCTCGGGGCATTTGCGGCGGCGGAGAAGCTTCAGGAGCGGGCCGGGCCGGTTGGTTCTTTGTCCTGAGAGCACCGGCACTGGGGATTACCCGTGCCAGTTCGTCGATGGTTTTGTCCATATCGGCATCGGAGAAGGCCTCGTCCAAATTGATTTCCTGCAGGGTTATGGGCTCCACTTTTTTGACGGTGCCGGAGGTGATCAGTGGTGCCGCCGGAGTGGCTGGGGCGAAGGGAAAGGATGTTGCTCCATCGCCGCCGTTTTCAAACGCCTCCCTGGTGTCGCCCGCCACCACTTGATGCTCGTCGCTTATGAGAAAATCCTTGTGCGCTGCCTGGTAGACGAAGAGGGAGAGGAAAAGAATGAACATGGTCATCATCAGGTCGGACCAGGCAATGGACCAGTGTGTGGTTTTCTGCGAAGGCGGTCTCAAAGTGGCGTCCTCAGTCTGGTAAACCGAATGGACATCAGGTGCTTGGCCGCTGCCGTAATCCGCTTGAAAGCGCCGCTGCGCCGCCTCGGGCAGGTCTCTGCCAGGGGTGTGGGCCGGCAGCGGGGAAAAAGGTGTTTTTGCTGTCATGGTGATTGCCTGGAAACTGTCTCGTCTCATCGATAAATAGTTGTCACTCCAGATGGCGTCTTTCAAACTCGTAGTTTCTGTATCGGCAGTTTGGTGTCGGGACATAAGAAAAAGTTTACGGCGGCGGAGGGCGGCTTCGAGTGCAGAAGCCGCCGGCAGGTACGGCAGGAATGGGTTTGATCAGGAAGGGCGGTGTGACCGAATTCGGCGCAAATCGGCGGGCCGGTCTTTAAAAAACCGGCTTGTAATCGAAGAAGTGCGTCGTCTCCAGTTTTCTGTGGGTGAAGGTTTCCCCGCGGGCAATGAAGGAGCTGGTGACGGCGCCGTTGGGGGTGAAGCGCACGCCTTCGAGAAATTCGCCGTCGGTAATGCCGGTGGCGGCGATGGCGACCTCCTTGCTGCGGACAAGATCCTGGGCTCTGAAAATCTTGTCGAATTCGGTAATGCCGTGCTCCATGGCCTCATCACGGTCGCGATCATTTTCGTAGAAGATCTTGCCCTCGAAGTAGCCGCCGAGACAGCAGATGGCCGCAGCCACCAGTACGCCTTCGGGAGCGAAGCCGTAGCCCATGTAAATATCGGCCTTTTTGCCGGTGATCGCCGAGAGGCATCCGGAGATCTCGCCTTCTTCTATGAGTTTGATGCGTGCACCGCAGTTTCTTACCTCTTTGATAAGTTTCTGGTGCCTGGCCTGGTTGAGAATGCAGACGGTGACGTTGTCGGTATATTTGCGCAGGGCTCTGGCAACCCGTTTGACGTTGACCGTCGGCGGCTGGTTGCTGTCTATGACCGCCCCGACATTCGGGCCGACCACTATCTTGTACATGCTGAGGTTGGGAACCGACTGGATCGAATCCTTGTTGGCGATGACCGCATAGGAGGTGGCGTTGTTAAGACCGTCGGCGGCCGAATGATGGCCTTCGAGAGCTACGGCCATGAGATCCATTTCCGGTCCCCCTTCCCCCAGGTGCGTCGGGATCTTTATGGTGGCTTCTCGCTTGGTGAAACGGTCGTTGACCACGTGGCCGTTGATCTGCAGACGATTGAGGGTCTTGGTGATGGCCGCCCGGGCGATATTGAGTATTTCATCCTCGTTGCCGAGTCCCTGAACCCTGGCCGCCGTCAGGGCGGCGATCTCGGTGGCCCGAACTATTTCCATGCCGTAATTTTTATTCATAATGGTCGCGCCGGATGCTGGTGAATGTTTAGGTGATTACAGTGAATAGTTGCGGATAACCCGCATAAGTTTGTCGCGTTCATTTTTCAACACCTTGCCTTCGATGGTATCCTTCTTCTTCATGGCTTGGGGAAATTCGTCGATGAGTTCGATATCCAGGGGGGCAGATTCCAGCGTTCTCTCGGCGACTTTTATTTCGTCGGGGGTGGGCAGGATAATGCCGTAAATCTGGTGCGGGGTGTGCACCATGGCATGTCCTCTGTTGTAATAGGCGGCGGCGAAACCGCCGTCGACGTTGATGGCGACACCGTCATCGCTGGCCATCTGTCTGCCCTTGAGATAATCCACCGGCGTGTGGCCGTAGACGATCCGCTGGACGCCGAATTCCTGCTGAAGTCTCTTTTTGAAGGCATCGGTTTTGAGATTCTGCTTCCAGTAAAGCGTACGTTCCTCGTGGGTTTTCTTGTCCTTGAGAAAATAGCGTTCGAAGGTTTTCATGGCATGCTTGCCGAAAAACGGCGACTTGGGTCCGCACCACAGATAAAAGAACAGCGCCTGGTCCTTGGGGTCCTGAGCCTGGTCGTTGAGATAATTTCTGCCGACACGGCGAATGGTTTCCTGGATGTAGTCGAGCAGGTTCTTGCCTCTTCTGCCTAAAAATTCCTCGAACTCGCCGTCGGCGGTGGATGGCACCAGTGCGTGAATATTAAGGATATTGTTAAGAATATTATAGGTTCTTCCCTGGGTGAAAAAATACTTCAAGAGCCTTTTCAGCTTTCGGTTGTGCCGGAACTGGTCTTCGAGGTCGTCGATGACGGTTTGCTCGGCCTCGGTGAGGGACCCGGGATTATCGAGATCGAGTGTCGGAAAGGAGGTGTCGTTGAGTTCCTCGGTCCTGTCCGATTTAAGCATCTGCGCCAGCCTGTCGAGCCAGAGCCTCGATTCCATTTCATAATCGGGAAAGTCGCGTATGGTTTGCTCTTCGAGCTTGAACTGGATAATGGCCAGTGCCTTCTCCATGGATCGGCCCATTTCCGTCTTGGCCTTGAAGTTGCCCGTCACCTTGTCGGCAGGATAGGTTTGGGCAGCGAACTCGGCCAGCCTGGAGGTGTCGAAGCGCAAGCGCTCCATGAGTTCGAAGTGATCGTATCTGCTGGTGATGCGGATGGTTTCGGCGATCAGCGATTTGTTGCCCGAAGCAGCTCCCAGCCAGAGAATGTCGTGATTGCCGAAAATATAGTCGACCATATTGCGATAGTAACTCGAAGAGAGAATGCGGATGATCTTGTCGGGTTGGGGACCGCGGTCGAAAATGTCGCCGAGCACCTCGATGCGGTCGAGAAGTACCTGGCGTATGGCATGGGAGAGATGGGCTATCATCCTCTCGGCGATTACCCTTTCTTCGAAGATGGGGTTCGGTACCGACGAACCCGACAACAGCCGGTTGATGACGTCGACGAATTCGGGGAGAAAAATGTCGGTGGTGCGGTAGCGGATATTGGTCAGTTTGTAGCGCAGGACCTGGACGAGACAGAAAATGACATCCTGACGGTCCATGCGGATCTCGTCGTCGTGGAAGAAATTCTTTTTTCTGATGATGGAAACCAGATACTGAATTTTATTGGAGCTGAAGGTACCGGGCAGAGCCTCCCTGCAGGTCTGGTAGAGCAGGCCGAAGCGCCCCCTGAGGATCGATTTGAACCGATCGCCCTCGCCGTGGAGGTCGCTAATCCAGAGTGTCGTGGGGATATTGGAGTTGAGCTCGGTTTCCATCTGCAAAAGCTGACTGGCCAGCTTGTCAATCTCGTTGATCTGGATATCGTCCTGGCTCATGTCCCCGGTCCGGTCCTCTTTCTGCGTGGTTTGAGTGCCCATAGAGATATTTTACCGATGATGGCCCTGTTAGTATGAAAAAATGGCATGTTTGCCGGCGTGTGTTTCTACCCTTTGTCTCAGCTGAAATCACAGTGTATATGTTTTTCCCGAAAAATCCAGAAAAATCAAAGAGATTTCAGTCTGCTCGCCGTATAGGGGCGCAAGGTCTGGCGACTACGCTCCGGGCAGAGGCCGCAGATCAATTCCAAAAGCAATCATATAAAAAATATCGCAAAAAATATCGAAAATCAAATCGGAGGAGACGGTGGCGCCATTTTCAACAGCAAAGTCGACAAGGAAAATGAGTAGCTGCGCAATTTGAAGAGATGATTGCTGCGGCAGATTGGAGTAGTATTGCTCTTGGCGCGGTGAGGGCAAAGTGATGAAATATTAGGCACAGGGAGTCATTTTTTGCAGGAAGAACAATTGCAGAGGTTCCATGAACAGACGGTGCTCGGATTTTTCCAGGAGAATTTCGAACAGATGGATTTTCGCGGCCATGGCGGAGTGAGGCTTCGCGCCGTCTGCCAGCGGCGACAGAAGGACTCGGCGGTGTTGCTCATACTCGGCGGCAGAACGGAGTTCGCCGAAAAATATGCCGAAGTCATTCATGATCTGCGCAAGCTCGATATGTCCATATTTACCTTCGACCACCGTGGTCAGGGGCTGTCGCAGAGGCTTCTCGATGATGGCAATAAGGGGCACGTGGACCGGTTCGATGATTATGTCGAGGATTTGAGGATATTCCTCGAAGAGGTTGTCGGCGGCGACCGCAAGGTATTCGTGCTTGCTCACTCCATGGGCGGCGCCATCGCCCTCCGTTTCCAGCGGAAATATCCGGAATATCTTGAAGCCCTGGTGCTGTCATCGCCGATGCTGGGCATCAACTGCCTGCCCCTGACCCAGAATTTCACCCGCACACTCAGCCGTCGCGCCGTCCTCGACGGAAGGGGGGCTGACTACATCATCGGCGGCCACCCCTATCGACAGATGCGATTCGATCGCAACGTCCTCACTTCCAGCCCGGTTCGTTTCGATATCAACCATGAGCTTTGCCGCCGTGACCCGGCATTTTCACTGGGCAGCCCGACCAACTCCTGGCTCTACGAGTCACTGAGCGCCTGCGCCGCCATCGCCGCCGAGGCGGAATCGATAACCCTGCCGGTTCTCCTGCTGCAGAGCGGTAGCGACCGGGTGGTAACGGCACCGGCGCAGAGACGCTTTTCCCTGCGGGCACCGGCCTGTCGGCTCCATACCTTTATAGGCGCCCGGCATGAACTGCTGATGGAAAAAGATTCTCTACGGGAGCCGGCGCTGCGGCGGATAAGGGAGTTTTTTGCAGATCTTGGCGTGGCGGCCGGGAAAAACGGAAACGATGTGCAGCAGAAGCAACCCAGGACCGCAGGCCATATCAATTCGGCTCGCGACTCGCCGGGCGGGTGAAAATGGACACTCCGTCCATTTTCCAGGAAATGTTCGGGCGAGGAGTCTGTCGGATAATAGGCATTTTTTCTCAGATCAAGGCATTTCCAGGAAATCAAGCACAGCCATATAGTTGATATTGCGAGCATTGATTTTCTGGAAATAACGCAGGTATGGGGGAAAAGGGCATTATCCGACAGGCTCCTAGATCCCGGCAGCCAGTTCCGCGGCCTCGCGGATGACACGTTTGGCGTCGAGTTCGGCGGCCACCTTGGCGCCGCCAATAAGATGCGCCGGGGCGCCGGCGGCCGTCAATTCCTGCCAGACCTCCTGTCTGGATACCTGGCCGGTGCAGAGAACGATGCTGTCCACCTCCAGTAGTCGCCTCTCGCTTTCCCGGCGGATATGCAGACCCCGGTCATCGATTCTTTCGTAGGCGACCCCGCCGATGGTCTCCACTTTTCTTTTTCGCAGGGCCATTCTATGAATCCAGCCAGTGGTGGGCTGCAGGGATTTGCCGAATTTCTCGGTTTTGCGCTGGAGCAGGTATATTGTTCGCGCCGTAACCGGTTTTGCCGGCTTGACGCCCTCAACTCCGCCGGGATGGGAAATAGTGGTGTCGATGCCCCATTCCTGAAGCCACAAAGAGAGGTTCAGGCTTGGGGAAGGCGGATTTTCGCAGAGGAATTCGCTGACGTCGAAGCCGATGCCGCCGGCGCCGATGACGGCCACCCGCTCTCCTGCTGTCTTTTTGCCGGAGAGCAGGTCCTGATAGGTGATGACGCTGGGGTGGTCGATGCCATCTATCCTGGGAATCCTGGGCAAAACGCCGGTGGCGACCACTATTTCGTCATAGCCGCTGGCCAGCAGACTCTGGCTGGTTTGACGACTGCCCGTGCGCACATCTATGGCCAGTTGCCGGAGACGATTGCTGAAGTAGCGCAGCGTTTCGTCGAATTCCTCCTTCCCGGGAATCTTTCTGGCCAGGTTGAACTGGCCGCCGAGGCTGTCAGCGGCCTCGTAGAGCACGATTTTATGGCCGCGTTCGGCGGCGTAACAGGCAAAGGCCAGGCCGGCCATGCCGCCGCCGACCACCGCTATCTTTTTGGCGGTGACGGCTTTGGGAAATTTCAGTTCCGTTTCGTAACAGGCCTGGGGATTGACCAGGCAGGAGGCCCGCTTATTGCGGAAAACGTGATCGAGACAGGCCTGATTGCAGCCGATGCAGGTGTTTATCTCATGTTCTTTACCGTGGGCGGCTTTGCGGGCGAAATGAGGATCGGCCAGCAGGGGTCTGGCCATGGAGATCATATCCGCCTGGCCCCGGGCAAGGATGTCTTCGGCCACCTCCGGCGTATTGATGCGGTTGGTGGTAATCACCGGCACACTGACTTCCTTTTTCATCTTGGCCGTCACCCAGCTGAAGGCCGCCCGAGGCACACTGGTGGCGATGGTGGGGATGCGTGATTCATGCCAGCCAATGCCGGTGTTGATCAGGGTGACTCCGCGGTTTTCCAGTTCCCGGGCGAGCTGGACGGTCTCCTCCCAGACGCTGCCCTGTTCAACCAGGTCGAGCATGGAAAGACGGAATATGACGATAAAACGTTCTCCTACCCGTTCTCGTATGGCCGAGAGTATTTCCAGGGCGAAACGGATGCGGTTTTCATAGCTGCCGCCCCACTCGTCGCTTCTTCTGTTGGACCGTCGGCAGATGAACTGGTTGATCAGATATCCTTCCGAGCCCATTATCTCGACGCCGTCGTAGCCGGCCTTCTGCGCCAGTGCCGCCGTGCGGGCAAAGTCGTCTATGGTTTTGATAATCTGCCCAGGCGACAGCTGTTTGGGCTTGAAGGGGTTGATGACCGCTTTAACGGCCGAGGGGGCGACGCTGAAGGGGTGGTAGGCGTAGCGCCCGGCATGGAGAATCTGCAGGCAGATCTTGCCGCCGGCCGCATGCACCGTCTCGGTGAGCGCGGCGTGCTTGCCGGTCTGCCAGAAAAAGCTGAGCTGGCAGCCGAAGGGGGCCAGCCGCCCGCGAAAATTGGGGGCGATGCCGCCGGTGACAATGAGACCGACGCCTCCTTCGACACGCTCCCTGTAGAATGCCGCCAGTTTGGCGAAGCCTCCCCGTTCCTCCTCGAGTCCGGTGTGCATCGAACCCATGAGAATCCTGTTTTTCAGTTTGGTAAAACCGAGGTCGAGTTCACTGAAAAGATGGGGGTAGTGGCTGGGTATCATGGCGTTTGGTTTTCCCTGGAGTTTGCAAGTGCTGGCCGCAGGGCCCGCACGGTGACGGATGTCCGGACGACCGGTGATAAACTGCCTGGAGCAACCAGGCCTGGTGCCACTATAGCAGAGAAGGGCTGTGACCGGCAATGAAATTTCGTTAACGTAAAGGGAAGGCAATGCCGGCTCTCCGGAAAATAAGCACCTGACTCAAAATGAGTTGCTGAACATGAGGGGAAATCAAGAAGGATGAACTCGAGATTTTTCCAGAGCCATCCCGGTGACTTCGATGACTTTTTGCGAGATTGTCAAGAAGAAAATTTTTGATAAAACACTTTTCATGTTTACAATCTGGCAAGATACGAAAGCACTGTTCTGTCATAATATTCAACAGGGGGAAATATGAATATATTTATCACAGGCGGTACCGGTTTCGTCGGCACCAACCTCACTCGACGGCTGCTTGACCGCGGCCATGAGGTAACCGTGGTTTCCAGTACCGGCAAAAGTCATCTGGACGAAGATATTTCCACCTTCCATAATCTGCAGGCCAATACCACCGAAAAGGGCAGCTGGCAGGAAGATCTCGGCTCCTATGACGTCATTATCAACCTCGCCGGCAGATCCATCTTCAACTACTGGTCTGAGTCCTACAAGAAAAAAATCTACGACAGCAGAGTCAAGACCACCCGGAATCTGGTCGATGCCCTGCCGGCTCAGACCGCCACCGTTTTGCTCAGCGCCTCCGCCGTCGGCTATTACGGTGACAGCGGTGATGTGGAACAGGATGAGAGCGGTCCCCCGGGCTCCGACTTTCTCGCCAAGGTTGGCGTGGACTGGGAAAAAGAAGCCCTGCGGGCCGGGGAAAAGGGCGCCAGGGTGGCGGTGATGCGCTTCGGCATTGTTCTCGGCGAGGGCGGCGGCGCCATTGAGACCATGAAAACCCCCTTCAAGCTCGGTATGGGCGGCCCCATCGGCGGCGGCGAGCAGTACTTCTCCTGGATCCATATAGAAGATCTCCTCGAGGCCATTCTCTTTCTCATGGACGGCAGCGCCCTGGATGGACCGTTCAACTGCACGGCCCCCGAACCGGTGCGTCAGAAGGAGTTCGCCCGGGAACTGGGCAGTGTTCTCCACAGACCGGCAATCCTGCCCGCCCCGTCCTTCGTTTTAAAAACCTTCGGCGGTGATTTCGGAGAGATGCTTCTCCAGGGGCAGAAAGTAGTCCCCAGGGCCCTGCTCGACCATGGTTTCACCTTTCGCTACCCGAAGCTCAAACAGGCCCTCAGGGCGATTTTTTCCTAAGCGGACAGTTCCCTTTCCTCTCTGAGCTCCTTTGCACAGCCGTTGCTCTTTAAGAGGGGCTTCGGCCGCAATGGGCCGGCAGCGGCTGTTTTCCTCGACCTCGAGTCCGGGGCTTCCTGCCGCCGTGCCCCTTTTCCCGAGGAAAGCGATTACGGTTGCACTCCCCGGTGCTCTGGGGTATTTCTAGGCTCTGCAGGGGAGGGTTGTCAGAGAAAAGAGCGGCTCTTCCGGACCGCTGAAGCTGCCAAGCCGGAGGAGAACAAAGGAAAGAAGCACGTCCGGAGTTGCCATGGAAGATACAACTACACGATACAGGAAAACGGTCTGCCCCCTCGACTGCCCGGACAGCTGCGGTCTTGTCGCTTCGGTAAAAAACGGCAGGGTCACCGCCCTGAACGGTGACCGCGATCACCCCTTTACCAGAGGCGTTATCTGCCGCAAGATGAAAAATTACCCGGCCCGGGTCCATTCCGAAAAGCGCATTTACTATCCCCTGCAACGCACCGGTAAAAAAGGCGAGGGGCGTTTTCAGCGTATCAGCTGGGACCAGGCCTTCGCCATCCTCGGCGAGCGGCTGGTGACGACGGTGGAGGAATATGGCGGCGAGTCCATCCTGCCCTTCGTCTATGCCGGCAATATGGGTCTTGTCAACAGATTCGCCGGCTATCCGCTTTTCCATAAGCTCGGCACCACCCAGCTGGACGAGACCATCTGCTCCACTACGGCCAAAGCCGGCTGGCGGGCCAACTGCGGCGATGTCCCCGGCACCGCCCCGGAAATCGCCGAAGAGGCGGAGTTGATCATTATCTGGGGCAGCAATACCAAGGTAACCAATATGCATTTCTGGCCCTACGTGGCCAGGGCCAGAAAGAAAGGGGCCCAGCTGGTGGTCATCGACCCCTATCGCAATGAAACCGCGGCGTCGGCCGATCTGCACCTGAAGATCGAGCCCGGGGGCGATACGGCCCTGGCTTTGGGGCTTTTGCGCAAACTGATGGCCACGGGCGATCTCGATTATGACTTTCTTGGCTCTCGGACCGAGGGATTCGAGATCCTTAAAGATCACCTGGAAAACAGCGGTGATGACTTTGCCGCGGCCTGCGGCCTGGACGACAGCCAGCTGGAGGCGCTGGCCCTGCGCCTGCGGAAGACAGCGCGCATCTATATCCGCATAGGCATAGGCATGACCCGCAACAGCAGGGCGGCCATGGGCATACGCGCCATCACTTCCCTGGCTGCCGCCCTCGGTCTGTTCGATGGCGGCAGCGGCAGAGGGGTGCTTCTGACCTCGGGGGCATTCAGCGGCGACCAGAGCCGGCTGACCTGGCCTTCTCTGGCGGCAAAGCCAGGCCGCCGCTTCAATATGGTACAGCTGGGGAACTGTCTGCAGACCGCCGACCCGCCCATAAAGATGCTGTTCGTCTACAACGCCAATCCCCTGTCGACAACTCCCGACGGCAGCCTGGTACGCCGGGCGCTGGCCGATGAGGGACTCTTCACCGTCGTCCATGAACAGGTAATGACCCCCACGGCCCGCTATGCCGACCTGCTTTTGCCGGCCACCACATTTCTGGAAAATCGCGATCTTTATACCTCCTACGGCCATTTTTACCTCAGTTTCGCCGATAGTGTCATTTCCCCTCTGGGAGAGGCAAAAAGCAACTTTGCGCTCTTCCAGGAGCTGGCCCGGAGATTGGGCTTTGATGATGAACCCTTTTGCCAGACCGAGGATGAACGGCTGGCAGGCTTTCTGCAAACCCTCGAAGGGCTGCCGCCGGAGGTTTTGCAGAAAGGGATACCCTATGGCAAGGCTGTCCGTTCGACCAGGGGTATGCCGCATACGCCGCAGTTCAGCCCCGGCGGCCACCGTTACCGTTTTGCTCAGAACAGCACACCGTCGCTGCCGCAGACGGCATGCCTGATCCCGGGAGGGGAGTTCGAGGATGCCGATTATCTTGCCAGGTATCCCTTCAAGCTTATAACGCCGCCGCACAGGTATCTTCTCAATTCCACCTTCGGCGAAGGCTATGGCGACTACCCCGGAGAGGTGCTGATCCATCCCCTGGATGCCGCCCTGTACGGTGTTGAGGAGGGAGATGACCTGACGCTTTACAACACCAGGGGCTGGACACGGAGAAAGGCCAGGATAACCGATGCCACCCGCCGGGGCCTGCTGGTGGCCGAGGGCATTTTCTGGGAGCAACAGGAGCGGCCGGCGGCCATAAACGATCTTACCTCACAGAAAATCGCAGACATGGGTGGCGGCGGCACCTTTCATGAGTCGAGAGTGACCCTTATGAAAGGCGGCTGAAAACCTCTTTGCGGAGAATCACTCTATGAAAACCATCGGCCTGCTGGGCGGCATGAGCTGGGAGTCGACTCTTGAATATTACAGGGCCTTGAACCGGGGCGTACAGGAGGCCCTCGGCGGCCTGCATTCAGCGAGAATCGTCATGCATAGTGTCGATTTCGCCCCTGTGGAAGAGCTGATGCGGGCCGGGCAGTGGCAAAAACTCGCTCAGATTCTGGGCGATGGAGCCGTCGGCCTGGAAGAGGCCGGTGCCGATTTCGTGCTGATCTGCACCAACACCATGCACAAGATCGCCCCGGAAATCGAAGACCGGCTGGCCATTCCCCTTGTGCATATCGCCGACGCCGCCGCCGAAGTGCTGGCTGCGAAAAAGATTGCCAAAGCCGGTCTTTTGGGAACGGCCTTCACCATGGAAGAAGAGTTCTATCGGCAACGGCTGGAGGCGCGCTACGGCCTCGAGGTTATTATTCCCGAGGCCGCGGCCAGAGAGACGGTCAACAGGGTCATTTTCGAGGAACTCTGCCGCGGCATCATCACCGAGCGGGCAAAAGTCGACTACTGCCGAATCATCGAGAATCTGAGCCGCCAGGGAGCCGAGGCGATCATACTCGGCTGCACGGAAATCGGCATGCTGTTGGGTGAGCGGGATATCGGAGTTGAGCTCGTCGACACCACCGCCGTCCACGCCGCCAGAGCCGTTGCCCTGGCGCTGGAGAAAGACAGTGCTGCCGGCGCCTCCGGGTGATTGTGCGCGCCGTCTGGCGAAAATGGCGTTTTGGGGGTGCCTGCTATATCGAGAGCAAAGGCTCCTGGTCTTGCAGCAGTTTGGTGAGCGGTTCGCCCCAGTAGATGACCTCGATGCCCATTTTTTCGAGCTTGTCGGTTACCTCCAGCTTGTCGGCGCAGGCCCGGCAGGCGCTGAAGCGGACGCCTTCGGCCATAGCTTCTTCTAATTTTTCAAAAAGTTCCACATCTTCGCTGACCAGCAGGGCCGGGGCGCCCCAGATAATGACCGTCACTTTTTTCCACCAGCCCTGTCGCATGGCATTGGTGGCATACATGAGAACCATTTTTTCGGCGGTAATCATGTTGTCGCTTGTCCAGAGGAGGTGCAGATGATCTCTATTGCTCATGGGAGTGTCTCCTTGGTCTAAATGTGCATCAGATTGGCCGATGCCGGCATATGGTATATTTCATATGCTCCCTGGCCGGTTCAAAACCGAGACTGCGGTACAGTCCGCTGCCCTGGTCGCTGGCATTCAAGGTGATGCGCCTGAGATTAGCCGAGCTGCAGAAATCGATGATGCATTCGAGAATTCTGCGGGCATAGCCCCGGTGACGATAGTCCGGCTCGGTATAGATCGAATGGATATACCCGGTCCGGCAACTGCGGTCATAGGGACTGGGAACCAGGCTGAGTATGGACAGCGCTCCGGTGGAGACGGCCTGGCGATGGTTTTCGATGAGCCAGGCCCTGCAGGTTTTCGCCGGCATTTCCACCAACAGTTTGCCGCGCATGCTTTCATGCATTTCCTCGGCGGCTGCAGATGTAAGCCTATCCCCCTGGCGGTGCATCATTTCCGCAAACATCTTGACGTGGCTGGCTGAGATAAAGTCGATGTCCTCGAGGCCGGCCTCTCGCAGTTTATCCACCATTTGTCGCCATTAAATTTGCTGATTACCAATGAAACTCAGCTACGTTTCCTGAGGGACCGGATTGCTCATTTCACGGGACGCCATAAACCCGTCCATGGGGGCTTGGCTGCAGCCGTCCTGGCTGCAGACACCCGCGAAATGAGCAACCCGGCCCCCTTGCTAGAGGCCAGGCTGAGTTTCATACGTAATCAGTTTTTTTTATGCGTTAATCCGGCCGGCATCACCGCCGGAGCTTTGAACATCGACTGAGCATCGACAACCACTTACACTCTGCAGGAGGGATACACCATGACACGCATCGGCATAATCGGCGCTTCCGGCTATACAGGCGGTGAACTCAGCAGGATTCTGAACAGACACCCCCAGGTCGAGATTACCGTGGTTACCTCAAGGCAGCATGAGGGAAAAAAAATGGCCGAGGTCTTCCCCCATCTGCACCAGTGCAACGATCTCGTCTGCGAGGCGCCGGACATTGACGCCATCTGCGCCAAAGCGGACCTTTTTTTCACCGCCGTACCGCATAAGACCGCCATGACCATAGCTCCCACGCTTCTGGCCAGGAACAAAAAGGTCATCGACCTCTCCGCCGATTTCCGCCTCAAAGACGTCTCCGTTTATGAACGGTGGTACCAGCAGCACACCGCCCCCGAGTATATAGAGCAGGCGGTCTATGGCCTTCCGGAACTCTACAGGAAGGCCATCGCCCATTCCTCCCTGGTGGCCAACCCCGGCTGCTACCCAACTTCCATATTGCTGCCGCTGGCTCCGCTTCTGCAAAACGAGCTCATCGTCGAAGAAGGCATAATAGCCGACAGCAAATCAGGGGTATCGGGCGCCGGCCGCGCCGCCTCCGTCGCCACCCTCTACTGCGAGGTCGCCGACGGATTTCGCCCCTACAAGGTCGGGGATCACCGCCACACCCCGGAAATCGACCAGGAACTGTCCCTGCTTGCCGGGAAAACCGTATCCGCCACCTTCACTCCGCATCTGCTGCCCATCTCCCGTGGGATTCTCAGCACCATCTACGCCACTATCAGGGAAGGCGTGAACGATGAAGCGATAGCAAAGAGCTACCGCCGCAGTTATGCCGAAGAAAAATTCATTCGCCTCCTCGACAACCCGTCCCTGCCGGCCACCCAGTTCGTCAGAGGCTCCAACTATTGCGATATCGCTTTCAGGATCGACAGTCGATCCAGGCGGCTGATCATTATGTCGGCCATAGACAATGTCGTCAAAGGCGCCGCCGGTCAGGCCATTCAAAACATGAATATCATGTGCGGGTACCCCGAAGATGCCGGTCTCAACGATGCGCCCTTGTTTCCTTGAGGTCCTTGCAGCCCCCTGTATGACATGAGAATCATACGACTGCTCATAGCCTATGACGGCACCGGCTTTCATGGCTGGCAGGTACAGCCAAACGCTCCCACCATACAGGGGGAAATAGAAAAAAGACTGGCGCTCATCCACACCCGTGTAGTGACGCTGCACGGCGCCGGCAGAACCGATGCCGGAGTGCATGCCGCCGGCATGGTGGCCCATTTCCACACGGAAAAACAGATTCAGCCGCAGGCCTTCGCCAACGGCCTCAATTCAATGCTCCCGGGAAGCATACGCATTCTTGAGGCAAGCGAAGAAGACGACGGCTTCCATTCGCGCTTTTCGGCCACCGCCAAAACCTATGTCTATGCCATAAACAACGGTGCCGTCATGATGCCGTGCGACCGCCTCTACCGGGTGCACATCCGTGCCGGTCTTGATTTTGGCAGAATGCGTGAGTGCCTGGAAACACTAGTCGGCATCCACGATTTCGCTTCCTTTGAAACCACCGGATCGCGTGATCTCTCACATTCGGAAGGAAAAGGCTCAATTCGCACAATCACAGAGGCTTCCCTTACGCATGAAAGCGACGATTTTTTTCACTTTTGTCTCACCGGCGACGGATTTCTCCGCCATATGGTCCGCAATATCGTCGGCACCGTCCTCGAAGTCGGTCTCGGCCGCAGAACCGCCGACGGCTTCCGGCAGGCATTGCTGTCCCGCACAAGGAGTGCCGCGGGCCCCACGGCTCCGGCGCACGGACTTATGCTCAAAAAAATATACTACTGACCTGCAATCCACCTAACCTCGAAAATGCGTCGAAGCCGTTTTCCGGCGGTGTCATTCGGTTGGTAGGACAACACATGGAAGGAGCGACGCATCGGCTGTCGCTCCCAGATTCCTCTCTGAAAATTGTGACGGCGGCACATATCGCACACAGTTGTGCCATCGACAAGCGACCAGAACCCCGCGATCAGGATCCGGTCTTCTTTTTGCTCGACTGCCGGGCCAGAAGCGACTGGAGTTTCCAGGGAGAGGAGAGACAGATTCTTTCGTCGTCACAGGTCGACATAACATCGCAGAAATCAAGAAATTCCTGCATGGCTTCGGTCATGACCTTGTCTTTGCGGTGTATGACCCACAGTTGCCTGGACATGTCGACACCCTTGATGTTCAGGCTCTTCAGCCAGCCGTTTTCAACCTCTCGACAGACGGTAAGCGTCGACAGACAGGCCAGGCCGACCCCTGATTCCACCGCCCTTTTCACGGCCTCGGGATGCCCCATTTCCATGACGATATGTATATCGTCCATGTATTCTTTCATACGCTCGCGAAACACCGCCGCCGTTCCCGAACCCTGTTCCCGCATGACCCACTTGGTATTGTGTATATCTTTTTTAACATCGAATATCTTGTTGTGGGAAATGGGATCGGAGGGACCGGCAAGCACCACCAGTTCATCCTCGAACCAGGGAATGGAAGCGATCTCTTCGTTGTCCACCGTTCCCTCGACAAAGCCGAAGTCCATGGCGCCGTCGGCAATCATGCGCTCGGCGTACTGGGTATTGTACACCAGCATGTTGATGTGCACCTTGGGATGAATGCGCTTGAAAGCGCCAATGAGGTAGGGCATGATGTAATTGCCCAGGGAAAGGCTGGCTATTATTTCGATATGCCCGGAAAGCTTGTCGTTTCTCTCCGACATGATCGTTTCTACGTTGGCAACCTGGGCGGTAATGTCTTTTGCCAGCGGCAACAGGTATCTCCCCCGGGCATTGAGCAGCAGGCTTCTGCCGTGACGATCGAAAAGCGAACCGCCGAGCTGGTTTTCGAGCTCCGCCAGAGCCATACTCACCGCCGACTGGGTTACAAACAGTTTCTTGCTTGCCTTGGTGACCTGGGCGGTCTCGGCAACCGCAATAAATATTTCAAGTTGTCTCAATGTGATAGACATATCCCACCGCTAATTCAATTATTTTTATTATAAATATCTCATAAATTTACTGGCGATCTACCATCGTATCATCTATAAGAATGTATTCACACCACACAATAGAGAGAAACAGAGCTAGCCGCAACATTATCTCCTATATAAGAAATAATTGCAATATATATAAGTTATATTGATACTAAATACGATTTCTCTGCCGAACAAAACGCCGCGCCCTTGAGGCCGGCCCGACATAATGCCGCAAAGAGCAGACTCCGCCCGGAGAAGATACCGGCGGCCGCTGCACTTCCGGGGCCAAAGCATTAACGAGTGTCTGTCCAGGAATGAGCAATTTTGTTCTAAATCTAGGCGCTCGATAAATTTAACCACAGGCATATAATTGATATTCCGAGGATTAAATTTTGAGAGCAACCGGTAAGCGAAGCATGAGACTCCGGGAGTTAGGGCAAAAGTGCCATTTATGGACAGGCACTAACGAGATTCTCCTTTACAAGCAGGCGGCTTGAGTGACAATATTCTGGCCGCTGCCGGCTACGGCCATCATCAAATCAATTTATCATTGACACGAAGATATCCCATTTACTAAGCTAATCACAGATTTATCATTCTCAGTGCGACGCGTATTGCTGGACGGTAAAAGTTTTTTTGTCTATCTCATCGTTTTCCTGCCGGAATATGTTATTCTGTGGTTCCGGCGCAGCAGCGAAAACACCACTTCGCAGGAGCAGGTATGGAAGCCCAGTTCACCGAACTCCTCTACCGGGACAGTATTCTCTGGATATCAGCATTCGTCCTCGGCGGTCTGGCCTTTGCCCTCGGCCCGATCGCCATCGTCTATCTGCTGATGCCGTTGAAAACCAGACAGATTCTCAAGAAAAGAGACCAGTACATTGAGTGCGGCATGGATCCCATTGGCGACAGCTGGATTCGTTATGGTGTCGTTTTTTATCTCTATGCCCTTATTTTTCTGGTCTTTGATGTTGAAGTCATCTTTCTTTTTCCTGTGGCCGTGGCCTATAATGGAGAAAGTTTTGCCGGCTCGTACCGGGATCTTATAGAAATTGTCTTATTTGTTGGCATTTTATCGCTTGCAGTGGTCTATGCCTGGGTTAAGGGAGTATTCAAGTGGGAAAGAAGAACATACCATCGATAAATGAGGACGTACCGTCGTCGGTCGTACAGTTTGCAACGCTTGACAAACTGCTCAACGTCGGCCGTGTCAATTCACTGTGGCCGCTGACCTTCGGCATTGCCTGCTGCGCCATCGAGATGATGGCCACCGGCTGCGCCAGGTTTGACATGTCTCGCTTCGGCGCCGAAGTTTTCCGTCCCTCGCCGCGGCAAAGCGACGTCATGATCGTCGCCGGCACCATATCCAAGAAAATGGTGCCGGGCATCAAAACCCTCTACGACCAGATGCCCGAACCAAAATGGGTGATCGCCATGGGCAACTGCGCCATATCCGGGGGACCCTTCGCCTTTGAAGGCCAGTATGCCATCGTTCTCGGAGCCGATAAGTTTCTGCCGGTGGACGTTTATATTCCCGGATGCCCGCCGCGGCCGGAAGGCCTGCTCCAGGGAATCATAGAGCTTGAGCATAAAATTTCCAAATGGGAGAGATGGAAAAACACCAAATCGAAAGAAGTGCCATCTCTGTAAAACCGCAGCTACTCTTACGAAAATAGTGGTTCCAGGAGTATTGCCGATGATTCTCGATACAACCCTCACCGCTTTGGCCGTCCTTTTTCCCGAGACGGAAACTGAAGATTTCCGAAGCGGCGCAGCGGATACAGAACCCGCCGAAGAAGAGAAAAAAAAGCCCAAAAAGGATGCCACATCACGCAAAAACGGCATCATTCTCAGAGACTACGCCGTCCATGGCTACCATATCGATGTCCAGGTCGACCCTTCCCAGCTCCTCGAGGCGGTGGCCATAATCGACTCACTCGAGTATTTCATCGAAAGCATAACCGGCGTCGACTGGATCAAGGAGGAGCAGTTGGAGGCCGTCTACGATTTCAGCAGATATGATTTCGACCTCTGCCGGGTGGTCATCCGCACCCGAACTTCCAGAGCAACTCCGAGCCTGCCGTCGATCACCTCCATCTACGCAGGCGCCAACTGGCATGAGCGCGAAACTCACGATTTCTTCGGCATCAAATTCGAAGGCCATCCCCATCTGATACCGCTGCTGTTGCCGGAAGATGCGGATTTCCACCCCCTCTTAAAGGATTTCAAAGCATGAGCGAACCTGTCAGACTCCAGGCGGACGAAACCTTCGTCCTCAACGTCGGTCCTCAGCATCCTGCAACCCACGGCGTACTCCGCGTCAAAATGGAAATGGACGGCGAGTACATAGTCAATGCGGAAACGGTTATCGGCTATATTCATCGCATGCATGAGAAGATGGGAGAGCTGAAAACCTATCCCCAGTACTATATGAACCTCAGCCGCATGGACTATCTCGGGGCCCTGGGCTACTCTCACGGTCATGTTCTTCTGATTGAAAAAGCCTGCGGCATCGAGGTGCCCGAACGGGCCGAATATATCCGGGCCATAACCGTTGAACTCAACCGCATCGCCTCGCATCTCTTCTGGTTCGGGGCCTTCGTCATGGATCTTGGCGGCTTCAGCCCGCTGATGTACGCCCTCCAGGACCGCGAACATATCCTCGACATACTCGAGCGCATCACCGGCTCGCGACTGACCTACAGCTATTACCGTTTCGGCGGGCTTTACAACGATGTCGACGAAGAGTTCGTCGAATCCAGCCGCAGGTTCGTGCAGCGCATGCGCAAATCCCTGAAGAAATACCGCCGGCTGGTCACCGACAATATCATTTTCAGAAAACGCCTGGAGGGCAACGCCCCTCTCTCCCGCGAAACCTGCCGCAAGTACGGGGCCTCCAGCGCCGTCGCCCGGGGCTCAGGCATAAACTACGATGTCCGCAAAAACGAACCCTACTCGGTCTACCCCGAATTCGATTTCGATATTCCCGTCTACAGCGAAGGCGACTCCATGGCCCGCTACAAGGTACGCATGGAAGAAATGGAACAGTCCCTGCGCATCATCGAACAGGGGCTCGACAAACTTCCCGGCGGTCCGATCATGCCCAAGAAACCGCCGAAAATCATCAAACCGCCGGTCGGCGACTACTACCAGGCCGTGGAAACAGCCAGGGGCAACTTCGGTATCCGTCTGGTCAGCGACGGCACCAAGAATCCCTACCGGCTCAAGCTGCGCTCGCCGACATATTCGAACATGCATCTTTTCGATGAATCCTGCAGAGGACTGCTGATTATGGACGCCCTCGCCTTCATGGGCAGCATTGATCTGGTCATTCCGGAAATCGACAGGTAAAGAGGAATTCAGATGGAACTCACTCTTCTCAACGTAATCATCGCCGTATCCGTCGCCATCGGTTTCGTCGCCTTGAACGCAGCCTACCTGGTCTGGGCGGAACGCCGCGGCGCAGCCCGCATACAGCGCCGTCCGGGACCGAACATCAACGGCCCGCTGGGACTGCTGCAGCCGCCGCTGGACGGTATCAAGCTCATGGCCAAGCAGCTCATCATCCC
>JBEPWT010000009.1:0-42571 GCA_041642275.1 Desulfopila sp. | reverse complement strand
CCCACCACCTTTCCAAATCGATTATGAACCTGGTCACCAACGCCGCCGAAGCCATGCCCCATGGCGGTGAAATCCTCATCGAAGTGGAAAACAGATATGTGGAATCGGACTCCGGCAGCCTTGAAGATCTGCAGGAAGGACACTATGTGACCGTCTCCGTCAGCGACACCGGCGAGGGCATCTCCGAGGAGGATCTCAGCAAGATATTCGAACCCTTCTATACCAGGAAGATCATGGGGAGAAGCGGCACCGGCCTTGGCATGTCGGTGGTCTGGGGAACGGTGAAGGACCACCGGGGCCATATCGACGTCCGCAGTGAAAAAAACAGGGGAACGACCTTTACCCTCTACTTCCCTGCCTCCCGGGCACCTCTCACTGCCTCCGCCACGCCGGCGGTCCGGCATCAGGGTCGCGGACAAAGGATACTCGTCGTCGACGACGCCGAGGAACAGCGGCTTATCGCCTCCTCGATGCTCCGCAGTCTCGGCTACAGTGCCGATACCGCCTCAAGCGGTGAGGAGGCTGTGGCCCTGCTGCATACCCAAAAGCCGTATGATCTCGTCTTTCTTGACATGATCATGGAACCCGGCATGGACGGACTCGATACCTACCGGCAGATGCTGGAAATCACCCCCGGTCAAAAGGCCATCATCGCCAGTGGGTTCTCCGAAACCCTGAGGGTCCGCAACGCGCTGAGCATCGGCGCTGGAACCTACCTCAAGAAACCCTACGACCTTGAAGCCCTGGCCACCGCCCTGCACACCGTGCTAAGCGATAACGCTCACTCATAATCGGCCGCAAAAGGCATGTCACCACGATCGCTCACGGCGACGGCTGGCGATAGTCATCCTGCGACAGCTCCGTCGCCAGCGCTTCAATGAGCTCGGCTCCCTCGATATCTCCCTCGAGTACGGCAATGTGAAACATGGCATCGCCGCGATAGACCAGCGGCAGTTCGAGCCGGCCGAGGACGACGCCGGAGATCGGCGCCCGCACCTCCTGCTCCACCTCGTTATAGGGATCGGATACCACACAGAGCAAGTCCCCCTGGCCGACCACCGAGCCGGTTCTCACCCTGCTGCCGACAATGCCGCTGATGGGCGCCCGCACCCACTTGGACGTCGAGGAATGAAAGACCGGGGGCCGGTTTTTTTTCTCTTTCTGCGGCAACATGCCGATATCCCGCATCACCGCCAGAATACCGCGCACCCCGGTGCGGATGGACAGCTCGTCAAACCGCAGCGCTTCACCGGCTTCATAAAGCAGAACCGGAATGCCGCGTTGGGAGACCGCCTCTCTGAGAGAACCGTCCAGTATTTTGGCATTGACGATCACCGGCGCCCCGAAGGCGCAGGCCAGCTTCCGGGTCTGCTCGTCGTCGACGGCGGCGCGGATATGGGGCATGTTGAAACGATGATTCGAGCCGCTGTGCAGATCGATGCCGTGGGTGCAGCGTGCAGCGATTTCCTCCATGAACAGGTGGGCCAGCCGGGCGGCCAGCGAGCCGTTGCTCGAGCCGGGGAATACGCGGTTGAGATCCCTGCGGTCGGGCAGGTACCTGGACTGGTGAATAAAACCGAGGCTGTTGACCACCGGAATGGCCACCAGCGTCCCCTTCAGCGAAGAGAGCAGCCTGCGCTTGAGCAGACGGCGGACGATCTCGACGCCGTTGATTTCATCGCCATGCACGGCCGCCGAGACGAAAAGGCGCGGCCCCGGCCTGCGGCCGTGGATGACATGGGCGGTAAGGTTCATGCCGGTATGGATATAGAGGTCGGCCGCCGGCAGATCGACGGTGGCTCGGGTTCCGGCGGCCACCGCCACGTCGCCGAGGACAAAGGGCTGCTGCTTCATCCCTTCCCTCTGGTGGCCGTCTTTCCCGGCTGGGCCTTTCTTTCGATGAAGCCGACGATGGCGGCAGCCACATCCTTTCCCGTCGACCTTTCCACCGCTTCCAGCCCCGGTGAGGAGTTGACCTCCATAACCACCGGTCCGTGATTGGAGCGGAGGATATCGACTCCGGCGACGTTAAGTCCCATTATTTTGGCCGAGCGCACCGCCGTCGACCGCTCCTCGGGAGTCAGGCGGGTGGCGGTAGCCTTGCCGCCCCGGTGAATATTCGAGCGAAATTCACCCTCTCCGCCCTGGCGCTGCATCGAGGCCACAACCTTATCGCCGACCACCAGACAACGGACGTCGGCGCCTCCGGCCTCCTTGATGAACTCCTGCACCAGTATCTGGGCCTTGAGACCGCGAAAGGCTTCGATGATCGACTCAGCCGTCTTCTGGGTATCGGCCAGGACCACACCGATGCCCTGGGTGCCCTCGAGGAGTTTGACCACCAGCGGCGCTCCGCCGGCCTGGTTGATCAGGTCCTTGGTGTACTGTGTCGAGTGGGCAAAACCGGTGACCGGCAGTCCGATGCCGCGTCTGGCCAGAAGCTGCAGGCTGCGCAGTTTGTCGCGGGAGCGGCTGATGGCCACCGATTCATTGAGACAGTAGACGTTCATCATCTCGAACTGGCGTACCACGGCCGTGCCGAAAAAGGTGATGGAGGCGCCGATCCGTGGGATGACGGCGTCTATGCCGGTGAGCTGTTCCCCCTTGTAGTGAATGGTGGGACGCTGCGAGGCTATGGTCATATAGCAGCGCAGCGTATCGACGACCCGGACATCATGTCCTCGCTGCTGGCCGGCTTCGACCAGTCGCCGTGTTGAGTAGAGTTCACGGTTTCTGGAGAGTATGGCAATATTCATATGTATCCTCAAGAGTAGCTGTACTGGTCTTTGCGTCCGTTGAGAAATGAAGCGCCGGGATCGACCTTGAACCTGCCGGCCAGGGCCGTGCGGCCGAGCAGCATCCTGAACTTCATATTCTCACGGTTGGTAAGTGTAATTTCGATAGGCCAGAGGACGCCGAGGCAGAGAACCGGGGTGACGATAACCAGCCGCGGCTCCCGGTGTCCTCCGGAATCGCTGACGATGCGCTCATCGATGATCTCCGCCTCACAGATGCGTTCGATGTGATTGTCATTCTGCAACGGATGGATCCCAAAACGCACCATGCTCATCGCATGGATGCTGAAACGCTCGATGAAATACGTATGCAGTGCCGATGTCCGGGCGCCGGTATCAACCTTGGCCTTGATGGCGGGAATGCCGAGATCCGGCAACTCCAGCCATTCCCGCCATCCCAGGGTCGGCAGTTTCCTCTTCATTCATTTCCTGACTTGAAAACAGTGAAAAAAAGGCGGCGGAAGCCGCGAAAATATTTCGCTCCCCAGGAGCCTCTTTGAAAGAGTATACCTACTGCCGCCCTGAATGCAACCGCAGTGATGTGCTCTAAACTTCAACACCACTATCCAGGCCAGCGGCGGGAGCGATAAACGGCATCGTCACTGCCGATTATGAGACAGGCGGCATCTTCGATGGTGTCGATGGAGGCTGTTCCCGCCCCAGGACCCTGGACGAATACGGCGGTGGCGAGGGCGTCGGCGGCCATGGCCGATGGCGCCAGGATGGTGACGCTTTTGGCCAGATGGGGTGAGTGGCCGGTATGGGGATCAACGATATGATGGAAAAGCCTGGCCTCGTCATAGTATATTTCATAGTTGCCGGAGGTGGCTACGGCGCCGTCGGCCAGTCGGATGACCTCGGGATAGCGGCGTCCCTTGGCCGGGTCCTGCACGGCGATGGTCCAGGGGCGTCCCTTGGCGGCGCTGCCCCGGGTGCGGATATCGCCGCCGGCGTTGACCAGGTAGTTTTCCAGGCCCTGCCCGTCGAGTATTGTCGCTGCACGATCGACGATATACCCCTTGGCGATGCCGTCGGTGGTGATGCCCATGCCGGTTCTGTCGAAACGAAGAGTACGGCCGTCGACGATTAGCTGCTCGGAGCCCACCAGGGACAACCTTTCGCCGATCTCGGAGTCGTCGGGCCTCTGTCCGGCTTCGAAACGCTGCCGGTAGAGATCAAGCAGCGGCAAAACGGTTATGTCAAAGGCGCCGCCGCTGCTTGTATGATAAGCAAGGGCGTTTTCAACGACCTCGACGAGTTCGTCGGGGGCATCGTCAATACTGCCCCGGTCGTTGAGCAGGCTCAAGGGGGTGGAGTCTTGATGGCGGGAGAGGATGCCGTTGAGCCGGTCGATTTCGGCAAAGGCCAGGGCGATAGCCTCCTGCGCCGCATTCTCGGAGGGGTGAATGACGGTGATGGACACATAGGTGCCCATCACCAGTCTGGTTTCCGTTGTTTTCAGCTCCCGGCGGCCTCCGAAGAGAAAGGCTTCGGCAGCAGTCGCAGGAATCAGCGTCTGGCCCGCTGCCGCAAGCCCCAGCAGGGCCGAGTAGCGGAGAAAATATCTCCTCTGGGTATTCACGCAGATATCCAGGCAGCGGGGAGGATCATGAACATCTCGCCTGTGGCCGTCAGCCGGCCATCTTCAGCCCGGCGGTGTCGTCGCGCCTGACGGCCTCTCTGCCCCGGTAGTGCCTGAATATATCCCGCGGGCATTTGGTCACACACACTTCTTCGCAACTCGGACCGTAGGCAATGCAGGCCTTGTGATCAATTTTGACATTGTTGTCTTCGTAGGTCACGGCATCGGCCGGGCACACCTTGACGCACATTTTGCAGCCGATGCAGCCGACCTTGCAGACCGCCTTGACCTCCTTGCCCAGATCCTTGGTGGAGCAGGGCACGTAGACCCTGGCTTTCAGGGTCTGCAGCTCGATGATGTCCTTGGGACAGGTTTTGACGCAGATGCCGCAGCTGACGCACTTATCCGGATTGACCACCGGAAAATTCTCCACCATGTCGATGGCGTCGAAGGGACAGGCCTCGGCGCATTCGCCAAGTCCTATACAGGCATACTGGCAGGCGGAAGGGCCGCCGAAGCTGAGGTTTGCCGCGGTGCAGGAAGGAAATCCGAAATATTCATGTTTATGACTTACCCGGCCCTCCTCCCTGGAACAGCGCACCAGCGCGATCTGATCTTCGACGGCGGTCACCTTCTTGCCGGTGAGGTCGGCCACCGCGGTGGCCACCTTTTCCTTGCCGGGAAAACAGAGGTTGGGCGGAACCTCGGGGTCGTTGACCACGGCGATGGCGTAGCCCTCACAGCCGGGATAGCCGCAGCCGCCGCACTGGGCCAGGGGCAGCGATTCGAGCACCTCTTCAATCAGAGGATTGCTCTCCACATGAAATTTATGGGCGGCAATGGCCAGGCCGATTCCGAAAAACAGACCGATACAGGCGAGAAGGGCGATTCCGCCCAGGGCCAATTTAATGAGTTCAAAATCCATTGTACACTCTCGATTAAGACTGATAATTATTTCTATTTTGCGGCACAATATACCGCAGGTTCGCATTTTCCAAAAGAGTTTGATGAGCAAAAATGCACAGCCTGACCTCCCCGAGCCCCTAGAACAGCTTCAGGCCGGAAAAGCCGAGAAAGGCCATGGCAAACTGTCCGGCGACAATGAAGGCAATGGGCAGTCCCTTGAAAGACGGCGGTATGCGCGCCAGACTCATGCGCTCACTCACCGCGCTCATCAGGTAGAGGGCCAGCAGGAAACCGCCGCCGGCACCCAACGAGAGCATAAAGGTCTCGAAAAAGTTGTATTCGTTGCTGGCCATGATCAGCGGTACGGCAATGACCACGCAGTTGGCTATCACCAGGACGAGAAAAACGCCGAAGGAGTTGAAAAGCACCGGGTTGACCTTGCGCAGGATGGTATCCACCGCCTGGACGGTAAGCGAGGTCAGACCGATGAAGACGACAATCTGCAGAAAAGTGAGATGATAAGGCTTGAGAACGAACTGGTAGAAAAACCAGCTCATCAGGCCGCTGGTCACCATGACCAGAGTGAAAACCACGCCCATGCCCTTGGCCGTGGTTTTGCGCTTGGAGGTGCCGAAGAACACGCAGAGACCGAGGTACTTGGTGAAAACGAAATTCTTGATCAGCAGGGCGCCGATGAGCACCGAGAACAGATAGCCCAGATAGGACTGGGCCACGGTAAATGTTTCCTCGGCCCGACCGCTGATCCCCTCGATGGTGACTACATGGGTGGCGGTGGTGTTGAGGGCGTCGGCAAACACCAGGGTGGCGCTGAGCCGGTCATCGGCGACGATGACCTCTTCGAGCTGGAGACGGATATCCGGGTCATCCTGCTCGTAGACGGTATAATTGTCCGTATCCCCCACGGTCGCGGGATCCATGGGCGCGGCAAATTCGATGACAATCTCATTGGCCTCGCCGAAACTTTTGTCGGTGATCACTTCAGCCGCCGCTCCGGCAGCCGGCAGGAAAAAACAGACAAGAGCGGCAAGCAGCAAGGTGTACGCTGTTTTTGCATTCATTAGTTATGCCCCTTCGATCGTTTGTATCTCGCTTCTATGTAATTGAAAAAGGCCATCATCAGGCCGACCACGAAAAATCCGGCGCTGGGCAGGATGAAGAACAGCAGCGGCTTGAAGCCGAGGACGTCGTAACCGAGGATGGCCCCGGAACCGAGCAGTTCGCGGACAAAGCCGATAACGACCATGCCGACGAGAAAACCAAGGCCCATGCCCAAACCGTCCCAGAAGGAGGAACTCACCTTCTCCTTGCAGGCAAACATTTCCAGCCGCATGGTGATGATGGCGAAGGCGACGATGATCTTGACGAAAATGCCCATCTTGGCATAGGCCTCGGGCAGAGCCGCCGCCAGGCTCAAATCGATGACCGTCACCCAGGTGGCGATGGTCAGGGTGTAGGTGGGGATCCTGATCCGCGGATGGATGTAATCCTTGAACAGTGAAATAGTGACGCTGGAGAAGACCTGGACGAAGAGAACCGCCACCCCCAGCATGAAGCCGTTCATGACCGTGGTGGAAATGCCGACGGCCGGACACATTGACAGGGCCAGTTTGAATATGGGATTTTCAGCAAGTATGCCGTTGGTGACCAGCTGAAAACCGTTTTTGTCGTTAGCCACGATTACATCCTCTCTATGCGCTTAGATTGATACGGATATATTCTGATCTTCAATGACGGAATCGAGAATATTGACGCGGTAGGCAAATTTCTTCACCATCGACTTGATACCGTCGGTGACCGCCACCGCCGAAATGGTCGCCCCGGTGAGAGCGTAGATATCGTTGCCCCTATATTTTTCCATGACCTCTTCCAGTTCCTCGGGGGGCAGCTCCACCTGCAGGGCCTCCATATACTCATCGGGGATCGGCGCCTTGACCACGTCGAGATCCTTGAGGACCTCGAAGGGTTTGCCGGCAAACTGGTTCTTGAAGAAATCCTGTTCGATTTCGGCGCCGAGGCCGGGGTCTTCCTCGTGCTCAAGCACCTCGAAACCAATGAGGGAAAAATCGGTCGCCATGGCCAGCATTACGGCGATATGGGTCTTGAAACCGGGAAATTTGCCGGTGATGAGATAGCCGGTGCGCTCGCCGTCATCGGTTATGACCTGGTACTTTTCAGCATAGCGCAGGGTTTTTCCCGGGCCGATGGCGGCAACGATGGCGCCGGCCTGCTCCGCCGGATCCGCCGCTTTTTCGGGAGCTATATCGATGGGATACTGGGCTTCGAGATTGCCGTCGAGATCAATCTGCAGAAAAACGAACTCCGAGGCGGCATCTTCGCCCGCCGGCAGGAAATAGCCGATGAACTGCTCTTTCGCCTGGGAGAGCACGTAACGATGCACGGCGTTGATCTTGATCGATTCCGGCGCCTCGTCCTCGAATCCGAGCAGGGAATAGACGATCCGCTCCTCCTTGACATGTTCGTTGTGTTTCTTGGCCTTGTTGGTCAAGACGAAGGTCGTGCCCATGACGGTGCCGGCGAGGATGCAGGACAGCGTCAGACGGAAAATTATGGTGAGTATATCTTTCATTTCTCACCTCCCTGCGGCGCAGCAAAACGCTTTTGCTTGAACCAGCTGTCGAAGACGGGCGACAGCGGATTCATGAGAAGGATGGCGTAGCAGATGCCCTCGGGATAGCCTCCCTTGAGGCGGATGAGCACGGTCAGGGCGCCGATGCCGATGCCGTAGGCAATCTGCGATGTTTTATTGGTCGGACTGGTAACATAGTCGGTGGCCATATAGATCGCCCCCAGAAGAGCGCCGCCGGTGAGAATCGCCAGCAGCGGATCACCCTGGAAATAGGCATCGCCGCCGAAGACCCAGGTGAGAGCGGCAATGGTGCCAAGCACCGACACCGGTATATGCCAGGTGATGTAGCCCTTATACAGCAGGTACAAACCGCCCAGCAGGATGAGAAAGCCGGAGGTTTCGCCAATGCAGCCGGGGCGCCATCCCAGAAAGAAACTGGTGTAGAGACTGGCTCCGTCGCCGAACTTCTCGGTAAAGGCGGCCATACCCTGGTCCTTCATGACCGCCAGCGGCGTTGCCGTTGACACGGCATCGATGGAGGTGCCGAGGTAGGCGAAGATCGCCGCCGAGTCCAGGGGCGGCAGCCAGGCGGAGGTCATGGCCACGGGAAAGGATGCCAGCAGAAAGGCGCGGCCTAAAAGGGCGGGATTGAAAAAATTATAGCCGATGCCGCCGAGGATGTGCTTGCCTATATAGATGGCGAAGACCGCCGCCAGTACCGGCAGCAGCGGAGAGACGCCGGGCGGAATGACGAAGGCCAGCAGCATGCCGGTGAGAGCGGCGCTGCCGTCTTTTACCGTTACCCGCCGTCCCAGAGCCTTCTGGCTGGCCGCTTCCACGGCCATGCAGCTGGCCACGGAGACCGCCGTTATCAGCAGCACCTGGATGCCGAAAACGAACACCGACAGAATCAGCGGCGGCACCAGACAGGCCACCACCGTCCACATGATTTTCTCAACCGACTCGCCGCCCTTGATGTGCGGGGATACGGATACCTTCCATAACCCCTGCTGTACCGGCGGCAGGTTGTCTTGCGCTTGCTGTTCGATCACGATTGTCCTCAATACTAATGTTATCGTTGACGACTTCCCCTTTGCGGATACGAAGCCGGCTGTTTCTATCAGGGGCGCTTGGCCTTCATTTTCGCCAGACGGACAAACTGCACCAGGGGCCGTTTGGCCGGGCAGACATAGGCGCAGGAACCGCACTCAAAACACTCGAAGATACCGAACGGTTCGGTTTCCTCGCCGCGGTTGGCCTCGACGTAGATTCCCACCTCCTTCGGCTCCAGCCCCATGGGGCAGACATCGAGACACCAGCCGCAGCGGATGCACTGGGAATGGGGAGTGGTATCAATTTCGTCTTCGGCGAGAAAGAGCACGGAAGAGGTGGTCTTGGTGATGGGGATGTCAAGACTCGAGACGGCAAAGCCCATCATCGGCCCGCCGAGCACGACCTTCTGCAGCTCCGGTTTGGTGCCGCCGAGACAGTCGACGATATCCGAGAGCCTTGTGCCGACTTTGGCCAGCAGATTGGCCGGACGGGCAATACCCTTGCCCGAGACCGTTATCACCTTTTCGTAGAGCGGCTTTTCCAGAGCGACGGCATCGTAGACGGCCTTGGCCGTGGAGACGTTCTGGACAACGACGCCGACGGCGGAAGGCAGGGCATAGCCGGGCACCTTGCGCCCGGTGAGCGAGTGTATGAGCTGCTTTTCCGAGCCCTGGGGATACTTGACCTCAAGGGCCCGCACCTCGATGGCATAGTCCGCTTCCGCCGCCTTCCCGGCCGCTTCTGCAAGGGCGGCGATGGCATCGGGTTTGTTGTTTTCCACGCCGATGATGCAGTTTTTGATGCCGAGAATGCGGAGAATGATCTTGCCGCCTTCGACTATTTCATCGGCATGCTCCACCATCTGGCGGTGGTCGGCGGTGATATACGGCTCGCACTCGGCGCCGTTGAGTACCAGGGTGTCGATCGTCGCCGTCGAGGGCGGCGAGAGTTTGACATGGGTGGGAAAACCGGCGCCGCCGATGCCGATGATGCCGGCATTCTTGACTTTTTCCAAAAGCGCCTTGGCATCTTCGCCCTGCCACTCCTTCCTGTCGTAAACGGCAGGCGCCGCTTCAGCATCGACGGCGATGGTAATCGACGGCGCCTTCACCTGCTGGGGATGGGCGGACGTGGAAACCGCCTTTATTTTGCCCGTCGCCGGGGCATGAACCGGCACCCCGAGCCCTTTGGCCACCTCGCCTATCACCTGGCCTTCGGCCACTTCGTCCTTTTTGGCAACGGTGGGCGTACAGGGAGCGCCGATGTGCTGACCGAGGATAATTTCCAGCTCGGCCGGGGTCGGCATGACTTCGATTTTCTTGTCCGCCGTCAGCTGCTTCGATTCCGGCGGGTGAACGCCGCCCTTGGGAAATGTAAATAATGTTGTCATAATACGAATATTGCTCAGTAAAGTATCAGCATATCCCAGCCAGCGGATACGCCCAATGCAGCGGCCTTGCGCCGCTGCCCGTTCTATTCGATTCCTGCAAAATATTTCATGTACTGCACCCGCTGCAGGGCTGCCGGCTCCTCGCTTTCCTGGTAGCCCAGCTTGCCGCGGAACTCATCGAGGGAGGAAAACGACTTGCTCTCCATCCACTGCTCCAGGCCGCTCAACAGCTCACCGATATAGGGAGCGCCGTTTTTGTACAGACAGGAAACCACCTGCACGGCGGTGGCCCCGGCCAGCAGCTGCTTGATGACGCCAGCGCTGTCATGGACGCCGGTGGAGGCGGCAAAGTCCTGATCGAAACGCCCGGCGAGAAGGGCGATCCAGCGCAGCGGCGTCGCCATTTCCTCGGGTGTTGAAAACACCGGGGCGGAATGCACCTGCAAGGTATCGATATCGAAATCGGGCCGGTAGTACCTGTTGAACAGAACGAAGCCCGCCACCTTGCCGGTCCAGCCGAGCCGGGCGATCAGATTGGCCAGCCCCGAGGAGTACCTGCTCATCTTCAAGCAAATGGGTATGGAGACCAGCGCTCCCAGTTTTTCCAAAACGTCGAAATAGACCTGCTCATAGTCGCCGCACCTTTTGTGCTGTTCGGTGGGCAGCAGGGAAATATTGATTTCCAGGGCATCGGCCCCATGGCTCTCCACGGATTTGGCAAAGCTGACCCACTCGCTGCTGGAAACGCAGTTGATGGAGGCAATGATGGGAATATCCGTTTTCTTCTTGGCCTCCTGCAGAACGCTGAGATAATCGGAAACGACATTTTCCCGAGTATATTCGCGAATGTAGTCAAAAGCTCCGGGGTAGCCGGTGTTATAGCTTTCAACGTTTTGATCCAGCTCGGCGAGAATCTGCTCTTCAAAGAGTGATTTCATAACCACGGCGCCGGCATTGTTGTCGGCAAATTCGACAATCCTGTCGACGCTGTTGGTCAGTCCGCAGCTGCCCACGATCAGCGGGTTCTTCAGCTGCAAGCCGAGATACTTCGTTGAGAGATCTTTCATATTTTCGTTTCTGGTTTAAGGAGTAATCAGCTGACCGGCCATCCTGGCACGCCCGCCGTCAACCTGTTGTGCAAATTATGCAAAGACAACATGACAATAGCGTTAGTACAATATCGTAAGCGGCAATCTTTACCAAAATTCGTCTTGCAGAACAAGTTTTTTCTCGGACAAAATTCTTTCTTTTAGTCTGGCCGCTACAAACAGCGATGGCTCAAAGGGCCCCGGCGTGATCGGTATGACCTTCGCCGCCGGGTGACGGCAAGCGGCACCCCATGGCTCAACACAGCTTGCCATGTTTGCACAAAACGGTGTGCTGATTACCAATGAAACTCAGCCTGGCCAAAGAATCATCGGCGGCGAGAAAAACGCTACTGATTTTGCTTTTCTTTTTGGTGCTGTCTGCGTATCCTGCAGATCGTTTTTCCCATAGACGCCAAAGACCTTTGCACCGTCAGCCAGGGGGAAAGCAGCGATTTGAAAAACGGGTGGTCGTCTATCGATCACATAAAAAAGTATTCGGCGAAACCGCATCCACGGGCTGACGCCACGGCTGCCATGAAAAAACCAGTATTTTTCCACAATCCGCACGTACTGCTGACCCTCGGCGCAGTTGCCATCAGCTTTTCCGGGGTCTGGGTGGAGATAGCCGATGTTCCAGCCGATTCTTCGGCCTTCTACAGGGTCTTTTTCGGCTTCCTCTTCCTTCTGGTCATTTCCCTGCAATCGCGCATAAAGATCATCCCGCAAAAAGAGCATCTCCTGCTCGGCATTCTCTGCGGCGTGCTCTTCGCCCTCGATCTCTTCTGCTGGCACCGCTCCATTCTCCTCATCGGCCCGGGCCTGGCCACCATACTCGGCAACTTTCAGGTCTTCATCCTCGCCGGCATAGGCATTTTTCTGCTGCGGGAGAAATACAGCAGGCTCCTGATCCTGGCCATCCCGCTGGCGGTGGCCGGCTTATTCCTTATCATCGGCTTCGACGAACGGCAGATCAGGGAAAACTACACCCTTGGCATCTACTACGGTCTGGCAACCGCCGTGCTGTATGCAGCCTACATCCTCTCACTCAAGCAGCTCTCCTCCAAATGCAGCGAAAAATATCAGGCGATGCTGCTCGCCTCCTTTTTCACCGCCGTGGTGCTCGGCCTGGCTATTTTGGCCACCGACACCAGCTTCGTCATTCCGGATGCCGGCTCACTCATCAGCCTCGTCAGTCTCGGTTTTTTCAGCCAGTGTCTCGGCTGGCTGCTTATCGCCTCTTCTCTGCCGAAAACGGATACCTCCAGGGCGGGCCTGATCCTTCTGCTGCAGCCGGCGCTGTCCTTTGTCTGGGATGTCCTCTTTTTCGCGCGGCCCACGACTCTTGTCAACTGGGTCGGGGTCGTCGTCACCCTCTCGGCCATCTACATCGGGCTGCGTTCGAGAAAACAGCCAATCGCCGTCAATCGATAGCTGCTGTTTCCCCCGCCCGTCACCGGCACCTGCGGCAATATTCCCGCTGGCCGAAAAGGCAATGATTGATTAGAATAGTGTCTGTCCAGGAATGAGCAATTTTGTTCTAAATCTAGGCGCTCGATGAATTTAACCGGAGGCATATAATCGATATTCCGAGGATTAAATTTTGAGAGCAACGACGAGTTAGGGCAAAAGTGCCATTTATGGACAGACACTAGAATAGAGAGGTTGGATTCACCACCGGTAACCTGCCGCCTGGTCAACGCGAATCCGGGCCGGGTCAATTTTGAGAGGTATGCACATGAAAGTCGCACATTACCGGGATATTCCGGGACAATCGTTCAACGGCGAAACCGTCAAAAACGTCACCGGCCGGGTGGCCATAGGCAAAAAAGACGGCGCCCCCAACTTCTGCATGCGGGTCTTCACCATCGGCGCCGACGGACACACTCCCAGGCACTCCCATGAATGGGAACATGAAATCTTCGTTCACGCCGGCGAGGGCCAGGTATTTCGTCAGGGCGAGTGGACCGATATCGAGGCGGGAAGCACGGTTTTCATTCCAGGCAACGAAGAACACCAGATACGCAACCGCGGCAACGAAGAGTTCACCTTCGTCTGCCTCATCCCCACAGGTGTTTCCGAACTCTAACAGGAGCCCACGGCATGCTGAAGCGCTTTTCCATTTCCCTGGAAGATAACCTGCTGCGCAGTTTCGACAAATATATCAAGGCCCAGAGTTACAACAACCGCTCGGAGGCCATTCGCGACCTTATTCGCCGGGCGCTTGTCAGGGAACAGTGGCAGGGCGACAGCCATGTCATGGGGGTCATCAATCTGGTCTACGACCATCACCAGCACCAGCTCCAGGACAAGGTCACCGAGGTCCAGCACGACTACCATCACCACATCGTCTCCACCACCCATGTGCACATGGACCACCACAACTGTCTCGAGGTCATCATCGTTCGCGGCAAGGCCAAGGAGGTCCAGGAACTGGCGGATAAACTGATCGCCCTGCGGGGCGTACGCGACGGCAACCTGGCGATGAGCAGCACCGGCAAGGACCTGCACTGAGCCTATCTGCGGCAGGCGAAGAGGTGCTCGGCCATTTCCAGCAGGGTATCGACGATAATGGCGAAAAGGGCGGCAATCACCGAACCCTGAAGAATATAGGCGGTATTGTCCGATGCCAGGCCGGTGACAATGGGCGCCCCCAGCCCCCCGGCGCCGATGGTGGCGCCGATGGTGGCGGTGCCGATATTGATGATGACCGAGGTTTTCACCCCGGCCATGATCACCGGAAAGGACAACGGCATTTCCACCCGCCAGAGGGTCTGCATCTCGCTCATGCCCATGCCGGTAGCCGCTTCGCGGACCTCCGGCCCCACCGACTCCAGGCCGCTTATGGTGTTGCGGACAATGGGCAGCAGCCCGTAGAGAAACAGGGCGGCAATGGTCGGTCCCGCCCCGAACCCCAATACCGGCACCGCCAGCGCCAGAACCGCCACCGGCGGGAATGTCTGGCCGATGGACGCCAGCCCATTCAGCGCCGGCAGAAAATCACGGCCAAACCTCCTGGTGACCAGCATGCCCAGCCCTACGCCAACGACAATGGAAAGCAGGCTGGAGACAAAAACCATAACCAGGTGCTGCCAGACCAGCTGCCAGATGCCGAAGCGGGGATAGAGATACTGCTGCAAATCAGGCAATACTGGCGACAGCAGCAGTTCCCAGACTCCGCCCCATGACGCCAGAACAATGAACAGCGGCGCTGTCACGGCCAGAAGAACGATCTGAGAGGAAAGATTTCGCATCGATTGCCTCTCTTTGCCTTTCACGACTGCAGAACATCGGCCAGGCGAATCTCGCCGCGCAGTAAGCGCTGCTCATCGATCACCGGCAGGCAGACCACGCCCTGCTGCACGAACATGGACAGCGCGTGCTTGAGGCTGTAGTTTTCCTTCACCGTCATCTCCGTCTCATCGAACTCCACCAGACCCTCCTCCAGGCTCATGCCGCCGCCATTGGCGGCGTCTATCCAGCCCAGCAGGCGCCGGTTTTCATCAATCACCCACAGATAGCGGGCGCACTGGCTCTCTTCCAGTTGCCGGAATTGCCGGCCAAGTTCTTCGGGCGAAATAGTCATGGTGACGGCTGCAGCCGGTCTGAGAAAATCCCTGGTCGACAGCCTCGACAGCCGCTTCAGCGCTCGATCGAGGCCAACGAACTTTTTGACGAAACCGTCTGCAGGCGACGACAGGAGCTGCTCCGGCGTGGCATACTGGATAAGCCGGCCCTGCTTCAGAAGAGCCACCTTCGATCCAAGTCTTACCGCCTCGTCGATATCGTGGGTGACAAAGACGATGGTTTTTTTCAGTTCCCGCTGGATTGCCAGAAACTGGTTCTGCAGATGTTCGCGGTTGATGGGGTCCAGGGCGCCAAAGGGTTCATCCATCAGCAGGATTTTCGGATCGGCCGCCAGGGCCCGGGCGACGCCCACCCGCTGCGCCTGCCCTCCGGAAAGCTCTCCGGGATACTTTTCACTAAACTGCGCCGGCGGCAATTCAAAAAGCTCGAGAAGCTCCGTTGCCCGGGCTGCGGCTTTACCCTCTTCCCATTTCAGCAGCCGGGGTACCACCAGGATATTGTCTTTCACCGTCATGTGGGGAAAGAGGCCGATGCTTTGAATGACATAGCCGATACCGCGGCGAAGCTGATCCGGCACCATTTTCCGTATATCCCTGCCGCCCACGGTAATGGTGCCGCTGGTTGGCTCCACCATCCTGTTGATCATTTTCAAGGCGGTGCTTTTGCCGCAGCCCGATGGACCGATAAGACAGCAGAGCTCCCCCTCGTCGACGGTGAACTCGAGATTTTTGACCGCCTCGAGAGTGCCGTAGTTTTTGCACACCGCCTGCAGCCGTATCATTAGAATCCTTTTGGGGTGGCGACGGCAATGATGCTCTGAAAGAGAAAATCGACGATTACCGCCAGTATGATGGTGGGCACGGCACCAAGCAGAACGAGATCGATGGCCGACTGTCCCAGACCCTGGAAGATAAAGACGCCGAAACCGCCGGCGCCGATGAGGGCGGCCACGGCGGTATTGCCTATGTTCTGTACGCTGGCGACGCGCAGCCCGTTGAGGATGATAGGCGCGGCCACCGGCAGTTCCACCTGCAGAAATATCTGCGCCCTCCCCATTCCCATACCGCGGCCGGCCTCGAGCACCCCCTTGTCGACGGCGGCAAAACCGGCATAGGTGTTGCGGACAATGGGCAGAAGGGCATAGAGGGTCAAGGCTATTACCGCCGGCGCCCAGCCTATGCCGCGGATGCCGAGGCCTCTGAGCAGGGCCACCTCGCCGGACAGCCAGGCCAGCGGCGCAATAAGCAGGCCGAAGAGGGCAAGGCTGGGAATGGTCTGGATGATGTTGAGAACGGAAAAGACCGAAGTTCTGGTGCGCGCATATTTGAACGTCGCCAGGCCGACCGGCAGGCCCAGGGCCGCCGAGCAGCCCACCGACAGTCCGGTTATGAACAGGTGATCAGCACATTCCGACCTGAACCTGTCGCTGCGGCTGGCAAACTCCACCGCCAGGGACAGACTGTCGAGCCGGTCGGCGGCGACAAGTATAGCCAGCCCCGCGAGAAACATGGCCATAAGCGCTGCCCGCGCCGCCCTGCCCGGCGAACTCCGCTGGAACATGTCGGTGAAAACGACGAAAAGCCCCAGCATGGCGAGCCACAGGCTGGAGCCCACCGAAACCCTGGTGAACCCCTCTCCGGCAAGGGTAAGTTTACCGGCGGCACCGCCCTGGCACCAGAGCAGCAGAAGAAATGCCAGCGGTACCAAAAGCGTTGCCAGAAATACCTTGCGCGGCGACGGTCTCCACGACCAGTATATGAGGAGCAGGGGACCAAGGAGACAGGCTGCCCACTGCCACGGAGGCAGTGCCGTAAACAGGCTCAGCGGCTCTCCCGGAGCAAGTCGGTTGGGCCTGACTATGACAAAATTGCCCAGCAACAGAGATGCCGCGGCGAAAACGCCGCCGGCCAGACCAACCCTGGAGACACCGCTGTACATTGCTTTGCCTTGAGCCGTTAGTAAAAGCCCATCTCTTCAAGGTAATCCTTCGCCACCGCCCTGACATTTTCGCCGCCGATGGCAATTCTGGCATTGAGATCCTGCAGCGTCTGCTGATTCAGCGAGGCGAAGACGGGGGCGAGAATGCTTTCCATTTCCAGATGTTTGGCGAAAACCTCCTTGCGGACAACAGCCGTCGGCGCATAGACCGGCTGGACGTTTTTGGTATCTTCAAGCAGTTTCAGATCAAGGGCGGCGAGCGAGCCGTCGGTGCCGAAGGCCATGGCGGTATTGACACCGCTGGTGCCCTGAGCCGCTGCCTTTTCCGTCTGCGCCGTGTTGCAGCCTGAAAAAACGATCATCTGTTCGTCCTGCAGGTCAAAACCGTAGGCCTTTTCAAAGGAGGGCAGGGCATCGCCCCGGCTGACGAATTCCTCGCAGGCGGCAAGCTTGACCGTGCCGCCGTCGTTTACATACCTGGCGAAATCCTCAAGCGTGCGCAGACTTTCTTCCCTGGCAAGTTCGCCGCGAACGGCCAGCGCCCAGGTATTGTTGGCCGGCGCCGGCGTCAGCCAGATGAGCTTGTTTTCTTTGTAGTCGAGCTCTTTGACCCGCTCATAGGCCTTGGCCCGGTCTCTCCAGAGAGTGCTGTCCTGGGAGTTGAAATAGAAGGCCCCGTTGCCGGTATAATCAGGATAGATATCTATTTCCCCCGAAATGATGGCCTTACGGACTATCGGTGTCGGACCGAACTCGGTCTTGTCCTCGACGCCATAGCCGTTCTTTTCGAACATGAGAATCATCATCTGGCCCAGCAGCGCCCCCTCGGTATCGATTTTCGATCCCACCGTCAGCGGTCCTTTCTCCGCTGCCAGTGCCAGCGAAGACATCAAAATCACCGCCGCAGCTGACAGTATCCAAACAAAAACCCGTATCTGCATTCCCCCCTCCTTTACTTGATGGAAACCGCTATGCTACCGCCAGGCGCCGTTGCCAAACTCCGGAAAACCCAGAAGCACAGGAAAAAACAGCTCTATTGCAGAGCATTTATATCCATTGTATTGACGATTTCTGAAATGACAATTTTCCAACGGGTTTTTTCGGTTGCCTGCGGGCACCAGAAAGTCTCGCGGGATGAGGTGCCGGCAGGCCTGGAAAAGGTGGGGGAGGAGTATTAAGGACAGGCAATCTGACAGTAGCTTGTTTTAGCCTGCGGCAGTAAGCTTTTCACCAATTTCCCGGCCATAATTCTGGGCTGCCTTCAAACCGCCTTCAGCGGATACGGTTTTGAGCATCAGCGGTGAACCGACCATATCCATCCCATAGATGTTCTTCATGGTATCGAAGATTCTCTCCGCCGCCTCCCCGCTCCAGCCGTAGGAGCCGAAAGCACCGCCAGTCTTGCCCTTGAGTTCGGCCTGTTCCGCCAGAAAGAGAAATGTCTTCATGGTGCTCATCATCTCTCCGTGGTAGGTCGAGGATCCGAAGACATAGGCGTCATATCCGGCAATATCCTCGGCCTTTTCGATCTCTTTGACATTGCAGACGGCTACCTCCACCAGTGATACACGAAGGCCCTCGGCTATGATATCGGCAATTTTCTCGGTTTCGCCCTTGCGCGTGGCAAAGACAATCAGTGCTTTCGGCATACCCGTTCTCCTTTCTGGAACCAGCTCTGAGGATTACCCGGAAGGTCGTCTGCGCCACTCCTGGAAAACAGGGGCAGCGCTTTAGCCCTTTTCATTGGGGACCATGTTTTCTTCCGTGAATATCGGCCAGTCTACACCTCTTCTGCATGTATTGCCAGACATCCGTCATCAGAATCCGGGGCCTCTTCCCCTGTTTGGCACAGGCGGCAGCGAACCCACATCTCTCAGCGCTTCAACAGCGCCCGCTTCAGATCCTCGCCGACGGGTTCTTCCCCCAGCCAGATGGCAAGCAGGGCATCGTTGAAATCCCTGCCTTCAATCAGTCCCTTGTCCTCGCCCTTGACCGTCACCCTGGTTCCCTGTCCGGGAAGATAATCAAAGACGATGGTCTCGCCTTCTTTCATATCTTCAGTGAACAGGGCATTGAATTTTTCAATCCTCTGCTCCAGGCCATGGAGGCTGGCTTCGCCGGTATTGGCCATAAACCCATCCTGCCAGGCCTGAACGATCTGGTCGCGGCCGACCTCATCGTAGAGAAAATGCATGACGACCCGTTTGGCGCCATCGTCGGCGATCACCTTCGCCGCTTTCTCCTGCGGATTTTCCATATACAGCTCGGCAATGTAGATCTTGAAGAAAAACTTTGTTCGTATACCGGCGCCATTGAGCTGCAAAGTGGTGCCGGCATCGTTGACCACCTTCTCCTCGACCTCTACTCCGGCAATCTCCAAGCTCCATGCCGGGGCAGCATACAGGACTACGGCAATAATCAGAGACAGTACACGCATCACTTTACCTCCAGATGTTTTTATGGTAACCAGCATACTAGTCCTACCGTCACCTTCGACGATACGACCACCGCCACAACAACAATTACCTTAACGTAAAGAGAAACACAAAACCACCTTTTTCCGGGGTGAGCCCCCGACACCATGCCAGACCGACTTGACCGAATGATCGCCGAGGCGGGCACCGTCTTCGCTGTCGCCTGCGACACCACGAAACTGGTCGACGAAGCACGCAGACGCCACGATCTCGGCCCGACGGCCGCCGCCGCCCTTGGCCGGGCAATGACCGCCAACGTTCTGCTGGCCGGCCTGCTCAAAGACGACCAGAATGTTCAGCTCATCTTCGAGGGAAACGGTCCGCTGGGCAAGGTGATTACCCAGGCCGGCGCCTCCGGCTGGTGCAGAGGCTATGTTCACTCTCCCCACGCCGACCTACCGCTGAAAAACGGTCTGATCGACGTCGCCGGCGGTATAGGTCGGGCAGGGTTTTTGCGGGTTGTCAAAGACATCGGCCTCAAAGAGAAGTATACCGGCCTGATCCGGCTTTATACCAGCGAAATCGGAGAAGATGTCGCCTACTACCTGACCGAGTCGGAACAAATTCCCTCCACCATCAATGTCGGCATCCATCTCCAGCCAGACGGCAGGATCACGGCCGCCGGCGGCTACCTGGTACAGACCCTGCCGCCCTCCGACGAAGAGCTCTTGGGCACCCTGGAACAAAACAGCAGGGATCATGGCCCCGTCAGCCGTCTGCTGGCCGACGGCGTCGCGCCTCTGGACCTTCTCAAAATGGTCTTCAAGGACGTCGCCCACCGGCATACCGGCAGCACCGGCCTCATTTTCCGCTGCAGCTGCTCCAGGGAAAAAATGGAAGAGGTGCTGGAGACCCTGGGCAGAGAAGATATCGACTACCTGCTCGAACAGGACGACGGCGTCGCCATGGCCTGCGACTACTGCAACGAGAACTATGTCTTCACCCGGGAATTCATTCTCTCTCTTGCCGCCCGCAAAAATCTTCACTGAAGCTGGTCAGCTGCAGCGATCTGCCGCAGGCTGAAAAACGTTTTGCGTTTTACAAATGGCTCTAGTCTTTCTCCCTGCCGGCTGCAGCCAAATTTCCAGAGATGGACTGACAGCCTCTCCCGCCTTCATGCTGTATTCTCGAAGCAGGCAGTAAAAAAATTGACCGGAAAGGATTTTTTTCCAGGGGGTAGTCACTCTGTGATACCCCGGCACGGCTATACTTCCGAAAAAGGCCAAAAGGAGGTACGCCATGATGAAAACAGGAGAAAAACACGGTGTGTGGCATTGGGGATTTTCCGGCAAGACCAACTCCAGAAGGGTAAAACGCCTCAGAGAAAGGCCGGAAAAACTGCTCAAGCACTGTTTGCAGCTGCTGACGAACGCCACCGCCATGATCTTTACCGGCTCGCTCTTTGTCGGCGGCTCCTATCTCTTTTTCGTCAAACTCGCCGAATTCGGCTGGTGACAACACGGCGGCCGCGACGGTGCCGGCCGCCAACCTGCGCGTCGCCGCTCAACCCTGCTGCTTTTCCTTCCAGTCCGGCCGAAGATAGAGTTCCGTCAGCTGCTTGCGCGAAACCGGGGCCGGGGCATCGGTGAGCGGACAGGTCGCCTTCTGGGTCTTGGGGAAGGCGATGACATTGCGGATGGAAGAGCTGCCGGTGATTATCATCAGCAGCCGGTCGAGTCCGAAGGCAATGCCGCCGTGGGGAGGGGCGCCAAGCTCCAGGGACTTGAGCAGAAAGCCGAATTTTTCCTCACCTTCCTGGCCAGAGATGCCCAGGGCCCCCAGTACCCGGGCCTGGACGTCCCTGCGGTGAATACGAATGGAGCCGCCGCCGATCTCGGTACCGTTGAGCACCAGATCGTAGGCCCGGCTGTATACCGCGGCCGGATCGCTTTCCAGCAAATCCAGCTGATCCTCGCGCGGAGCGGTGAAAGGATGATGCAGCGCCTGGAAACGTTTTTCCTTGGCGTCGTATTCCACCAGGGGAAAATCGGTTACCCAGACAAAATTGTACTCGCCGCTCTTGAGCAGATCGAGCCTTCGCGCCAGTTCAACGCGCAGCTCTCCCAGCGACTGAAAGACCACCGCCGGCGTGTCGGCGCCGAAGAAGAGCAGATCGCCCTCTTTTGCTCCCAGAGCATCGCTGATGCGCGCCCTTTCCTCCTCGGTGAAAAATTTGGCTATGGGCGACTGCCATTCTCCCCCGGCCTTCATCTTCACCCAGGCCAGACCTTTGGCGCCGAACTGGAGAACGTAATCGGTGAGGTTGTCGAGGTCCTTGCGGGAAAAGGTGGCACAGCCCCTGGCATTGATGGCCCGGACGGTGCCGCCGCCGTCGGCGACGCCGCGAAAAACCTTGAAACTGCAGCCGGCGGCTATTGCCGTCAGATCGATCAGCTCCAGACCAAAACGCATATCCGGCCGATCGGTGCCGAAGCGCGCCATGGCTTCATCGTAGGTGATCCTGGCAAAGGGCGGCTGCACGTCGACCCCCAGGGTGGCGGTGAACAGGGCATCGATCATGCCTTCGGTCATCTCCATGACCTGGGCTTCATCGACAAAGGACATCTCCATATCGATCTGGGTGAATTCCGGCTGTCTGTCGGCACGCAGGTCCTCGTCCCGGAAGCACTTGACGATCTGGTAGTATCTGTCCATGCCGGCCACCATCAGCAGCTGCTTGAACAATTGCGGCGACTGCGGCAGGGCATAGAACCTGCCGGCGTTTACCCGGCTCGGCACCAGGTAATCCCTGGCGCCCTCCGGCGTCGAGCGGGTCAGCATCGGTGTCTCTATATCGAGAAATTCATGGTCGTTGAGGTAGGTCCGCACCGCCTGCACCGCTTTGTGCCGCATGACCAGATTGGCACCCATCTCCGGCCGCCGCAGATCAAGATAGCGGTACTGCAGACGGATGGTGTCGGAGACCTCGCTCTCTTCGTCCAGGGGAAAAGGAGGGGTTTCGCTGCGGTTGAGGATGCGGAGCTCATCGACCAGCACCTCGATCTCGCCGGTGGCCAGCTTGAGATTGGCCATATCTTCCGGCCGCGCCTCGACCCGGCCGCGAACGGCCAGCACCCATTCGCTGCGCAGCTGATGCGCCTTGGCATGGACCTCGGGGTTGATTTCGGGATTGAAAACCACCTGGGTAATACCGCGTCTGTCGCGGAGATCGATGAAGATGACGCCGCCGTGATCCCGTCGCCGCAGTACCCAGCCCATGAGCACCACTTCCTCGCCTGTATTTTCCCTGCCGAGCGCATCACAATAATGTGTGCGGCGCAAATTACCTAATGTTTCCATAATATTCCACTGTATGTGTTGTCCTGATTATTGCGGAGAAGAGAGAAGGCGGCTTCAACCCGCCTCCGTATGAGCGGGCAGAAGGCTTGAAACCACCGCCTCGATTTCCTCGTCCTGCAGCTCAACACTCAACTGTTCCTGGGTCGCCATATTGCGGAGCAGGCCGGCATTGTTTTCAAGTTCATCGTCGCCGAGAATCAGCACGAAGGAGGCGCCCGCCTTGTTCGCCTGTTTCATCTGACTCTTAAGGCTGCGCCCCTCATGGTCCATGGCCACGCGCAGGCCGCGCCGGCGCAGCTGGTTGACGAGACCATAGGCATGGTCTGCCGCCCGCTCCCCAAGACCGGCGACGAACAGATCCAGTGCCGCTTTTTCAACCATGGTCTTCTTTTGCACCAGCAGCAGCACCAGTCTCTCCAGCCCCATGGCAAAGCCGATGCCAGGCACTTTCGGTCCGCCCAGCTGCTCCACCAGGCCGTCGTACCTGCCGCCGGCACATACCGCCGCCTGGGCGCCGAGGTCTGTCGTCAGGAATTCGAATGTGGTGCGGCAGTAGTAATCGAGGCCCCGAACCATGAATTTGTTCAGCCGATAGGTGACGCCCAGCGCCGCCAGGAACTTCTGCACATCCTGAAAATGATCGTCGCAACCACTGCAGAGATGTTCCTGGATGGAAGGGGCGTCGATCACCTGCTGCCGGCAGCCCTCCTGCTTGCAGTCGAGAACGCGCAGCGGGTTGGTGCCGATTCGCCTTCTGCAGTCCTCGCAGAGCCGGTTTTTTCCGGCCTCGAGAAAATCGACAAGCCGTCGGCGAAAATCCGGTCTGCACTCGGGACAGCCAAGGGAGTTCAACTCCAGGCTGACCTTGAGCCCGAGTTCATCGAAAAACTGCGTTGCCAGCGCCATCAACTCAGCGTCGATACGGCCATTTTCCGAACCGAGAACTTCGACGCTGAGCTGGTGAAACTGGCGCAGGCGACCCTTCTGCGGACGCTCGTGGCGGAACATCGGCCCCATGGTGAAAAGACGCTGTACCGGTTTTTTGACGTAGAGACCGTGCTGGATATAGGCCCGCACCAGGGAGGCGGTGGCCTCCGGACGCATGGTTATCTGCTTTTCCGGAAAGGTGTACATCTCCTTTTCGACGATGTCCGTGGCCTCGCCGATGGAGCGGGCAAAGAGCTCGGTCTTTTCCAGAATGGGCAGGCGGATCTCGTCGAAATCGAAACGCCGCAGCAGAGAGCGGGCCGCCTTCTCGACCCGGTTCCACAGAACGACTTCCTCGGGCAGAATATCCTTAAAACCGTTGAGGGCCTTAATTTTCACAACACACCTCCACCTCTTTATCACGAATACGGAAAACAGTAATGAAAAAAGACAGATTAGAAAGCAAAAAGGTCGAAAAGTCAAGGACTCCCCGCCGCCCCCCGGGAAAAACACTATTTTCTTATATTTTTCAAGACATTACTCAGCACTTTGCCACTGGATAGTCATACCTCTCCCTCCGCCAGGGCCTGCAGAAAGGGCGCACAGCGGCCCGCAGCCGCTAATCGCCGGACAGCCGGATTCCCGCAACTGCCGGCATCCGCGCCTGTCTGCCCGGGTTGGCCACCAGCCCTCGGCTTTTCAGTAGAAAATGATTATCGTCGTTATATGAGTAAGCTTGACAAATTACACTAAGACGGGCAATATCGGGGTTTGTCAACAATAACGACCCCAGAGGAGTACCATACCTACATGAAGCTACCATCACTGAATATCGCCGGTCTGAAGGCGCCCATCCCCCTCATGCAGGGCGGCATGTCCATACGTGTCTCGACTTCTGCACTGGCGGCGCCGGTTGCCGAAGCCGGCGGAATCGGGGTAATCGGAGGCTCGGGACTCCCCGAGGACGAACTCCGCGCAGATATACACAAAGCCAAATCGCTGACCAGCGGCATTGTCGGTGTCAATGTCATGTATGCCATGAAGAATTTCTACGATCTGGTTATGGCATCCATCGACGCCGGAGTCGATATGGTCATCACCGGGGCTGGTTTTTCCCGCGATATTTTCAAAATCGGCAAGGAGAAAAACATCCCCATCGTCATGATCGTCTCTTCGGCCAAGCTGGCCGGCCTGGCCGAACGTCTCGGCGCAGCCGCCGTGATTGCCGAAGCCAAGGAGGCCGGCGGACACCTGGGCACCAGCCTGCCGCTGCGGGAGATATTCCCGTCCATCCGCGATGCGGTCAAAAATATTCCGCTGATTGCCGCCGGCGGCATCACCAATGGCTATGAAATGGCCGAGATGATGGACAAATACGGCGCAGACGGCGTGCAGATCGCCTCGCGGTTCGTTCTCAGCAAGGAATGCGACGTCTCGGACGCCTTCAAACAGGCCTACCTCGATGCCGGCAAAGACGACATCGTCCTGACCAGCTCGCCGGTGGGACTGCCCGGCCGCGCCATCAATACGCCCTTTGTCGAGGCGCTGGCCAGGGGGGTTGACCTCAAGGCAAAACACTGCGAGTTCGTCTGTCTGAAAAAATGCGACCATCACTACTGCATAAACGAGCGGCTCAACATGTCCAAAGACGGCAATATTGACGACGGACTGGTTTTCTCCGGAGAAAACACCTATAAGATGAAGTCGATCCTCAGCGTCGCCGAGATATTCGAAAAGTTTACCACCGAAGCTGAGTCCGTCTACAAGGAAGGCAAAGGATTCGCCCCGCCCGCCAAGTGAGTCCAACGCTGTCCTCAAAACGGGATCGAACCAGCAATATGACCGGCACATCATCCGAATACTCTGAGCCGCAGCCATTTATCGTCGAGCAGACCGATCACCCCATCCGCGCCGAGCTGCTCGACGCCGACGCCGTCCATGTCATGCGCAAGCTCAACAAGGCCGGATTCGCCAGCTATCTCGTCGGCGGCGGCGTGCGTGATCTCTATCTGGGCAAACAGCCTAAAGACTACGACATAAGCACCGATGCCCGTCCCGGACAGATTCGCCAGCTTTTTCCCCACAGCGCCACCATCGGTCGACGATTTCGCCTGGTGCAGGTTTTCTTCCGGTCCGGCAAGATCATCGAGGTATCGACGCTGAGATCCTTGAGCGAACACGACCTCGACGGACCCGAAGCCGTTCTCGCCCCCAACAACACCTACGGCAACCTCCCCGAAGACGCCCAGCGCCGCGATCTCTCGATCAATTCGTTGTTTTACGAACTGGAAAACAACACCATTATCGACTATGTCGGCGGCGTCGCCGATCTCGATAATTCCATTATCCGCATGGTCGGCGATCCGGACAAGCGCATCAACCGCGACCCGGTGCGCATGCTGCGGGCCATCCGCCACAGCGCCCGTACCGGTTTCGCCATCGACAAACGGACCTGGCAGGCCATATGCTGCAACTGCGACAAGATCCTTCTCTGCCCGCCCTCGAGGATTCGCGACGAACTGTTCAAGGATCTCTGCGGCGGTTCGGCCGCGCGCTGGTTCGACCTCTGCGTCGACTCCGGCCTTTTTCTCGCCCTCTTCCCCTTCTACCGGGATATACTTTTCACGGCTCCGCCATCCCAGCCTGCCTGCAGGGAACAGCTCCATGCCCTCATGACCGAACTCGACGCCTTCGACCTGGAGAAACGGCTGAATCTTCCCACATATCTGCTCATGGCCCTGCTCATGCTTCCCTGGGCCGAAAGCCGCTACGGCCTTTCGACGCTCAAACTCAAGGGCCCGGGCTTTTTCCAGCTTTCGAAAAACCTGCGCGACGATATCGACGATCTGCTCGGGCTGCAGTTCAACCTGCGCCGCTCCCTTCGCCAGGAAATAGTGACTTTACTTTCCAACCTGCCTCAATTTGTGCGCTTTGTGCAAACTAACACCTTGCCAAGATGGTTGAAGAAGAAGAGTTATTACCAGAAGTGCCTCCTCTTCTGTTATCTGCGGCAAAAGGCCGTGCACCTGGAAGGCAGGGACGGGCAGCTGTCACAGCTTGCCGAAGCCGTCTCTCCCGCTGAACCGCGGGAAGCCCCGCGCCGCCAGAATTCCAAAACGAAAAGCCGTCCCGCCTTCTCGCCCAAAAAGAAGGGCGGTGTCTTCGGCTTCCGCAAATGATAACCGGGGTTTCTCACCACCGTCTTCCCGGATGCCCACGGGGACGCACCCCTGTCATCCGCAAATACCTAACTCACACGTTCCCCTGGAATACCACTCCGACCGAGCAGCACAGAGAGGCTGTTAAGTTTTATTTATTACAAGGTTCACTATTATTTATATGTGCGCCAACCCTTTTCAATTGACTTTTTCCGTCTTTTACATCAAACAACTACACTAGTATCAGTATATTCAGAACAGCATTGTCGATCGCATAACTTGCACAGGGAGAGACCAGGTTAGCTGATACAGGATCGATGGTGGGTTTCTGTTTTGTTTCAACTCAATCGACATAATGTCGATGCAATCGCGCATTGCGCAAAATTGTTGTTACAGCAATAGGAGGTTGATATGGCAGACACGGTAAACAAAACTCTGGATCCGCAACTCAACAGACGCGGTTTCCTGAAGGGCTGCACAATGGCTGCGGCAGCGCTGGGACTTTCGGAAACAATGGTCCCCAGGCTTGTCGAAGCGGCCGCCTCGGCCCAACGCCCCCCGGTAGTCTGGCTCCATTTCCAGGAATGTACCGGCTGCACCGAAGTGCTTCTCCGGGCATCCAATCCAGAGCTTGCTAACCTGCTTTTGGACATCATTTCTCTGGATTATCACGAAACGGTAATGGCCGCCGCCGGACATCAGGCGGAGCATTTACTCCACGAAACCATCAAGAACCACGAAGGCAAATTCCTGCTGATCGTCGAAGGCGGAATTCCTCTGGCCGAAGACGGCATTTACTGTAAAATTGCCGGCGAAACCGCAAAGGACATCCTGGCCGAAGTCGCCCCGAAATCAGCTGCGGTCATCGCCATCGGCGCCTGCGCGGCCTTCGGCGGCATTCAGGCGGCAGCGCCGAATCCAACCGGCGCCGTCGGCGTGCGTGATCTGGTGAAAGACAAGCCGGTGATCAACATTCCCGGCTGCCCCTTCAACCCCGCTGCCCTGCTCGGCACGGTGCTTCACTACCTGACCTTCAATCGCCTGCCGTCACTCGACAGCCTCGGCCGTCCTCTCTTCGCCTACGGCAGAAGAATCCACGACTTCTGTGAGAGAAGACCGCATTTCGACGAGGGCCGTTTCGTCGAACAGTTCGGCGACGAATACCACAAGCAGGGGTACTGCCTCTACAAGGTCGGCTGCAAAGGCCCCGAGACCTTCAACAACTGCCCGTCAGCCCGCTTCAATGACGTCGGTGTCTGGCCGGTCAGCGTTGGCCACGGCTGCATCGGCTGCAGCGAGCCTAACTTCTGGGATACCATGACGCCGTTCTACGACAGGCTTCCCAATGTGAAAATCCCCGGTACCGGAATCGTTGAAGACGCCGACAGCGTCGGCCGCAAGATTCTCGGCGTCACCGCTGCCGCCGTTGGTATTCATGCCGCGGTCGGTGTCGGTAAACGGTTGATCAAAGGCAAAAGCGAACACGGGGAATAAGCCCCTCTGTTTCCAGATTGTGCATTGAGAAGCAATACTATTACCGAAGCACAGATACGGAGAATTTGCCGACAGGCTTTCGGTACTATCTTTTTTAGGAGGTTCAACACATGGCTCAACGAATCACCATTGATCCCTTAACCAGGATCGAGGGGCACTTGAGAGTAGACGTGGAAGTTGATGGGGGCGAGGTCACCAAGGCATGGTCATCCGGCCAGATGTACCGTGGTCTCGAAAATATTCTTAAAGGGCGCGACCCCAGAGACGCCTGGCATTTTGTCCAGCGGATCTGCGGTGTCTGCACCACGGTACACGCTCTGGCGTCCGTCCGTGCGGTTGAAGACGCCCTCGAACTCGAAATACCCAAAAACGCGCAGTATATACGTAACCTGGTGCAGTCCATCCATGCGCTGCAGGACCATATAGTTCATTTCTACGCCCTCTCCGCACTGGACTGGGTGGATGTCGTCTCCGCCCTCGATGCCGATCCGGTGGCGACCTCGAAACTGGCCGAAACCCTCTCGGATTGGCCGGGCAACAGCTCCAAACGTTTCCAGGCGGTCAAGGACAAGCTCAAAGCTCTGGTGGCCAGCGGCCAGCTCGGTCCCTTTGCCAACGCCTACTGGGGGCATCCGGCAATGAAGCTGCCGCCGGAAGCCAACCTCATGGCCGTCTCCCATTACCTCGAGGCACTCGATTACCAGCGCAAAGCCACTCAGGCTCTCGGCGTCATCTCCGGCAAGAACCCGCATATCCAGAATCTCTCCGTCGGCGGCGTAACCGCGGCCATCAATCCGTCCAGCCCGGCGGCGCTCAATGTGGAGAGGCTCTATATGGTCAAGAACTTCGTCGAGGAGGTCAAGGGCTTTATCAACAATGTCTATCTCACCGACGTCGTTGCCGTCGGCGCCCTGTACAAAGAGTGGCTGCCCTACGGTGCCGGCGTCACCAACTACCTGGCCGCCCCCGACATGCCCACCGATGGAGCCGCCACCCAGTTCGACCTGCCCGGCGGCACGGTCATGGACGGCGACTTAGGTTCGGTCAAGCCCATCTCCAATCTCAGCGACGACTACTTCAAGTCCAACGTCGAAGAGTCCATCGCCAGGGCCTGGTATGACGGCGACTGGTCCAAGCATCCCTACGAGGAGAGCACCGACGCCAAGTACACCGATTTCCAGCCGGATGGCAAGTACACCTGGCTCAAGGCTCCCCGTTTCGAGGGCAAGCCGATGCAGGTTGGACCATTAGCCCAGATGGTGGTAGGCTACGCCCAGGGGCATGAAATGACCGTCAAGAGCGTCGATGCCGCCCTGGACAAGATCAGCGCCGTCGCCGGCGTCAATGTCGGCCCCGAGATCCTCCACTCCACCATCGGCCGCCACGCCGCCCGTGCGGTGCGCGCCTCCATGATGGCGGATCTGGCTCTCAAGCACTGGGATCTGTTGATCAACAACATCGAGACCGGCGACCTGGAGATCTTCAATCCACCAACCTTCCCCAAGGGCGAGCAGAGAGGCGTCGGCGTCCACGAGGCACCCCGCGGACTCCTCTCCCACTGGATCGTCATCCAGGACGGCAAGATCAAGAACTACCAGTGCGTCGTCCCTTCTACCTGGAACGGTGGCCCGCGTGATGCCGAAGGACAGCCCGGTCCTTATGAAGCCTCTCTTCTGGGCAATCCCATTGCCGATGCGGAGAAGCCTCTCGAGGTCTTGAGAACCATCCATTCTTTCGACCCCTGCATCGCCTGTGCTGTTCATATGCTCGATCCCGAGGGCAAAGAGGTTGTGAAAGTCAAGGCTCTGTAACAGGAGCTTCAACCTTTTTAACCGGGGTCAAACCGCAAGGAGGGAAATATGTCGTACGAAAAATATAAATGCTGGAGCATCCTGCTCCGGCTCTACCACTGGGCATTTGCTTTATCGATCATCTTCCTCGTGGTGACAGGGTTTTATATCAATAATCCCTGGACGAATACCCTGCAGGAAGGCAGCGTGGCCTGGCCGATGGCCTGGATGCGCTATATGCACTTCGTCGCCGCCTATGTCTTCACCGGCGCCGTGCTGGCCAGGATTTTTCTCTATATCTTCGGCAACGCTCAGGAAAGAATTACCGACGCTTTGCCGATCACCGGCAGGAATATCAACAATCTCTGGAGAACACTGCTGAACTACAGCTATATACGTGATGATCATTATCCGCGCCTGGGGCACAACGTCCTTGCCGGACTCACCTACCTCATCACCATAATCGCTGCTATTTTTCAGCTGGTGAGCGGTTTCTACCTGCTGTTCCCGGAAGTAGCCATCTGGGAATCCTGGGGGGTAACCATCTTCGCCAGCCAGCAGAACGCCAGATTCATCCACCACCTCCTCATGTGGTGGTTCATGATCTTCGCCTTGATTCATGTCTATCTGGTAATCTGGAATGATGTAATGGAGCCTGAAGGGCTGGTCTCTTCAATTTTTACTGGTGACAAATTCAAACCAAAAGCATGAACGTAAGGGGCTCGAACTCCGCATACTCGGAACAGTTCAGGGTGTCGGATTTCGGCCCTTTGTTTACAACCTGGCGGTACAACTAGGAATCTCCGGCACGGTGACCAATACCGGTGCCGGAGTTTTCGTTCGTGCAGCAGCAGATGCCGGCCCTCTTGCACGTTTTGCCAGCAGGCTTAGAGAAGATGCCCCGCCGCTGGCGCAAATCACCTCCATCGACACCCGGCCCCTCGATGCCGCCGAAATTGAACACCTCGATTTCCGCATACTCGCCAGCGATTCCGCCAGTTCAGCGACAACAGCCATACCTCCGGACATAGCCCTTTGCGACGACTGCCTGCTGGAGCTGCTCGATACCTCGGACAGGCGCTATCACTACCCATTTATCAACTGCACCAACTGCGGCCCCCGTTTCACCATCGTCGAGACCATTCCCTACGACCGGCCGAAAACCTCGATGAAGGTTTTCCCGATGTGCGCCGACTGCCAAGAGGAATATGACAATCCGGCAAACCGCAGATTCCATGCCCAGCCCAACGCCTGTCCGTACTGCGGTCCGCAGATCAGCTGGCACGAGGCCGACGGTTCGCCCATCGCCTGTGACAATCCTCTTGCTCTGGCAGCAGACGCTCTCGCCGACGGCAAGGTCCTGGCCATCCGCGGTCTCGGCGGCTTTCACCTCGCCGCCAATGCCTGCAGTGACCGGGCGGTGGACCGCCTCCGTCTGCGCAAAAACCGGCCAAGCAAGCCGCTGGCGATCATGGTCCCGGATGTGGAGACAGCCCGCCGCTATTGCCATCTCTTAGATGAGGAAGCAACCGTGCTTGCCAGCCCCCAGCATCCCATCGTACTCCTGCGCAGGCGCAACCGGCAGGAACTCGCCGACTCCCTCTGTCCCGGCGTCGACGATATAGGCATCATGCTGCCCTATACGCCGCTGCACCATCTGCTCTTTGAACACCAGAACTGTCCGCGGGCCCTGGTTATGACCAGCGGCAACATCAGCTCTCACCCCATCTGCACATCCAACGAGGCCGCTCTCGCACAGCTGGGAGCCATCGCCGACAATTTTCTTTTGCACAATCGCGATATTCTTACCAGGGTCGACGACTCCGTAGGCAAGAGGATGGCCGGTGATTTCCGTCTTTTTCGCCGGGCCCGGGGCTATGCGCCCTCGCCTCTGCAGCTGCCCGTCTTACTGCCGCCGGTTCTCGGATGCGGCGGCGGCCTGAAGTCGACCTTCTGCCTCGGCAGGGACGATTCCGCCGTACTCAGTCAGCACATAGGCGATCTCTTCAACCTCCAATCCTACGATTTTTATACCGAATCCATCGCCCACCTGCTGCAGGTATACGACGTGGAACCGGAGCTCGTCGTCCGCGATCTGCATCCCGATTATATGAGCTCCCGCTTTGCCGAAGAACTGGGACTTCCCGTCTATACCGCCCAGCATCACCATGCCCATGCCGTAGCGGTGATGGCCGAGCACAAACTACTCGACCCGGTGCTCGCCGTGGTGCTCGACGGTACCGGTTATGCCGCCGACGGCACCATCTGGGGCGGCGAGATACTGCTCAGCGGCCTGGACCATTTCAGACGCCTTGGCCATCTCAGCCATCTTCTGCTTGCCGGCGGCGACAAGGCCTCGGCCGAGCCCTGGCGCATGGGGCTGTCGGCGCTCTATCAGATCATGGGCCGGGACTGCCTACAGCCAAAATATCTGCCGGACCTGCTCAGCTCCGTCAACAGCTCCCAGCGCGAGATTGTGGTGGAGATGATGGAAAACCGCTTCAACACCATACCGACCTCCAGCTGCGGCAGGCTTTTCGACGCCGTTGCCTCGCTGCTTGATCTGCGGCTGCGCAGCGATTTTGAAGGGCACGCAGCCATGGAGCTCGAAGCCCTGGCCAGCCGGGAACTGTCCGCTGGCTGGCTGGGCCGGCTCGATGATTCGATGAAACGTCTGCCTTCATCATTTTTCGCCCTGAACCACGGTATATGGGAGATTAATTCTCCTGAATTTGTTAAGATGGTGTTTGACAGATACGCAAGCGGTTGCAGTGCATCACAGGTCGCAGGGCATTTCCATATCGAGCTGATATGCGCCATAACAACGCTCGTCAAGAAGTTCTCCACAGAGCATACCATTGACAAGGTCGTCCTCTCCGGCGGCTGCATGCAGAACAGGCTGCTGATGGAGGGACTGTTTCATAGTCTGGCAAAGGAAGGGTTGCAGGTCTACACCGGTGCCAAGGTACCGGTCAATGACGGCGGCGTCTCCCTTGGCCAGATATTCATTGGAGGTTTTCAACATGTGTCTCGCAATTCCCATGAGAGTAACTGAGGTAGCAGGTGATCCCGAAGATTTCACCACCAGCCAGATAGCCACCGTCGACGCCGACGGCATCAGCAAGGAGATCCGGCTCGACGTCGTCGACAGGTGGCCTGAGATCGGCGATTACGTCATTATCCATGCCGGCTTCGCTATCCATACCCTCGACGAAGAAGAAGCAAAAGCCAACATCGAGCTTATCAGAAAAATGGCCGAGTCGATGCCTGAAGAACTCTTGCGCTGAAGAAGGGGTCGCACCATGAAGTACGTAGATGAATTTCGCGATTCGGCTCTTGCCAGGCCCCTGCTCGCCGAGCTGGAAAAATCATGCACCCGGCCGTTGCGGGTCATGGAGGTGTGCGGCTCGCATACCATGGCCATCTTCCGCAACGGCATCCGCTCCATCCTGCCCGACGGCTTCGAGCTCGTCTCCGGTCCCGGCTGCCCGGTCTGCGTCACTTCCGCCTCGCATATGGACGCCTTCATAGCCATGGCCGACCAGCCCGGGGTCCGGGTTGCCATTTTCGGCGACCTCTTCCGGGTGCCCGGCAGCAATGGCTCGCTGGCCAACGCCAGCAGCAGAGGCGCCAAAGTGGATATCGTCTATTCACCCATGGATGCCCTCGACCTGGCTGCCGCCAATCCCGACGAGCTGGTTGTCTTTTTGGGCGTCGGTTTCGAAACCACCACTCCCGGAATTGCCGCCACCATCAAGGCGGCCAGGCTGAGAAAGATTACCAATTTTACGGTGTTTTCAACCCATAAGGTCATGCCGCCGCCGTTGACCGCCCTGCTCGGCGATCCCGAGTTGAAAATCGACGGCCTGCTCTGCCCCGGCCATGTTTCAAGCATCATCGGTGCCGGAGCCTACCAGGTGCTGGTGGACAAATACGGCCTGGCCTGCGTGGTAGCAGGCTTTGAAACCGTCGATCTGCTCAACGGCCTCATCCTTCTCGCCCGCCAGGTTGCCAAGGGTGCGCCGGCAGTGGAAAACACCTACCCCAGGGCGGTGAACTGGGAAGGCAATGCCAGGGCGCAGAAGATGGTGGCAGAGATATTCGAGCCGGTCGATATGGAGTGGCGGGGCCTGGGAGTGATCCCTGAGAGCGGGTTGCGCATTCGTGCCGAATACGGCGAATTCGATGCCGAAAGGCGGCTCGATGTTGTAGTGCCGAAAGTGGAAGAGGCCCAAGGATGCCGCTGTGGTGAGATCCTCAAGGGCAAGAGCATTCCGCCCGAATGCCCCCTGTTCAACACCAGATGCACCCCGGCAAACCCCATCGGCCCCTGCATGGTCTCCAGCGAAGGGACCTGCGCCGCCTACCAGAAATACGGCGAATCCTGATGTTCACCGGTGCGCTCCTGTGCGCAGGTGGCCACCTCCCAACCAGCAACAACACCTTTGCCCAGAGAATATGCCAGAAAAAACAATACTCTTAGACCACGGAAGCGGCGGCATGGCCAGCCAGGATCTCATTGGCAACCTTTTCCTCAAATATCTCGATAACGCCATACTCCACGGACTCGAAGACAGCGCCGTTCTCGAAAACCAGCCGGGCAGACTCGCTTTTTCAACGGACAGCTACGTGGTCGATCCCATTTTCTTTCCCGGCGGCGATATAGGGAAACTGGCGGTGCACGGCACCATCAACGATCTTGCCATGCGCGGAGCCAGGCCCCTGTGCCTGAGCCTCGCCCTCATCCTCGAGGAAGGCTTCGCCCTCGTCGATCTCGAAAGAATAATCGCTTCCATCGCCGAGGCTTCGAAAAACAGCGGTGTCCCCATCGTCACCGGCGATACCAAGGTTGTTCCCAGGGGGAAAGGCGACAAGATCTTCATCAACACCTCCGGCATCGGCATCGTCGATGACAATGTCGATATCTCCTCGTCCCGCGGGCGCCCCGGCGACAACGTCATTTTGTCGGGCACCATGGGCGATCACGGCATCACCATCATGACCAGGCGCGCCGGCATTTCCCTGCAGGGCAGGCTGGAAAGCGATACCATGGCCCTGCACACCATGGTCGAGAAGCTGCTGGCTGAAATCGGCGACGGCGTCCATACCATGCGCGATCCCACCCGCGGCGGGGTCGCCACCTCGCTCAATGAAATTGCCGCCAGTTGCCGGCTCAGCATCGAACTGCGGGAAGAGGACCTGCCGGTAACCCCCGAGGTGCGGACCGCCTGTGAAATTCTGGGACTTGAACCGCTCTATCTGGCCAACGAGGGCAAATGCCTGGTAATCGTCAGCGCAGAGCACACCGAACAGGCGCTGGCGGTGATGCGCACCTGCCCGGAAGGCGCCCAGGCCCGGATTATCGGCAGACTGATCGAAGGCCCTGCCGGCAGGGTAGTCATCAATACCCCCATCGGCGGCACCAGGGTGGTCACGCCGCTGCACGGCGAACCCTTGCCGAGAATCTGTTAACCCAAAGGTAGACATCAGCATATGAACTCCGAAAAAAAAATTGGCATCGTCGGCATCGGCAATCTGATCTGCGGCGACGAAGGCTTCGGCGTCCACACCGTCCGCTATCTCGAAGAGAAGTATATTTTCCCTGACAATGTGATCCTCCAGGACGCCGGAACGGCGGGGATATACCTCGCTCCCCTGCTGGAGGAGTGCGACCCGGTATTCGTCATCGATGTCGTCGATATCGATGCGGAGCCCGGTTCCATGCATTATTACACTACCGAGGATATCACGCTCGGCAATATCCAGACGAAGATGTCGCCGCACCAACTCGGCATGCTGGAAATCCTGGAAATATGCAAGCTGCGCGATGCCGCCCCGGAAACCGTGGAATTCTACTGCGTCGTTCCCCAGGATCTCGATACCTCGCTGGAACTCTCCGACGCCGTCGCCCCCCGCGTTGCCGAAATTGCCGATAAGCTGCTCGCCCGTCTCGAAAAAATCGGCGTCAAACCCGAAAAACGCCACCCCGTCAGCTGAGCCATGCATGAAATTTCCTTAGTCCAGGGCCTTTTAAGCCAACTCCACGATCTGGCCCGGCAGAACAATATGACCAAAGTCGTCTCCATTACCATGGACATCGGACCGCTGTCCGGCGTCGTCGCCGACTCCTTCCGGTTCGGCTTTGAAATCCTCGCCCAGGAAGATGCGCTTGTGCGGGAGGCCACCCTCAATATCAACACCACAGCGGTGACCTACAGGTGCACCGGCTGCAACGCCACGCAGCATTCAAGCGGCGACAAGCCCGACGGCTGCCCTGCCTGCGGCGAGCTCTTTCTGCTGGCCGAAGGCGGCGACGAACTTATACTCAATACGGTGGAAATGGAATAACTCCACTCGGATACTAACTACGAGGATCAGATTATGTGTGATGCATGCGGATGTCACAGCCCTTCGGACCATGCTCATGGCCCGTCCACTCATTCACATACCAAAACGGTCGATGTGCATGAAAGCCTTTTTGCCGCCAACGAGGCCATTGCCAAGAGCAACAGGGAGCATTTTGAGGAAATGGGGGCGGTGGCCATCAACCTTATCAGCAGCCCGGGTTCGGGCAAAACCACGCTTCTCGAGCATACCATAGAAGCGCTGAAAGGCGAGTTCAGCATCGGCGTCATAGAAGGGGATATCGAAACCGAACGCGACGCCGACCGCATCCGGGCCAAGGGCGTTCCCGTGGTACAGCTCACCACAGGCGGCGCCTGCCATCTCGACGCCTCCATGACCCATCGCGGCTTCCATCAGCTGCAAAAGGAACCGGGCGGCGACAAGCTCGACATACTCTTCATCGAAAACGTCGGCAACCTCGTCTGCCCCACCAGCTTCGATCTCGGTGAGCATCACCGCATCGTTTTGGTCAGCGTGCCCGAAGGCCCCGACAAGCCATCCAAGTACCCCAAGGCCTTTACCAGCTCGCACACCTTTCTCATCACCAAGACCGACCTGCTGCCCTATTTTGACTTCAAGGTCGAAGATGCCCGCAGGGATGCCTTACAACTTAACCCCAAACTCCGGGTCCTGGATTTTTCGGCAACCAGCGGCGAGAATTTCGACCAGTGGCTCGCCTTTCTGCGTGAGCTGGTGGCAGGGGCCAGAGAGTAAAACAGCCTGTAGGCCTGATCTCGCGTCTGTCCGTATCACGGGCTGCTCTTTTGCCGGCATTTTCTTGCCAGGGCGCTGTGGCAGGGGCGAGGACGGGCAGCTTTCTTCTCCGCAGAACAGAGGGACTGCTGAAATGAATCCGTCGCTTTACGATCTTCTCTTTTTCAGCACGGTCCCTGCGCGACTGGATGTGGCCCAGCGGCTCCACCGGCAGCTCGAGGCCCTGCTGAGTGCAGACCCTGGCTTTCTGCAATTACAGGAAGATCTGCGATGCGTGCATGCCGCACTCGCAGCACAAATGGTCCAGATGGAGCTCGGCGCCCTCTGCAGCCGCTGCGGCTCCACGGCCGGCGGCTGCTGCAGCAGCGAAATGGCCGGCGAGACCGATGCCGTTCAGATCCTCATCAATCTCATGGCGGGTGTCGATGTCCGCATAATGCAGAGCGACGAAGAAGCATGCTGCTTTCTCGGGACAAGGGGCTGTATCTTCTTTTTCAAACCCATGTTCTGCCTCAACTACAACTGTTCACACATCTCTCGCCAGAGCGGAGAAGAACAGATGCAGGAACTTGAAACACAAACCGGCAGACTGCTGAGTGCCCAATACCGTCTGGAAAGCTACCTTCTGGAGGAAATCGCCGCTAAAGGATTATCGAAGCGAAAGTGATTTTTCAACTGCCCGGCCGGCAGCTCCCACCGCTGCCGGATCATTCCATCAGGGCAACGGTTCGCCCTGCTGTCTGCGGATCTCTGCCAGCATTTCCCGGCCGCCGTTGGCGAGAATATACTCGCCGGCCCGCTCGCCAATCTCCTGGGCATCATGGCGCGGTCCAACCAGCGTATGCTTGAGGACCGCGGCACCGTCAAGACTGGCCAGGCCGCCATTGAAGGTCAGCTCCTCGCCTTCAATCCTTGCCAGACCGAACACCGGGATGGAACAGCCCCCTTCGAGCCTGCGCAGAAAGGCGCGCTCGGCCAGAAGACAGGTCTCGGTCTCGGCATCGTTGATGGCCAGCCTCAATTGCCGGCGCTTTTCCTCCGGCAGCGCCTCCGCCGCTTCGACGGCGATACAGCCCTGTCCCACGGGAGGGATAAAGGTGGTCTCGTCAAAGGTATGGACGATCATGTCACCGTAGCCCATGCGCCAGACTCCGGCATAGGCGAGCATGAGGGCATCGCAGTCCCCGGCCCGCATCTTGGCGATGCGGGTCTGCAGATTACCCCGCATGTCAACGGTCTCCAGGTGCGGGTAAAAATGTCTGAGCAGGGCCACCCGTCGAACGGAAGAGGTTCCTATTTTCAAAGCTCGCCGGCTGTCGGCAATATCGAGATCTGATCTGTCGCTGATGAGAACGTCGTTTACCTTTTCCCGCAGACCGAAGGCTATAAGTTCGAATCCCCGGGGCAGATGCGACTGCATATCCTTGGCGCTGTGCACGGCTATTTCGGCAAGGCCGGCTGCAAGCTGCTCCTCGAGTTCCTCGGTGAACACGCCTTTGCTGCCGATCTTGGCGATCGTCGTTTCCAGGTTCTTGTCGCCCTTGGTATCCATGCTGCGGATTTCCGTGCTGATACCTCTTTTTTCCAGGGCATCGGCAACGCTTTGCGTCTGCCACATGGCCAGTTTGCTTTTTCGTGTAACTATTCTCATTACCGTCATAAATTGAATCCTGTTAAAAAATGAATATAGTATCCATTACTGTTTTGCTGCCTGGGGATCTATAGTGTACTTTGAAAGGCTGGTCAAATGCTGTTTTCCTGTTGAGGGCAGCGCCGTTTGTGTCCCTGGCGACGGGCACAGGCGTATACTATCCAAGGTGGTCACCATACTCCACTCTCCTTTTTCCGTCGTATCATAACATGCGTTTTCTCGTTTACAATATCCGTTATGCCACCGGGCATAACAACAGCTACCATCTGCCCTTGCCCTACTCCGGATTTTTCCGCTCGACGCACAGGAATCTCAAGGATATCATTGATTTTATCCACTCTTCCGCACCTGATGTCGTCGGGCTTGTCGAGGTCGATTCCGGTTCCTATCGCAGCGGCAGAAGCTGTCAGGCGCAGATGATCTCCCATGCCCTGGGCTATTCCCATGTCATTGAGACAAAATACGGCAGCAGGCTGTTCACCAGCCGCGTGCCCGTTCTCAATAAGCAATGCAACGCCCTGCTCACCCGGAAAGCGGTCAACAGGCATCGTTTCCATTACTTCAGCGAGGGCATAAAACGGTTGATCATCGAAGCCGAAATCGACTCCATCGCCTTCTTTATCGTCCACCTCTCACTGAAGTACCGTCATCGCCACTATCAGCTCCAGCGCCTCCATCAGCTTGTCAAACAAACCAGGCAACCGGTGATTATCGGCGGCGATTTCAACACCTTCTGGGGCAGCAACGAATTGGAGCTCTTTCTCGCCGCAAGCGGATTGCGCACCGCCAACCTCGATAATATCCCCTCACATCCCAGCCATGCCCCGCAGAGGCAGCTCGACTTCATCCTTCACAGCAGGGAAATTGAAATCGACAACTTCTGGGTGCCGGACATTCAGCTTTCCGATCACTCGCCGTTGCTCTGCGATTTCAGCCTCAAGACATCGGTCTGTTCATCCGTTTGAACCGGCGGCAGCCGTATTTCGAAAACCGAGCCTTTTCCCAGCTCACTGGCAACCGAGATAGTGCCGCCATGGGCCTCAATCACCGCCCGCGCGTAATTGAGGCCGAGACCAAGCCCCTGTTCGCTGCGGCTTCTGTCGCCGCGAAACAGCCTCTCCCAGATCCGCTCGATCTCCCCTGCGGAGATGCCCATGCCGTTGTCGGCAACACTGACGACCAGATCCTGGCCGCTGCCGGCGCTGATGCGTATCCACCCACCCTCTCTGCCGTATTTGATGGCATTGTCGATGAGATTTGCCCAGACCTGGCGAATGCAGGTACGGTCGGCGGCGATGCAGGTTTTTTTGTCGATCTCCATATCAATGGTGATTTTTTTATCCTCGGCCACGTACTCGTAGAGACCGACGACATCGGCTATGCTTTCATGGAGGTTGACGGGCTCGATATCAAAGCGCATGGCACCGGACTCTGCCTCGACGACACTCATCATGATGTTGAGCATCGACAACAGTCTCTGCGACTCTTCAAGACAATCGGAGAGAGCTTCGGCCTTCTTTTCACTGCTGTCCTGCCGCAGGCCGTATTCGGCAACCGAGCGCAGCCTGGTCAGCGGCGTACGCAGGTCATGGGCAACATTATCGAGGTTTTCCTGCATTTCCCGCACCAGCTGCCTGTTGTGCCCTTTCAATCTCTTAACAAGAGTGAAAAGGTGGTCGAGCTCGGGACGACGGTCTTCGGCCAGCGTTCCGCCGTGCTCATCGAGACCCTGCAGCAGCAGATTTTCGGCCTGACGCAGTGCACTGGTGCTTCGGCGGCGACAGATCAGGGTTGCCGCCGCGGCGGCGCCGACGGCAGCCAGGACCATGGCCATGATGCTGTTTCTGATTCTTTGATAGAGCATGCCCAGATGCTCATGTTCCTTGCCGGCCTGCACCCAGAGTTCGTCGCCCACTTTCCTGGCGAAAACGGTCCAGTAGCCATCGGCGCCTGGCGGCGCCGCAAGCGAGATCCATACCGCCGACAGATGCGGGTCAAGATTTATCATTTCCCTGAAATCGACGCTCAGTTCCGTACCGTCGGAATAGAAGTGCTGTTCGTTCTCGCCTGTCAATCTGAGAAAATGAAGACCATGGAGTCCGCTATCGGCCTCGCCAAGCGATCTGCTCTGCAGATAGCTCTCGAGACTGTCGCGGACATCGTTGAAGCAGTACTGCTGCAGTTCCTGACGGACGATGAACAACCAGGCGGCCAGAAACAGCAGAAGAACGGCCAGCAGGGCGAGAAACAGACCGCCGTAGGCCGGCAGCAACGACACGGCCCGGCGCCTAGTCCGAGCGAAGGACATAGCCCATGCCTCTGACGGTATGTATCATCTTTGTGTCGAACTCTCTGTCGATTTTATTGCGCAGCCGGCAGACGAGCACGTCAACGACGTTGGTCTGGGGATCAAAGGCATAGTCGTAGACCTTCTCGAGGATAGAGGTTTTGGAAAGAACGACGCCGGGATTTCGCATCATATATTCGAGAAGAGTGTATTCCTTGGCAGGCAGTTCGATCCTTCTGCTTTCTCTGTGGACCTCGTGCCGGAGCAGATCCATCTCCAGCTCTCCGACCCGCAGTTTCGTCGAGATGACATTGGTTCTGTCGCGCCGGATCAGTGCCTGAATCCTCGCCAGCAGCTCACTGAAGGAAAAGGGCTTGACCATATAGTCGTCGCCGCCCTTCTGCAGACCACGCACCCTGTCGTCGACGGACTGTTTGGCACTGAGAATCAAGACGGGAGTGAGAACTTTCTGCCGGCGCATGCTTTCAATCACGCCGAGCCCGTCGAGACCGGGCAGCATGATATCGATGACGGCGGCGTCGTAGATGGAGCTGAGGGCCATGGCTTCGCCATCGAGGCCGTTGTAGGCGGCATCGACGGCGAATCCGGCCTCCTTCAGACCTTTTTCGATAAAGGCGGCGATCTTGACGTCATCTTCGATCAACAGCAGTTTCATGCACTATCATTCTCCTGCAGTCATGGCTATTATCGTCGCATTCCTGCCGGTAATCCCCTGGTGCAGCCGGCAGGCCCGGCGATAGGAAAAATAATCCACCGAACAGGAGGTGCAGATGCCGGCAAAAGAAACAGCCTTTTGGGGGACTCCGGCCTGCAGCAGCTGCTGCAGGGTAATTTTCCAGAAATCGAAATGATCGTCTTTGACCAGATACTTCCAGAACCAGCGGGGCAGCTCCTCCCGGTAATTGACAAACTCACTGCAACAGGGGCCCAGAGACGGGCTGATCCCGACCTCGAGATCGGTTGGATGCGAGCCGTACTCCCTCTCCATGGCCGCCACCGTCCTGCCGAGAATGTTGGCGATACTGCCGCGCCAGCCGCTGTGTACGGCGCCAATCACCTTTTTTTGCCGGTCATACATCACTGCGGCCTGACAGTCGGCATGACCGATCATCAAACCAACGCCGACGAGATCGGTGGTAAGCGCGTCACAGCCGTCGACGACGCAGTCACCGGCAACGGGGGTTCTGAGATGATATATATCGTCGCCATGCACCTGTTTCGCCGAAACGAGCAGCTCACAGCCGGCAACAGCCTTTATCTTCTCCCTGTTGCACAGAACCCTCTCAGGATCGTCGCCGACACCAAAGCCTATATTGTTGCTGGCAAAGCTGCTCTGACTGACTCCGCCGTATCTGGAAAACGTGCCTTCCACCAGGTTGGCGAAAGGCCGGCGCAGGAGGGATAT
>JBEPWT010000008.1:0-44662 GCA_041642275.1 Desulfopila sp. | reverse complement strand
CTCTCCAGCAGCCTTTCGGCAAAGGGCAGCATAAACGTTTTCAGCAGCTGTTCCTGATGGTGCACGCCGCCGCCGGCGCCTTCTTCCTCCACGAGTCTGGCGTAAATATCGAGCATCACCACCAGGGAATCCTCGGTGTCGACGGTGCCGGCATTGCGCTCGATTCCCGCCTCCATGAGCAGAGTACGAATGTCCACCAGCGTCTTGCCGTGGCTCCTGCCATTGAGATAATAGGAGGCCGAGGTCTGCAGACCTTTGTCGGTGAAAGGGTCGGTGAAGAGTTTGTAGTATTCCTCCTGCAGCTCCTCGAGGCTCTTGTGCTGCAGACAACTCCGTATTGCCGCCACCCGGCGGTCGAACTCGGCACTCACGCTTTCGGCGGCCAGGGCGTTGAAGGTACCGCGCCAGCGGCTCAGTTTTTCGGCGTCGGGCTGGCTGACAAAAAACGATTTGACAAGATCGACGAGCCGCAGGCGCACCTTGATGACTTCTTTCTCCATCATATTCATGACTCCTGTGTCTCAAAGAGTTTGACCACCCTGCAGTCGCTGCAGTACTCGAAGTGGTCACGGTTTATGGATTCGCGCGCTGAGAGTATCTGCAGCACCCGATCCAGACTTTTACGTGTGCCGAAAATCTTGCCGCAGCCCTTGCAGTGGACCGCCTCGGCCCGGGCCAGCTGCTTTTCGACGAAATAGCCGCTGTCGATATCGGCGGCCTGCTCCGGAGCAAGGGCATTTTCCGGGCAGAGCTGCACACAGACGCCGCAGCCCACGCAGAGAGCGGCCTCATAGTTGAGCGAAAGACTCTTCTCATCGGCTTTCAAGGCAGTGGTCCGGCACTCGTTGAGGCAGGCCAGACAGTGGGTGCAGGCCGATGTTTTACAGCTGAGGTCGTGGAAATCGCCCTTTGCCGTCTCGGCTGCCAGGGGTTTGCCGGCGGAGGCGATCAGAAAGGCCAAGACCTGGGAAAGCATCGCCCGGCGATTCGCCGGACGTTTCGGGGCAAAGGGTGCTGCCAGCGGATGATCCCCGGCAGCACCTGCGCCGGCAGGGGCATCAGCGGCAGTGGCGAAATGGATAATTTTTCTGCCAAAAAGCGAATCGGTGACGGCGTTGGCCTTGCCTGCCTGCCGTAAAAGCGAAGAAGACGGCTGCAGGCCGCTGCCTGCGATCACGGTTATGGAGCTGAAGCCGCGGGCAAAGAGCAGCAGAAAGTGAAACCACGACAGAAAACTGACTAAGGGATATTCGAGGAAAAAGGTCTTCCCCCTTTCCTCTCTACGCAGCCGCCACCACAGACTCTGCATCTCCTCTTCAGCGCCTATCACCAGGGTACTGCCATGGTCCGGTTCCAGGGTCTGCAGATAGGAGAGAAAGGTATCATCGGAGAAGGGCGCGTATTGCATGGCGCCAGTCGGGCAGACGGTAACACAGCTGCCACATTCCTCACAGCGCAGCGGGTCGATTTCAATGCCCTGGCCGCCGACAGCAAGAGCACCGTGAGGACAACTGTCAATACAGCGGACACAACCTGTCCCCAGGCGGCCGCTGTATTGGCAGATGCTGTTGTTATGGCAGACAACCTCGGTGATATCAGCCGGAAAAAGCGTTTTGAAATATTCTTCCAGCCGGTTCAGCGTATAGGCGCAGTCAAGATCTTCCGGCAGTTCGGGCTCGGCCCCCTGCAGGAGAATGAGCGCCGGCAGGTTGAGGACGACATCCTCTGCCCCGTGGATGTCCAGGGCTCCGGCCTCACAGACCTCCTCACATTTTTTGCAGAAGCTGCAGCGGGAAAAGTCTATCTGCAGCCTAGCTGAGATACAGTGCTCCTCGCAGACCTCACCGCAGGCTCCACAGTAGGTGCACAACTCCGCCTTGAGCGGCGAACGCCGGCGATAGCGTATGCGGCAGCCCTGGGGCGACTTCTCCACGGAAAGCTCGAGAATCTCCGAATAGTCAGGGTGACGACCCTTGATCAACAGCGGATACATTTCCAGCACGCCGCCGTAGGTATCGGCGAAGCGATCGAGATCCTGGGCGCTTGTGCCGATAACACCCACCCGGGGATCCGCCTCCAGGCGGTAGCTCCTGGAGGCCGTACTCTGCAGGCGGAGCAGTTCCGCTTTGGCCACGGACAGCAGTTCCTGCTCGGAGAGATCGCTCAAATCGGCGCAGAGCTGCAAGCTCGGAGAAAGCGGGTCGGGGCTCTCCGGGGAGAGGTTCGGAAAACCGCCGGCCACGAGGACCTGGTCCTTGCTTTCTATGACAAAAGGTCTGCCGGGCTGCAGTCCGCCCTCAGAGTTTTGAAGAACGTAGTGGCCCTTTTGATCGGCTTTGAGATACCGGGTAGTAAACATCTTTTTCATAGGCACCGTTGTTTGTGGAAGGAATACGTCTAGCCGGGCGGCGACACCATGCCGCTCCGAAAGCCGACGTGCTCGCTGGGATGCGCGCCTTTTGCGCGCTTTAAGCCGGTTTCCCGGTCGCACTTCCTGGAGACGCTGGCATGTTCGGCACTATAGACAAAAAGAGGAAGGGTGAAAATCGGGCGAAAGCCCATTCTCGCGTAGGGAAAAGGAGGAGAGGAGGTAGGGTTTTTGCCTACATGCCGGCTGTGCCGGATGCGTCCTTTTCCGTCCAGAGGACGGCTCTTCTGGTGAGTTCGGCGCCGCTTTTGATGCCCAGTTTCTGCTTGATCCGATCCCGGTAGGTGCCGATGGTTTTGACGCCCAGGTTTATCCTGGCGGCGATCTCCCGGGTGGACAACCCCATGCCGATCAGGCGGAAGACCTCGAGCTCCCTGTCGGTCAGCGCCTCTTCCGTGGAGGCGGAGCCGGCGTCGGTGCCGATGTGGAATTTATCGAGCAGCCGCATCATGATTTTTTCACTGACATGGATCCGGCCCTCGAGGATATTTCTGACGGCTTCGACGATGGACTCGGCGGCCTCCTTTTTCATGACGTAGCCGCGGGCCCCGGCGCGGATGGCCCGTTCGGCCCAGACCGACTCGTCGTGCATGGACAGAACCAGCACGGCAATCTTCCTGGAGCCGCCGCTTATCTCCTTGACCAGGTCAAGGCCATTCTCGTTGGCCAGGGAGATATCGATGATGGCCAGATCGGGCTCGTTCTCCTTCATGGCCCGGCGGGCCGAAGCGATGTTCTCGGCAACGGCGCAGACTTCGAAATCCTTCTCCTGGTCGAGCAGCTCTTTCATGCCCATACGCAGGATCGGGTGATCGTCAACAATGAGGATTTTGGCCATGTTCAGATTTCTCCTTCCAGCAGGATGCGGCTGCCGCGACCGGTCTCCGAGCTCACGGACAGCGTCGCATTAATGGCCTTGGCCCTGTATTTCATGGTATGCAGGCCAATGCCTTGCTGCGTTTTCTCCCGGTCGAAGCCGCAGCCGTCGTCGTTTATCTCCAGCCTGAGACTTCGTTTGTCGATAAGCAGGTGTACCTCTATTCTCCGCGGTCTGCCGTGGCGGGCGGCATTGAAGACGGCTTCCCTGGTGATATAGTAGAGATGAATTGCCGCCGGGGCATCTATTTTCTCCCGGTCCATATCGATGATCATCTCGCAGTGCAGCTCGAAGAGATTTTCGATTTCCACCTTCAGCTCGCCCAGGGAGGATTCCAGACCATGCTCGACCACATGGACCGGATAGAGCCCCTGGGCCAGCCGCCGGGTGATCTCGATGGCTTCGCGGATGAGGTTGCGGATGGCCCCGAGTTCCTCGGCTCTCCGTGCGGATTCGCTGCCGAGCTTTTTCTGGAGGACCATGCACAAGAGTTCGACGCCGCTCAGATGCGAGCCGAGGTCGTCGTGCAGGTCCCGGCCGATGGTGGAGCGCTCCTCCTCGCTGACGGCGATGATCTGCCGCTCCAGCCTGGCCATCTCCTCTTCGGCGCGCATCTTCAGCACATGCAGCCACAAGCCCTCGAGCAGCATGGTGATCTGGCGAATGTCGGAGGTATCATAATCGCTGCCCTTGTTGTAGACGCCGGCAACCAGTACCACCCGGCCGTTGTTGACCACAGGCACATCGAGATGCCGCTGCACCGGCCGCGCATAGGGGAACGGTTCGCCTGCAGACTCACAGCCTTCATTGCAGATCACGGCATCGCCCCTGAGAACGGCGCTTCCAGGCAGACCGGCCTGGTCCAGAGGCCGGGAGATGCCGGCGGCATCGACGCGTTCTGAAGACGGCATCGGTGCCGACTCATGCCGGCAATAGAGGTTGATATGACTCTGGGCGCTGTTGACCAGGGCCAGATATCCTCCCTGGCTGCGGCTTATGGCGACGATGCGCTCGAGAATGAACTCGTATTTATCCTGAAAACAGCGGTCCTCCATCATGCCCAGCTGCAGCAGCGTATCGAGACGCAGTTCGTCGCGCCTGATAAGCTGCTCCTTTTCGGCGAGGTCGTCGACCATTTTATTGGCGAGATACCGCAGGTCCTCGAATTCGGAAAAGGCCAGATGGGTATCTTCTATGCGGTTTTTCTCATCCACCGCCCGGCGCAGAAAATCGGTGAAGAGGCTGATGCCCTGCCTGATGCGCAGCGAATAAAAATAGGCAAACAGCAGCATCAGCGAGACGGCGACAATAAAAAGAGCGATGAACAGGGCGATATTCTTGGTGTTGATGCGGATATAGGTCCGCCGCTCCTTCTCAATGGCCTTTTCCATCTCGTCCATGGACATGGTGGCGACGAATATCCAGTCCCAGCCCTCATAAGCCTTGACATAGCCGAGTTTGTTCACGCTCATCACCTGGCTTTCACCGCCAGGATCACGGTAGCTGACCACCCCCTCGCCGGCACCGCCCAGACCGGTGTGCCACATTCTGCGGCCGAAGGAATCACCGCCTTCTCCAAGATCGACGATGGAACGGCCGATCAGGCTGCGGTCGCGGTGGCAGATGATGGTGCCGTCATAGCGGAAACCGAAGATCTCGCCATCCCTGCCGAAACGGATATTGCGGATGCGCTCGAGTACATTGGCCTGCAGGGAGCTTTCCACATCGTCCACATAGATCCCGGCGCCGATATACCAGTCAAAGGGCTTGAAATATTTAACAAAGGACATTTTCGGGTAGATTCTGCCGGTCTTCCCCGGCTTGGACCAGTTGTAGCGGTAGATGCCGGCGCCCTTTTCCCTGACAATGGCGGTGATGTCCGCCACTTTTTTGCCCATTTTGGCAAGCTCCGGCGAGAACCGGCTTTTGCCTTCGTAGAAGGGATCATCACCGTAGAGATCGATGATGCCGCTGTCGACCCCGCCGGCAAAATAGTATCCCCGGCCGCTGCTCCAGCGGATGGGTCTGAGCGCTTCAACCACCAGGTCCTTGAGTTCCTCGCGGTCCATCTCGTCCTTGTGGCGGCTGTACATATGCGAGGCGATGGAATAGGCCGCCTGCACCCGGTCCCGAATTTCGCTTTCAACCTGCTGTTCAGCCTGGGTACGCCGGTATTCAATAAAGCCGATCACTTTACCGGCCTCCTCGTCCACCCGGTCGCGATACCTGTCCTGATAGCTCTGCTGAATGTTGGCAATACTTTCCGAGTAGGCCTGGTATTCATTGAAGGCCCAGAATATGGCCATAAATACGCCCAGTGAGACAATCACCGCCGCCGAGGCGAAAAACGGCGACGAGGACAGGGAAATGCGTCTGCCGCGAAGCGTCAGGCGCTGCAGCAGTGTATCGAAAAGTGACATTCTATTCAGAGAGGTCTGGCTCCCTCATGATTGCCTGCCGCTCTGCAGCGTCAAGGACATGGATGGTCGGCATGATGCCGGTAAGATATATCTCGTCCATGCCCTGATGATCACGGGGACCGAACTCGAGGGTGAGCCCGCCGAGGTCGAAGCGGCCGATATCTTCCATGGTTTCGATGAATTTCTCCCGGGTCAGCTCCCCCTCGACGCCCCGGGCAATTTCAGCGAACAGCCGGCCGGCGATATAGCCTTCGAAGGAAGTGAAACCCACCGGCATGTCGTGCTGGTATTTGTTCATGGCGGATCTGTACTCTTGCACCAGCGGCAGGACCGTATCCCGGGGATAGGGAACCACCTGGGAAACGATGACCTTGTCGCCATAACGGCCAAGGGCCCTTTTCAGGCTTTCGGTGCCGACAAAGGAGATGCTGCAGTAGATCCGTTCGCCGGGCACCTTGACCTTGCTCAGTTTGATAAACTCGGCGCAGGCGGAATATGCCCCGACGAGAACGATGGCCTCGGGATCGCCTCTGTGCACATCGCGCAGGCCCCCCATGACCGCCACCGTATTACGCTCGTAGGAGCCGGTGGAGACAAGCTCCATGCCCCTTTTCGCCAGGGCCGCCCTGATGCCCTGGAGACCGGCAAAGCCGTAACTGTCGTTCTGGTAGAAGCAGGCTATCCTGCTGATCTTCTTTTCCTCTATGAGATAGGAGGCCAGTCTTTCCATCTCCTGAAAATAACTGGCGCGGACGTTGATCACATACTTTCTGAAGGGCACCCGCAGGAATTCAGCGCCGGTATAGGGCGCGAAAAAAGGTACTTTGTGCTCTTCGATAATCGGCACGACGGCTTGGGAGGTCGGGGTGCCGACCTCGCCGATGACCATGAAGACATTATTGTCGATGAACATCTGGGTATTGCGAACGGCGCGGTCGGGCTCATAGCCGTCGTCGCGGCTGATAAGCTCAATCTCCCTGCCGCCGATGCCGCCTTCATCGTTTATCCTCGAAAATGCCGCCAGCAGTCCGGCACGCATTTCCACCCCGAGATTCTTGGCAGGCCCCGAAAGAGCACAGGACTGGCCGAGGACAATGGGTTTGTCTGCGGCCCAGGCGGCGGCCGACAGTGCAGCGCCTGCCAGGGCCAACAGGATCACCCGGCGGATGGTGGATATCTTCATTGAAACAACCTCATAAAAAAAGCTGATTGCCTACGGGATTCAGCCGGATCGCCAGTGCTGCCTGCGACTCGGCAGCCAGAGGACTGCTTGAAAAATCAAACCTCTCTCCCGGACTACGGGATAAGAGCTGAGAATTATAGGTAATCAGATAAAAAAAAACACCCTGCAGCGCCTCGACGGCGCCGGGCAGCTAAGTCCACAGCGTAGGATAGAAAAAAATCCGGCGAATGGCAAGGGAAAGGCGACCGGCGAAAAATGAACCTTCCCCGGGAGGCTGTGCCTCAATTTCGCTTGCTTCTAACTAACAAAATCATAACGTGTTGTATTTGTGTAAATTTGTTAGTGCTAAAATTTGGCCCGGCACCGCCCGGGTGGTACGCTGATTACAATGAAACTCAGCCTGGCCTCTAGCAAGGGGGCCAGGTTGCTCATTTCGCGGGTGTCTGCAGCCAGGACGGCGTAAGCCTTGCCCCCAGGGACGGGTTTATGGCGTCCCGTGAAATGAGCAACCCGGTCCCTCAGGAGGCGTAGCTGAGTTTCATAGGTAATCAGTTTTCGCTTTGTTCCTTTACATTCAGATTCCGGCTGTGTATTAGTGTTGCCTGAAAAACACGGCCGGCCGCACCTCTTCGCCGCAAAACCCGGCGGCGGTAAATGACCACAAGGGGCGAAGATAGAGGAATGCGGCTTTTTATGCAACGAAAGAAAAAGACGACAGCGATGAAAACCATTCTCTCGGGCTCTCTGGCCTACGACCGCATCATGGAATTTCCGGAACTGTTCTCCGATCACCTGCTCGCCGACAAACTGCATGAAATCAATGTCTGCTTCATGGTCAACGGCATGACCGAGAACTTCGGCGGCACCGCCGGCAATATCGCCTACGCCCTGAAGATGCTGGGCGGCGACCCGGAAATCAGCGCCACCATAGGCCTTGACAGCCACCGCTATATCGAATGGCTGCACAAAAACGATATCTCCACGGACAGAATAGAACACATCGAAGACGAGTGGACTGCCGGAGCCTATATAACCACCGACAAAAACGACAACCAGATAACCGGTTTCAATCCCGGCGCCATGAAGTATTCCTCCAATCTCGACTTCGACAGCTTCGGCAAAAACACGCTGGTCACCGTCTCCCCCGGCAACCTCGAGGACATGGTCCGCTACCCCGAACAGTGCCGCCGCAAAGGCGCCAAATACATCTTCGATCCCGGCCAGGCCCTGCCCATGCTCCAAGGCGAGGACCTGCTGCACTGTATCGACGGCTGCATGCTGCTCATGGTCAATGACTATGAGATGAACCTCATCGTCAGCAAAACCGGCCTGGTCAAGGAGGAGATCCTCGAACGCGCCGGCTCCACGGTGGTCACCCTGGGACATGAGGGCTCTTTGCTCTACACCTATACCGCAGCCGTCAAAATTCCCGTCTTCCCGGCCCGCAAGGTCGTCGATCCCACCGGCGCCGGCGACGCCTACCGCGGGGGGCTGCTCAGCGGCCTGGTCCGGGGGGAGTCGCTGGAGGAAAGCTGCATTACCGGCAGCGTCTGCGCCTCCTTCGCCGTTGAGCGCTACGGCACGCAGATGTACTCCTTCGATGACCAGGAATTCAATGCCAGAAGAAAACTCATTTAAAGACCCCGGCGGCAACAATGCTTACAGTTGAGATCTGGAAGATAATTAATCCCGCGCAGCGGCGACCTTTTGAACCTACGACACCACAATGCCAATGAGCCCCCCGGTAACGGTCCCCCATAAGACACTCATCATCACCCCGGAAGGCAGCTGGGAAAAAGACGAACTGCTGGCCCACGAAACCCCCTATACCGTGAGCCTCAACGACGAGATCATCGGCGCATCCATGGTCCTGCCGGTGGGGCTGGAAGAGTTCGGCGCCGGCTTTCTCTTCGGCCAGGGCTACATTACAAAGCCGGGAGAGGTGGTTGAGGTGCTGGTCTGCCCCGACGGCCGCATCGCTGTCTATGCCGATGTCGATGAACAGGTCCGCCACGAGGTGATCATCACCTCCGGCTGCGGCGGCACCGGTAAAATCTCGAAAGAGATGCTCGAGGGCGCCTTCGAGCCACTGCAGGAAGCCGTCATCACCTTTCCCGAGATCAGAGAATTCATCCTCGCCGTTCTCCAGGCCTCGCCCCTGGGACCGCAGACCCACTGCGTCCACGGCTGCGGCCTCTGGGCGGACGGCAGGCTGCAGGCCTTCTTCGAAGACGTAGGCAGGCACAATGCCGTCGATAAGGTTCTCGGCGCCATCCTGCTGGGCCGGGTTCCGGCAAACGGCGCTGTCTACACCACCGGCAGGCTCACCTCGGACATGGTTCTCAAGTGCGCCCGCATCGGCATCCCCATCATCATGTCCCGCACAGCCCCCTCCTCCCTCGGCCTGGCCATTGCCAAACGGGCCGGCGCCACCCTGGCCGCCTATGCCCGGCCGGCACGGCTCAATGTCTTCTGCCATCCGGAACGGATTATCGCCTGAGGCGATACCCGAAAATCATCGCCCTCCTCCTCTGCAGCCCAAGAGTGTATTTTCAAGCAAAGATGGACGACGAATCATATTACATATCGACACATTTTTTCTTTCGGCCTGCGGCATTCCCCTAGGTAGTACCCATTTGGCATAAACCGGCGGCTTCGGTGGCGGCAGCCGTCTTTTTTCCAGAGACGGAAAACGCAACTCCGTAGAGGCGGCACCCCATGTTTCATTTTTTTAATGCAACATATCAATAATTATTAATTGCTTTTTCAAACTCACCTACTAGGCTCAACGGGATTCGGATACCGGAGCCGCCCGAGGGGCGGCCTGGGAGATCAACTCTTATTATGGGGGACATAGATGGCTGGAAAGAAAGATAAATACAGTATCTCAAATACCGACTATGTGGTGGGACAGGATAATGTTCAGAAATATGGGTTTGATGTGCATAATCCTGTCTTTTCCATAAGCGCCGGACTCATCCTGCTGTTTCTAGTGGCAACGCTGATAACTGATGCCGCCACGGCAAAAGCGGCGCTCGACGGTATCAAATGGAAGATTATCGGCAATTTCGACTTTCTCTTTATCTGGTCGGGCAATATTTTTGTCATCTTCTGCGTGGTGCTTATTTTCTCGCCCTTTGGCAAAATTCGCCTGGGCGGCAGTGAGGCCGTCGCCGAGCACTCCCGGCTGAGCTGGCTGGCCATGCTTTTTGCTGCGGGGATGGGCATCGGCCTGATGTTCTGGAGCGTTGCCGAGCCGGTGGCCTATTTCACCGGCTGGTACAAAACTCCCCTCGATGTCGCCGCCAACACCCCGGAGGCGGCACGCCTGGCCCTCGGAGCGACCATGTTCCATTGGGGACTGCATCCCTGGGCGATTTACGGCGTCGTCGCCTTATCGCTTGCCTTTTTCGCCTATAATAAAGGACTGCCGTTGTCCATCCGTTCCATCTTCTATCCGATCCTTGGCGATCGGACCTGGGGCTGGGCCGGCCATATCGTCGATACCCTCGCCGTTATCGCCACTCTTTTCGGTCTGGCCACTTCGCTCGGCCTCGGCGCCCAGCAGGCGGCCAACGGCATCCATCATGTTTTCGGCATCGAGGCCAGCATGAATTTGCAGATCGGCATCATAATCGGGGTGACGGCGCTGGCGGTGATCTCCGTTGTCCGCGGCATCGAGGGCGGCGTCAAGCTGCTCAGCAACGTCAACATGCTCATCGCCCTCGCCCTTTTCGTCTTCGTCGCCCTCGCAGGCTTTGCCATTGCCCTGGGCTCGGTGTGGACGACGTTTACCGCCTATGTGGAAAACATCATCCCTCTCTCCAATCCGCACGGACGCGAAGACGAAGCCTGGTTCCAGGGCTGGACCGTGTTTTACTGGGCCTGGTGGATCTCCTGGTCCCCCTTTGTCGGCATGTTCATCGCCCGCGTTTCCCGGGGCAGAACCATTCGGGAATTTCTGACAGCGGTGCTGGTGGTTCCGACGGTGGTGACAATTCTGTGGATGTCCGTCTTTGGCGGCCAGGCCATAGATCAGATAATCAACAAGACCGGAGCACTGGGAGCCGATGGTCTGACAAGCGTACCCCTGGCGATGTTCCAGATGTTCGACTCCCTGCCCTTCAGCAGCGTGCTCAGCTTCGTCGGCATAGTCCTGGTACTGGTCTTCTTCATCACCTCTTCCGATTCCGGGTCTCTGGTCATTGACAGTATCACCTCCGGCGGCAAACTCGACGCCCCGGTACCGCAGAGAATCTTCTGGGCCTCCATCGAAGGCGCCATCGCAGCTGCTCTGCTGTGGATAGGCGGCACTGAAGCCATAGAGGCGCTGCAGGCAGGAGCGATTTCCACGGCCCTGCCCTTCACCTTCATTCTTCTGTTGATGTGCGTCAGTCTCGTTTTAGGGCTGAGAACAGAAAAGTATCGGGACAAGGCCTATGGTCCGCTTTCACGGGCCCGCGAGTCGGCGTAGAGAGTTGATCCCCCCGATGCCGGCAGCTCAGCCGGGAGAGTCCGGGTTGAGCTGCCGGCCAAGCTGCGCCTGTAACAGTTCCGCCGTCGCCAGCGCATCGATCAAAAACTGGTGAACCCGGCGGCCAGGCACGCCATGAGCTGGATCCAGGGGGGGTTGCGCAAAAAGAGGATATTTGTACTGACATTGCCGTCAGGCGCCGAAACCGCCGCCGGCCTTTATGCCGATATCCTCGGCCCGAGCGCGGAGAAACCCAAGCCTTTCCAGAATATACCTTCTCTCAGGACTTTTCACCCCCTCCAGAACATAGCGCCGCTGCAGGCAACGGTAGGTGGCAACCCCCAGCCGGTGATAGGGAAGAATGTCGATATGCCGCACTCTCTTCAGGGTGCGGGTCAGGGCAAGGAGTTCGAGCAGGTCATCGTCGGCGTCATTGACGCCGGGAATGAGCGGGAGGCGAATCTGAAGAGCGAACGGCTCCGCCCTTGAATCGAGCCTGCGCAGGTTGGCGACTATACGCTGGTTGCCGACCCCGACAAAGCGGGCATGTTTTTCCGGATCGGCATGCTTGAGATCGACGAAGAAGGTGTTGGTCCAGGGAAGAATCTTTTCAACATTTCGCCAGGAGGCGTGCAGGCTGGTCTCAACAGCCGTATCGATGCCGCGGTGCCTGCATTCTTTGAGAATGGCGGCAACAAAATCGGCCTGTTGCAAACATTCGCCGCCGCTGATGGTCACCCCGCCGCCGGAGTGGAAGTAGAAGACTTCGTCCCGGCTGATCTCGGCTACTACCTGCGGCGCGCTCATTTTCCGGCCATAGACCCGAACCGCATCATGGGGGCAGACGCTCTCACAGCAAAAACAGTTTTGGCAGAGACCTTTATCGCGCACCATCGTCTCCCCCGCCATACTCAGTGCCCCGGCCGGACACTGCCTGGCGCAGAGACCGCAGAGCCTGCAGCGCTCGAGCAGATAGCCCCGCTCGGGGACTCCCTCCTGCGACTCCGGGGTGGAGCACCAGGCGCAGGAAAGCGGACAGCCCTTGAGAAAGACCACGGTCCGCAATCCCTCACCGTCGTGGATTGATGTGCGTTCGATACGAAGAACCACCCCCTCCAGCGCCGCAGCCATCAAACTAACCCACCGAAATTCCGTGCTGGACGGTACGGCCGATTATCTCATCCTGCACATCCCTGCCCAGTTCGACGAAATAGGCGGTATAGCCGGCGACGCGCACCAGCAGCCCGCGGTACTCATCGGGGTTCTGCTGGGCCCGGATCAGCTTTTCCTGGTCGATGACATTGAACTGGACATGGTAGACGCCCAGGCTGCACATCGACTTGAGCAGGGCCATCATCTGGCGGATGCCGTTCTCCTCCCGGAGCATGGCCGGCTCCACCTTGAGATTGAGCAGGGTTCCCTGGACAAAGCGGTCATGGGGGATGGAGCCGACCGATTTCAAAACCGCGCTCGGCCCCCGCATGTCGGTTCCGCCGCTGGGGCTGACTCCATCGGCGAGAGGCTTCCAGGCATGCCTTCCCGAAGGCAGGGCTCCCACCTCGAGACCGAAGGGGGTGTTGCCGGATACCGGGAGGATGCCCGGTGTCATCACACCGAACTTGGAGCGGTAATTTTCTATTTCATCGGCGAAAAAGGTGAACATTTCCCCTGCCAGCCGGTCGACCTCCGGATCGTCGTTGCCATATTTCGGCGCCGAAAGACAGGCCTTGTAAATGTCGCCAAAGCCTGCGAAATCGCTTTCCAGCGCTGCAAGCAGCCGGTCCATGGTCACCTGCGAGGTGTCATAGACCAGGTGCTTGACCGCGGCGACGCTGTTGATCAGATCGGCAACGCCAATGAGGATGATCCCGTTGCCGGTATTGTACTTGGCGCCGCCCCAGGCATAGTCCCTGCCGCTTTCGATGCACTCCCTGAAGGTCAGCGACAGGGCCGGACAGGGCCTGTTGAGGGAAACATCGTCGATGACGTGGTTGCCCTTGACCACTGCTCTGGTAATATGGGCAAACTGCTTTTTCATCGCCTCAAAAAAGGCGGAAAAATCCTCGAACCGGCGGGGGTCCCCCGTTGACACCGAAGCCTGCTCGCCCGTCTTCCGGCATTTGCCGTCCAGCAGAACAAACTCGACCACTGAACCGAGGTTGATGTCGGCCAGGGCGGTGTAGTGCCGGAGCCTGCCCTCGAGATTGGTTTCGACACAGCCGCAGGGGTTCCAGTCGAAGGCTTCCCTGAGGGGGATTCCCTTGTTCATCAGCATGCGGATACCGATCTCATCGTTATGGAAAGCGGGAAAACCGGTTCCGAGGCTGATGAGCTCGACGACCTTGCGCAGGAAGCTGCCGGGATTTTTGGCCAGGTTATAGCGAATAGAAAGCGAGGGTTGATAGAGCTGCACGTCCATGGTCGCCTGGATGATCATAGAGGAGAGCTCGTTGACGGCGTCGCCTCCGGTTCTGTCAACGCCGCCGACACAAACGTTTTGAAACATCGGGTAGCCGGCGGCGAATTCGGCCGTTACCTTGTCCTGGAACAGACAGGGTTCGCTGAACTTGACCCAGAGACAACCAAGCAGCTCCTGAGCCTCCTCGCGGCTCAGGTTCCCCTCGCTTATATCTTTTTGCAGATAGGGCCAGAGATACTGGTCCATCCTCCCGGGATTGTAGCTGGCGGCGTTTTGCTCCATGAATATGCATATCTGGTAAAAATAGAGCGACTGCAGGGCCTCGTGGAAGCCTGCGGCCGGTTCCGCCGGTACCCTGGCACAGATGCGGGCAATTTCGAGGAGCTCGTCTCTTCTGGCACTGTTCTGCTCCGCGGCCGCCAGCTTCCTGGCTTCATCGGCGTATCGCCGGGCCAGGATTCTCATGCCCTCGACGACAATGAGCAAGGAGTGGAGGTAGCAATCCCGTTCATAGTCGCCGGGCCTGGTGAGATCAAGTTCGGCCCGGCGTTCTTTGATAACCTTCTCGATACCGACGAGGCCCTCGCGAATCAGCCAGGCGTAACCGGCGGTGGTTTCACCGAAACCCCGCACCGCCTTCCTGTCGATATAGATGACGCCGTTGTCACGGAGAACCCTGGTATCCTCGGGAATTTGGGCGAGCCACTCCTCGTAGTTGGAACGGCCTCTCCAGAAGGGACGAATCTCCTTCTCAAACAGCCTTCTGTCTTTTTTGGTGAGTAAAAACGGATCATAGGGCCTTGCCGATATGGTTTCCAGTTCCTCGCCCAAAACCGACCAGCAGGTGTCGGCATTGAGGATGCCGGCCCGCATTTTGCTGCCGGCACAGCCAACGATGAGCTCTTCATCCCATATCTTCACCGATTTTTGCCGGCACTGCTCCCTGAAGGCCCTGGCCTTGCGCAGCACCAGAGGCTGGCCTTCGCTTTCTTGAAAGCTCCTGGTGAGAATGGCTGCGTTTTCAAGATCCATCTCCGGGAGGGTGGTGATCACCCTTTCCTTCAACCGGTTGAGGCGTTCCATATATCGTCGGCACGCGCCCTCTTCCCTTTGTTCTCCAGCACCACCCTGCATACGACCCCCGCACTGACACCACACTGTGAATAAATACCATCACCGGCTCCACACTTTGCCCTCTGCTCAAAAAGAAGGGGGGAAACAGCGATGATTTTCTTTGAGACATATTTTCATATCAGACGTATTTCTACAAAAATCCCCCGGCAATTGCAAGCGGCGGCAGAGAAGAAAAAACACCTTACTATCAGAAGATGTATCTGCCGTCACGGCATGTTTCACCCTCCACCTCTGCCGGCGCCTGGTGACGGGAGAAAGGATACCTGCGGCCTTGTCGAAATGAACAACCGCCAGGAGATCTTTGCCGAAGCGGAGAAAAAAGGACCGAAGATGAGCATGCCGGTAAGCCCGGAAAGATGAGAATTTATTGTTGTCTCTCTTCCCCATGCCTGATATTCTTCGGCACCCTGGCGATGCCGGGACAAGATTCACCTCCCCCAAAACGCACGAATACAGCCTGCTGTGAACCTGGCAGACAGAAGAAGATACCCTATGTGGAGACTATGACCTTTGCCGGCGGCTGCCATTGTTCACCATGACAGAGGATTTTGACGATATGGGCGAAATTCGCGTAAAATTTGTGGCCAGAGGGCTGCGCAGAGGATTCCGGCCTGACCAGTACAGACGGATGCTTCCCGACCATTCGCCAGTGTGGGGCAACTGCCGCTTTCTCTTCGATGTCGATGAAAAGGACTATGACTGGCTGGTTGTCTATCACGATATCCCCGATAAAGACAGCCTGGTGATCGAACACCCCAGACATTGTCCGCGGGAAAAAACAATCCTTATTACCCTTGAGCCTTCTTCGGTGACCGTCTATGGCTCGGATTACGTCAAACAGTTCGGTACGGTCATCACTTTTCAGGAGTCGTGGGCATTGCCCCACCCCAACGCCCGCCGCAGAGCACCGGGACTGATGTGGTACTACGGCTATTCCTTCGATGCTGGCACAGCGCTCTCCTACGATCAGCTTCGTGCTGAAAAGCCACGAAAAACGCATCTCATTTCCATGATGTGTTCCAGCAGGACTGGAAAGGTCACACTCCACACGCTGCGCCGCAACTTTTCAGCAAAACTGCAAAAGGACCTGCCCGAGCTTGACGTTTTTGGTCACGGAATACAGAGAATCGACGACAAAGCGGAGGCCTTGAGACCATATCAATACCATATCGTGGTGGAAAACCATGTCTGCCGACACCACCTGACGGAAAAGCTGGCCGATGCCTTTCTGGGATATGCGCTCCCCTTCTACCATGGGGCGCCGAACACTGCCGAATATTTCCCCAGGGAAAGCTTCATCCCCATTGATATCAACGATTATGCTGCAAGTCTGGACATCATAAAAAGCACCATCGCCAACAACGAATATGAAGACAGGCTGCCGTATATCGAGGAAGCACGGCGGAGGGTGTTTGAGGAAATGAACATGTTCTCCGTCATTGAACGGGAGATAGGCGAATATGGCAACGTCTCTGGACCGGAAACCGGCCCGGGCATCATAATGAACAGACGGACCCTGCGGCTGAAAAAACCTGTGGCGGGCATAAAAAGCCTCTTTGAGAAGGCCTATGTGAAAACCCGCCATCGAATAGCCCGGATATTAGCCTGAAACGCCTACGGGGGAGGCTGCAGGTTTTGTTTTTTTACTCTCTCCAGTATTCGGCAAGCCATCTGCAGGGTCTGGTGTGTTTATAGAGAGCTTTCCAGAAAGGCTTATCTTCAAGCGGCCATTTTCCTGCAATGGCGTCTTCCGGAAGGGGTCTGCCGTGAAAGGCGAGAATGGAGGCGCCTTCCGGCAGGCTGGGTGCTCGCCATAGACGAAAAGGCCAGGCGGGCAGGCAATGCTCCTTGAAGGAAAGCACCCAGTCATTGGGCAGGAATTCGAGATTCCCCTGACGGTAAAGGGTGCGGGTGACATATTCCTGTTCCGCGGTCCAGTAGCGTCTGTGAATCTCCTCCTGCCGCTCCAGGTATCGTCTGTAAATATCGGGATATGCCCCCGCCTCGAAGACATACATCGAAGTGTTGCCGAAATTGTCACTTTCCTTTCTTTTGTCAAATTCGTGCCGCACCGCAAATTTATCCGAATAGTCAAAAAATCGCTCCAGGGGGCCGACAATTACCACATCGAGATCGAGAAACATCGTTTTTCCAACTATATCGAAAAGATTCTCCTGAAACATCAACAGCTTCTGCCAGGGACCCTTGGCACCGTCAGGCAGCGGGAAATCGGGCATAGTCCTGGATAGGACTTCAGGTCTGATACCGGCGACATCATCGGTGATGCAATAGAAGCGAAAGGGCCGCCGCAGGTTTCTGCAGACCATGCCGTAAAGCCTGTTCACATAATCACTGCCATACAATGTCCCCCATTTCATGCAGACAACATTGACATCGTCTTCCTTCACAAAGCACTCTCCTCTCTCCGGGTTTGACGTTCCAGCCCCTTCCCTGTCTGCGGCAGACTATCTTCATTTTCTCGTTTTTTCCAGCACTATTCCAGGAAGGAAAAGCGATACGCCAAAGAGTCGATAGCGGGAGCATGTTCACCTGGCCATAAACCCCGGTAGCCGGATCGAGGCCATATCGCAGCTGATGAAACGTCGCAGGACGGCAAATACGGTTGGAAAGCCTGTTTTTTCCTGCATCCCAGGACAACCCCTGTGTAATTGGACAAAAACATCGGCTTCACCCTCTCCATCTCCCCTCTGTCCCTGGCGATACAGACGCCTGCCGCATCACAGCTTCCCCGCCGGCCGGTGCTCCGCGGGAACCTGGTTTCAAAAACGGCGCAGAGCCCAGTGAAGCAAGAGAGTGGTGCCGAGGCATGTTATGGCGCTGACCAGCACCATGGCGGCATAGAGGTCATCGGGCATAGCCCAATCGCCCAGTTGATTGCCGCGCTCTATGATCACCATGGCGATCTCTGCCCGGGGAACCATGCTTACACTGATAAGAAAGGCTCCGTAGGTGCTGGTGAACAACCTGCTGAATAAGCCGACTCCGACTATCTTACCGAGTATGGCGACCACGACAAGAACAAGGCCGCTGCCCAGAGAGGCGGTAACCAGGTACGGATCAATTTGAAAACCGATATGGATGAAAAAATAGGGAATAAAGAACAGATAGATGCTCTGGTAGAAAGGTTCCACACCGAAATCCTCTCGGTTACGGCTTAACAGGAGTCCGGCCAGCAGTGCCCCTACAGGCAGGGACAGACCGATAAAGCCGGCGGTACCGGCAATGATAAGACCGAAGCCGACAACGAAAACCAAGACGGTTGCCTTGTTGCCTATCTTCCGGGCGCTATGGGCCAGAGGCTGTTCCAGATATCTTCCTGCGAGAATGATCAGAAAAATAAAAATCAAAAATTTGGCTCCGAACAGTCCAGCCTGGGTAGAGAGCGCCTGCCAGAATTCAGTGGTGAAAAGCGATGCCGATGAGGCTTTTCCGGAAAATTCCCTGATTATTGGAGTAATACTGATCAATATTGCCATCAGGGCAACCCCGGACATGTCGTCTAGTTCAGCGGTATCGAGCAGCAGCTCGCCTTCTTTGCTGGCCATTTTTCCAGTGTTCTCCCATACAGCCAGCGAGACCCCGACACTTGTAGCGGTCATGGCGACCCCCACAAAAAGACTGGGGATAAGGGAATAGTCCAGCAGATGCCTGGTAATATAATAGCCGGGAACGCCGCTTATAATTACAGACGGCAGCCAGATAACGCTGGCTTTGGGGAGTTCTTCTATCAAATCATGTATATTACTTTCAATGCCGACTTTGAAAAGGAGGCTGATTACGCCTATTGCCGAAAGGAAGGAAAGAATGGTTTCCCCCTTTTCATCGATCAGAGGTGTGTGTCTGTTAATGACAGCGAGAATTCCGCCAATCATCAGGTAGCCAAGAATCGGAGGAAGGGAGAAGCGCTCAAGACCCGCCCTGGTGAGCACACTGAGGATCGTCAGCCCTCCGAATACAAGAATCAGGAAAGGAATTTGTGAATGTACCGATTCCATGAAACCAGACCTCCAGGTTGAGTACGATACTGGGCGTGTTGCAAATATGGTTCCTGAAAATTACCAAATTCCGGCGAGACGATCCCTGTTGTAGTTCTCAACACCCTTGCCAGAAGGAAAAAAATAGTGGTTTCTGGATATGGGCATCATATCGTTTGCTCTCAAACAACAAAACCATAACGCATTGTATTTGTGTTGTTTTGTTAGTGCTGAAATTTGGCCCGGCATCGCCCGGGTGGGACGCTGATTACGTATGAAACTCAGCCTGGCCTCTAGCAAGGGGGCCGGGTTACTCATTTCACGGGTATCTGCAGCCAGGACGGCTGCAGTTAAGCCCCCAGGGATGGAATTATGGCGTCCCGGGAAAAGGGCATCCTGTCTCAAAATATGTTGCTGAACATTAGGGGTAATCAGGTTTTATAATTACAGCACAATGAGCAACGATGATCAAGTTCATGTAAACCGGCACGCGAATTGCTTAACAAAAGACGAGAGGAACGCCAGCGGGCACGGCGTGCTAAGTTCACTGACAGGAGGACGAGATCCTGAACATTCTGATCGGTGTTGTGGGCGGTGTTGTCTGTTGTAAACAGGGGACGGTAGAAACGAAGTGACAGAAACGAAGCTGCAAAAACTCGGCAACCTGCTTGTCAAGAACATGTTTTTATTACACATAAAACGCCTGTCAAGGCTGATCACATCGTTTGTCTTACCGGTGCTCATGGTGGCCGCAACCGGGGCTACGGCCGTTTCCGAGGTGGCGCTGCCCGAACGAACGATGGTGGAGGAGCGGCTGGCCCAAATTCAGCCGGAGAAGGGGGAGGAAACAAGTGAAGCGATTCGGCGCGAAAGTGAAATGTTGCAAGCCGTACTGTCAGGACTTGAGCAACTCGCTCAGGTCGAGGATCGTCTGGCGGCACTCAACGAACGAGTCGAGCAGGCCCCCAGGCAACTCCTGAGTCTGGAACGTGAACTGGAAGTGGAAGAGCAGAGTGTCTTTGCTCTCTCCGCCACCGAACTCGACAGCCAGCCCCTGGATGAGCTTGAGACTCGTCAGCAGGAGGCGATGTTCGAATTACAACAGTTGCAGGACCGATTGACCGAGGTCAACGCCCGGTTGCAATCGGCCGAGACTCTGCCCGAACAGGCTCAGCGGGCCATCGCCGAGTCCATGCAGGCCGTCGAGGAGAGCCGTCGCACCCTGGACGAGCTCGAAGCCGGTGGGCTGCCTGAGGACGACCCGCGGCTGATGCAGCAGCGGGTGGCGCGCCGACTGGCGGAGCAGCGACTGCTGCTGCATCAGCGGGAATTGGCGACCAACACCCTTCTGCGCGACCTGGCCCAGCAGCGTCGGGAACTGCTGACTGTGATGATCGAGCGTCAGTTGATCAGGCTGGGCATGTTGCAGAGGGTTATCGACCGCCAGCGGCGCTTGGCGTCGGAGCAGGCGATCGCCCAGGCCGCTTTCGACGATCCGCTGATAACCTCGGGACACCCGGTCCTGGAACGAGCCCTGCAGATCAATCGTGACCTCAGTCTCGAGTTGCTCGAGGCCAATGACCGTAGCCAGGAGCTCATCAGAGCGGGTTCGCTGGTGCGTAGTCAGCTCGACCGGGTGCGTCAGCTCCAGCGCAGCCTCGACGAACAGATCCGCGCTATCCGCGGCAGTGTGCTGTTGTCCCGCATTCTGCGCGAACAACGCGAATCGTTGCCCCAGGTGGAGCCGCGTCGCGGTCTGCAGGATGAAATCGCCGATCTACGCTTGCGCCAATTTGATCTTGCTCGCCAGCGCGACGAGCTGCGCCAGAGCGAGGAGCTGGCCCGGCAGCGGTTGCGCGAAGCCGATGCGGAGATCACGCCGGCCCTGATCGAATCGCTGCAGCGCCTCTATCAGTCACGCCGGGAGTTGGTCGACCAGTTGGAGCAGACCCATGGCAACCTGCTGAGTACGGCCATCGAACTGGAACTCAACCAGCAGCAGATGCTGGAAAACTCCCGTAACCTGCGCGCCACCATCGACGAGCAGTTATTCTGGGTGGCCAACCGTCAGCCGTTGGATCTCGCCTGGCTGAGCCAGTTGCCGTCTCTGCTGCTGCTTGAGTGGCAGGAGGGTGTGTGGCGTCGTACGTTGCCGGTGCACTGGCAAGTGCCGCGACTGGGGGCCCTGCTCGGACTGCCCTTACTGGCAGCAGCGGCGGCGCTGCTGTTTTGTCGCCGCCGCGTCAAGAACCGTCTTGCCGCGCTGCAGGAGCAGATCGGGCAGTTGCACAGCGACAGCCAGGTTCACACCCCGCTGGCCATAGCGCTGAACGCGCTGCTGGCACTGCCCGGGCCGCTGCTTCTGGCCGGGCTGGGGCTGGCCTTGGCGGCCGGCGGCCAGGGTGTCGCCGTCGGTTTCGGCAGGGCCTGCGGGCATCTGGCCCTGGCCTGGGCGATGGTGGCCTGGTCGCGGCGGCTGCTGGTACCCGATGGCGTGGCGGCCCGGCATTTCCACTGGCCGGCGGCGTACGTGGCACGACTGCGCCGGCTCTTGCGGTGGCTGGGGCTGGCGTTGGCTCCGGTGCTGGTAATCTCAATCCTGGCCCAGGAGAGTGAATTCAGTCTGAACCAGCGTCCTCTGGCCCTGATAATGCTGCTCTCCGGATTGGCAGCCATGGGTATCTTGCAGGCGCGGCTGATCCTGGCCCGCATCCCTTTTTTCGGCGTCAACCTTTTTCGTCTGATCTTCGGTCTGGCCTTGGCGACAGTGCCGCTGGCGCTGGCGGGCCTGACTTTCTTGGGATACGAGTATACCGCCTTGAGGCTGGTGGAGCAATACGCGGTTACCCTGTACCTGCTGGGGGTGTGGATATTTGCGGAGGCCACGGTGGAGAGGGGGCTGGCGGTGGCGGCTCGTCGACTGGCTTTCAAACACGCCCAGGCCCGGCGCCGTGCCGAAGTGCAGGAGGGGGCGGAAAGTGGCCTGGAGGTGGTCGAGGAGCCGCCATTGGATTTACGGCAGATCAACCAGCAGTCGCTGCGACTTTCCAAGCTGGTCCTGCTGCTCGGCTTCGCGCTGCTGCTCTACCTGGTGTGGGCGGATCTGCTAACGGTACTGAGTTACCTGGAGCAGGTGGCGATCTGGAGAGGCGATGCCGGTGAGGGAACCGATCCGGTCTCCGGGGCGCTGTCGGTGGCCGATATCATCATGGGAGTGTTGATCATCACCCTGACCATGATAACGGCGCGCAACCTGCCGGGCCTCCTCGAGGTGATTGTGCTCTCACGGATCGAGCTCAAACAGGGCAGTTCCTATGCCATCACCTCGCTTCTTTCCTATGCGATCGTCGGTACCGGCCTGGTACTGGCGCTGGCTGTCATGGGTGTTTCCTGGAATAAACTGCAATGGCTGGTGGCGGCGCTGGGTGTGGGGCTGGGTTTCGGTTTGCAGGAGATCTTCGCCAACTTCGTTTCGGGGTTGATTATCCTTTTTGAACGGCCGGTGCGGATCGGCGACACCATCACCCTGGGTGCCCTGACCGGCACAGTGAGCAAGATCCATATCCGTGCCACCACCGTGATCGACTTCGACCGCAAGGAGATCATCATCCCCAACAAGACCTTTGTCACCGATCAGTTGATCAACTGGTCGCTGTCCGATACGGTTACCCGGGTCGTTCTCACCTATGGAGTAGCCTACGGATCGGATCATAGCCTGGTGCATCGCCTGTTGCGTCAGGCTGCCGAGGAGAACCAGCGGGTATTGGCCGACCCCGGTCCCGAGGTGTTTTTCATGAGCTACGGCGAAAGTACCCTGAACTTCGAGATGCGAATCTTCGTCAACGGCCTGGGCGATCGGCTCTATGCCACCGACGAGATAAACTGCCGGGTCGGGGAGTTGTTCGCCGAGCACAAGGTCGATATCGCCTTTAACCAGCTCGATGTCTGGCTGCGTCGTTCCGATACCGATGCGGCGGAAAAAAAGCCACCTGAATCCACGGCTCGGGAGACCGCCCCCGACCATCCACCGCCCGGATCAGCCGGCGACCCTGGCGAGTTGACTGGACAGGGAGAACATAGGTGATCACTTTTCAACCTAATTTCCGGTATTTTTCTCTGTTTTACTTTTTTGGGAAAAAGGGCCAGATGAAAACAGAGTGATTTACTCTTTGACCTTCCAGCCGAAGTTACGCAAGCCTGCGTTTCCGTGGGATTTCTCACAGGCCTCCACACAGCGTCCGCAATTGAAGCAATAGGGGTAGACACCTTCTTCTGTCGGTGCCAGATGAAGGGGACAGGCAGTATGGCAGGGTTTTACTTCGCCGGCCTGGCAGATACAGGTATCCTTATCGTATTTAATTTCCAGAGATTTTCGATTCTTAAATATGCCGTGACAGGCTCCGACCGGACAGATGTATTTACACCAGAAGCGTCTGAACAGCAGCACTTCGGCGGTTAAAATGACGACAACCAGCAGCAGAAGTATATTTACTTCCCCAAAGCGTATGCCATTGGCTATCTGTTTGGAAATGATGCCTGGAAACGACAGGTGGGTCAACAACGGTACGTTCAGAATCAATGTGAGAAGAGCAATACAACCGAGTACTCCCCAGTACCATCTTCTGTCCGGGTTACTATGCAAACCATGTACATGGGATATCGCCCATCTCTTCGGAAAAAGTCTTTTCTGCAGGCTGTCTATCCATTCCAGCAAGGTATTATACGGACACACCCAGCTGCAAAACACGCGTCCCATGGCTATCGCCGCCCCAACGGGAATGAGCAAGGCCAGAATCATCGGCAGATAAACATATTTGCCCAGAATAACAGTCTGCAATGCCATCGCCGGGTCGATAATGTCCAGCGGACCAATGGACAGGGAATACAGGGTCCCGAGCAGTATGGTGATATCCAAGCTGTTGAGAATGGGGATGAGTACAATCGCAGCGAAGAAGAATACCTGCCCCCAGCGCCGCACGGTTTGAAGATTCTTGAATTTAGCAGAAGTCATAAGATCTTGGCATTTCCGGCTACACTTTGTGCGCAGTCTTTACGAAAATGGCGCCTTCGTCAACCGGACAGACATGCTGGCAGATGCCGCAGCCGATACAGGGTTCTTCATGTACGACGGGATAGATATCCTCATCCAGGGTAATTGCTTGACGATAAATCGGACAATCATCAAAGCATGCCCTGCAAATGACCCCGTTGTACGGCAGACATTTATCTTTATCTATCCAGGCGATGCCCATGGCGATCTGGCGCTTATCGCTCAGGTCATTGTCAAGGGCGCCCGTCGGACAGACTGGCGGGCATTTCATACAGACATAACAGGGAATATCTCTGGGATAGACCACCGGTGACCCGATTTTGCCGCCGAAGCCGGCATCAGCGGCTTTGATGGTATCGTAGGGACACACCTGTACGCATCTATTGCACTGAATGCAGCGCTGCATGAACTCATCTTCGGGGACTGCCCCGGGCGGGCGTAATACAGTGCCGCTGGATTGCTGAAATACCTTCTTCAGAAACTGGATCATTTTTGATCAGATATTCAGTTATCCTTCAGCAGCAGTACTTTCAATATCCTCATCCCAATTGAAGTAGGTGGGGTATACCCCCACAACACCCCTGAATTCCTGGTTAATATAGGTAACAAGGTTTTCGATCTGTCCGACATCTTTGCCTTCAGCCACCAGAATAATATTTTCCTCTTTATGAACGCCGTGAGTCTCCACGTCGGGAATTTTTGCCAGTTGCGCCAGAATCTCATCGGCTTTTTCCGGTTTCACCCGAACAATCATGCTGGATATGAGCGCTGCCATATTGTATCGACTCCTTTTGAGCTCAAGTAATCATCACACCTTCTCAATCCGTGAAGCGCAGACCTTGTATTCCGGTTCCTTTGAACCCGGATCAATCGCATCCGTTGTCAAAAGATTTGTCAGCGATTCCGGCCAGTGCCACGGTATGAATATCGTGCCCGGCCGGGGGCGTTCGCTCACCCGGCAGATCATCTCCAGGGAATCCCGTCTGGTTACGACGCGAACCCTCTCCCTGTCGCTGATATCCATTTTGGATGCATCGTCTGGATTCATCTCCATATAGGGTACAGGCACGGCTCTGTTTAACTGGGGTACCTGTCCGGTCATGGTGTTGGTATGCCAGAGTTCCAAAACGCGTCCCGTGGTCAGCGCGATCGGGTATTGCTCATCGGTCGGCTCTTCCGGGCCTTTGTCCGGGCGGGCGAAGATGATCGCCTTGCCCTCGGGCTTACCGTAGAAGTACATCCGCCGCCCCCGGGCTTTCTCTTCGGGAAAGAGCGGATCGCCCTTGACGAACCGGTGAGTCGTGCCGGGATGGTCGACAGTGGGCACCGGCCACCTGAGTCCCCGAACCTCCTTGAGCCGCGAATACGGTGCACCGCTTAAGTCCATGTCCCTCCCTGCAGTGGTGATGATGTATTCGCTCCAGATATCTTCAGCGGAGGTATAATGGTCAAATCCGTCTGCGTAGCCCATGCGCTTTGCCAGGTCAATGAGGATTTGTGCATCCCACCGGGCTTCGCCCTGGGGTTCCACCAGTTTCGGCATATACTGCGAGCGTCTTTCCGTGCAGCCGTACACGCCCTCTTTTTCGCCCCAGAAAGCCGCCGGAAGCACCACATCGGCAATTTTTGATGTCTCCGTCGGATGAAATGATTCGGCAACCACCATAAATGTATCCTCCATTCCCTGGAGATAATCATTGAGATTCGGCAGCGACTGGGCAGGATTTGTACACATGACGTAGAGCGCTTTGATATCGCCTTTGGTGATGGCTTCGAACAGAGCCATGGTGTGAAGCCCGGGTTTCGGGGCGATATTGGATGCGGGTACATTCCAGATTTTGGCGATCTCCTGCCGATGCTGTTCATTGGCCACCAGCCTGTGCCCAGGCAAAAGATGCGCCAGTCCCCCGCCCTCGCGGACACCGCCGCAGGCGTTTGGCTGGCCGGTAAGGGAAAACGAATCGGCACCGGCATATCCCAGCTTGCCGGTCAGCAGATGCAGATTATGGATGAGATTATTCATCCAGACGCCGCGGACACGCTGATTCACCCCCATGGTCCACATGGACATGACTTTTTCGGTCTCTCCAAACATCCTCGCTGCCTTGATAATGTCCTCAGCCTTGGTTCCGCTTCGTTCAGCTGCGTGTTCCGGGGTGAAGGTTGACAGGAACTGTTTATATTGGTCATAGGATATGGCCTTTGAACCGTCACTGAAATTCACCGTGTCATTGATAAATTCCTCATCGGCGTAGCCTTCGTCGATAATAATCTTGGCCATGGCGTGCAGGATCGCCATATCGTAGCCCGGGATACACTGCAAGGTCATATCGGCGACCCTGTCTGTCGGCGTCTGCCGGGGATCGACAATGACGATTTTCAGATTCGGATTTTCCCGCCGGCGCCGGACAATCCTGTCAAAGAGCACCGGATGCGCTTCAGCCGTGTTACTGCCCACCATGAAGAACATATCGGCGTTGTCCATATCGTCATAGCTGCCCACCGGTTCATCGAGGCCGAAAGTAGTCACATAGCCGCCCACGGCACTGGCCATGCAGAGACGCGGATTCCCTTCAAAATTATTGGTTCCGATATGGCCCTTGAATAATTTGTTGGCGATATACGTCTCTTCTGTCTCCGCCTGACCGGACCCGTAAAACGCCACGGAATCGGGGCCATTTTGATCAATGGATTCCCGGAATCTGGTTGCCACCAGGTCCATGGCCTCTTTCCAGGAGGCCTCCTGCAGTTTTCCGTTTTTGCGGATCAGAGGCCGCTTCAACCTGTTTTCTGCGGTGATCACCTTTTGCAGATAAAACCCTTTGACACAGAGGAGCCCACCGTTGATGGTGTTCTCTTTATCGCCCCGCAAACCGACTATCTTACCATCCCGGGTCTGGACCATCATTCCACAGCCCACACCGCAATAACGGCAAACGGATTTATGCCAGGTGCCGTCGGACTGCGCCATGAGGGATTCACTCAACATGAGGTCAACTCCGATGGCGGCAGCCGCTGCACTGGCGGCCGTGGCTTTAATAAATTCTCGTCGTGTGGTTCCCATGATATGTTACTCCCTTGATTTCAATTTTGATGAAATTTCAATGAATGTCCGTCATGACAGTCAAAACAGCGATCGCCGGGAGCTTTGGCAAAATCCACCACCTTGTCGCCGTGACAACCGCTGCAGCGCTCATCATCCCCATTCGCAGAGAACTCGACTTCACCATCTCCATGGCAGACGTAACATTTAACACTCGTTTCACCGTGCCTGCTTTCCTGCCAGACGGCCACGACATCTGGTGTCATCTCGGTATGACATTCGGTGCAGCTCTGGCTGAAATCCACCTTCATGTGCTTTTGAGGTTCCTGTTCGGTTGCCCCTGGTTGTGCAAATGCGAACAGCACCAGTAAACCCATGACAAACAGGCCGATTGAATATTTCAATTTCATAAATCGCTCCTCCGGTTAGTATTCAGGGAATGCGTAGGTTAAAAACCATTTATAACCATGCCCTTTGAGGTGACAAGTCATCGCCCTGCAGGCCTGCCCCAATCCAGGTAAAGTCCTTTCCAAAAAAAAAAATTGGAGCTGATTTTTTTTGCTTTTGAAAACAGGAATATGCCACACCAACGATTCTGGAAGAGGAATTACAGCTTGTCGGCGCAGCTCTCCGGCGACATCAGCTTGCCGGAGCCGGCAGGTCCGGAAGGCGGATAGAGAAAAAAACATGATGTGCAAACAATAAAGGGTGGTCCGGGGAGGATGAAAAGGGGTAAAATAAATATGTTCGCGTTTTATGCCGTTTTAGTCAGGTTTCCTACACCAGCAGCTCGGCCAGGCGAGTCCCGGGTGAGTAGTGGTGGGCGACCTGTGCCTGAAACAGCTCCGCCGTCGCCAAAGCATCGGTAAGCGCGTGGTGAGCCTGATAATCGGGCAGCCCGTAACGTTGCCGGCTCTGGCCCAGACGGACGGAGAGCGGCTTGTGCCCCCGCAGCCGGCGCAGAATCGAGGCCAGTGGTTGCCGCCGCAGGCTGTTTTCAATGGTCATGGTATCAATGACGGGGAAAAAGATCTCTTCGCCTGTCCGCTGACGAAAAGCGGTGTTGAAAAATTGTCTCTCTATGGGGTGATAGTGGACGACGATGATCCTGCCCGACAGGGCGGCAAGAAGCTCTTGCAGAACCGGGCCTATGTCCGGAGCGCCGTCAATAGCGGCATGGGTGATACCATGTATGGCCACGGAATCCCCATTGAGTCTGCGCTGGGGGCTGACCAGCCACTGGCGCCCCTCTCTTACGCGGATGCGCTCGAGATCAAAGGGCACGGCGCCGATGGAGATGATCTCATCGCCGTTCGGGTCCAGGCCGGTGGTCTCGAAGTCGAGAGCTACAAAGGGAGTCTGCGCCAGCGTTCCGGAAAGCATCTCCAGGCAGCCGCTGTAGAAATCCCGCAGGGACCGGTTCCGGGCCTGTCGCTCCCTGGCATTGAGGACCACTTTCCAGTCGACGCCTATCCGATCGCCTAATGTGGAAGTGCTGAACATCATCTACGAAGAGGAAGTGAAGCGATTGCCGGTGTAACGGAATTTCAGGAAATTCTGGGCCCTGCTCAATATCTGGAAGGCATCCTTGAGGTTTCTCCGCTCAAAATCGGAAAGAGCTTCCGGATCGATGGTATTGTCCGCTTCAATCCCATTTTCAATATCATGTGCCTGATGGCGTATGCGCACCATGGAAATGAACTCCATGGCATCGCGCAGATCCGGTCCGCGCCCCTGGGGCAGGATACCGGCGGCGATGACATCGTCGAGCCGCTCGAAGGAGTTCTGGGCGGTGGAGCCGACGGCCAGGGCGTGCACCCGCAGTATATCGGCCAGCGGTGCGGTTCCCCGACGTTTGAGATTGATGGTGTTGCGCTGACGGCCGTCCTTTTCCATGACGAAATTTTTGAAAAAACCGAGAGGCGGTTTGCGGTTTAACGCATTGCGGGCCAGACAGGCGAGAAACCGATTGTTGCCCCGTGCCTTGCCGGCGATGAAATTCTTCAACTGCTCGGCCCATCTGCACCGGCCATGGACACCGGCCAGATCGAAAAAAATCGAGCAGTTGAGCAGGGCCTCGGGGCTGGGCGACTCGATCCAGTCCTGAAAGCAGCTTTTCCAGGCGCTCAGGGTCTTTCGCCATTCCGGGTTCGAGGCCATTATATCACCGCTGCACTCGGTATAGCCGCACCGGGCCAGGCTTTCACAGATAAAGTCCGCCAGTTCGGCGAAATAATCGCCATGCCTCTCCGGCTCATAGGCTTCATCGAGGATGACGGCGTTGTCCTGGTCGGTGACGATCAACTGCTCATCCCGGGCCATGGAGCCCAGGGTGATGATACAGTAGGGGACGGGAGGCGGGCCGAGCCGCTCCTCGGCCAGCTCCGCCAGACGCTGGATAAAGGTCTTGCCGATCACCGACATGAAGCTGCCGATCATATGCGAATTGGCGTCTTCGTTGACCATGCGGACATAACAGACCGGTACGTCTATGGCGACTTTGCTCAGGTCTTCAACCTCCGTCTGCGCCCGGATATTGCTTACCAGCAGCAGACTGCTCTGTGATTCGTGCCGGAGAAAATCGGCGACCTCGATGATACCGACGGGTACACCGTCGCGCAAAACCGGCATATGATGGACCTTGTGTCGCAGCATCGTCAACATCGCCTCGAAAATATAGTCGTTATAATCCAGGGCGATGACTTCTTGAGACATGACAGCACCAATGGAGGTTTCCCCGGAAAGCCCGCGGGCAAGTACCCGGGTACACAGATCCCTGTCCGTGAGAATACCCGCGAAGTCCTCATGACGGCCATTTGCCGGCACGCTGTCGGCGTCGACAATGAGGACGGCGGAGAGATTTGCCTCGGCCATGGTGGAGGCCGCATGCTGAATGGTGTCGCCGGAGGTGAGAATAACGGCCTCGCGGCCAAGCAGCGTTTTTACTTTTGATTTGATCAAATCGTTGCCGCCGGCGGTCATGGTGACGGCATTGCGCAGCCGGGCGCTGCCTTCAACTTCGACGAAATCGGAGAACTCTTCATAACGCCTGTAGAGCTCGATAAAAACGGATTCCGGTATGATGTAGACCAGGGTGTCGGCGCTGGCCCTGGCGGAAAAGGGTACCCTGTTGTTCATCAGCAGTCCCATCTGCCCGAACAGCTGTCCCCCGTCGAGTCGGTTGAAGAGGTCGCCGTTGCGGCGGTACAGCTCAACGACGCCGCTGCGAACGATATAGAGGCTGTGTATGGCGTCGCCATAGTCGAGTATGGCTTTGCCGGCACGAAAATAGGAAATTTCAACGCTGCCGGCCACCTTTGCCGATTCGTCCGGCGGCAATGTCGCAAATGGCGGGTACTGCCTGAGGAAATCTTCGATTTCTTTATATTCCGGGTCCATGATCCCACTTCTCCGCCCAGCTGGGGTGATATTTGCCTATTCTAGGTGTAAGTTATCAGGGTTATATACATTTTTTCCGCTCCCGTCCACCGCAAAAAAAGGTCAACTGCTCCTCAAGACGGCGGCTAGCGCTGGCCGACAAAATGGCGGGCCGTATGAACGGGATCAGGCTCGCTCCAGGCAAGGTCGTGGGGATCGAAGCCGCCTTCGAGGGTTGGCTTGACAATCTGGAAATAGGGAGAGACATCGAAATCCCGTGGAGCGAAAAGACTGTGGTGTCGTATCTGAAGCAGTTCTCGGGAACAGGCGCGGCAGGAGGGATCATCGGATTCCTGCACGGTGACTTCCGGCAGAATGGGGTATCGTATCGACTGGAAGGCCAGGGCGATCAGGGAAGAACAGATAGCCCTGGTCGGATCGCCGCTGCCCAAGGCCAGCAGGCGCCTCCGGAAACGCGACGGCACCGGCGGGATGGGCAGCAGATATTTGGCCAGATCGATGATGTTCTGCAGATCGTACCGGTGCCCCAGACGGCTCACCGCATACTGCACGACCGCATCGATCTCACGGGCATCCAGTCCCACGGGACGGCAGATACGGGTGTGAACGGAGGAATAGAGCGACAGCCCCACCGCCCGCACCCCCTCATTGATATCGGCCTCGACCAGCACCGGCCGCTCGGCTCCCTCAGGCTCGGTCGGCAGGATATCACCGACACAGAGGGCGGCATGGGACCAGCTCGACTGGGTCAGATATTTTATGGATGTGCTGAATATGCTGCTGCCTTCGACCAGCAGTACGTCTCCGGGCCGCAGACTTCTTGACAGCATTTCCGGGGCACAGGTTGCAACCCGGGCATTGCCCTCTCGCGGTGCTGAGAGATAATGGGCCAGGCCGGCGCCGATTTTTTGCAGGATCTTCATAGGCGTCAGGTGATGTTGTTTTCCTGAATGACAAACACTCTGGTTGCCCCGATGTCCGGCAACCCATGCCGAGCAATTGGGGAGACTGCGTCTTGGAGGCAATCAGCGTAAAGCAAGACATACCAGCAGATCGGTCATCAGGAAAAAGCAGACATGCTCCTCGGAGATGCTCTTTTCCCTGACCGAGGCCGCACTATACTGCAAACAACCACGAGTTGCGAGCAGTTGCAGAAACAGACCCGGCCGGCTGGACAAACGCACACATTTGCCTGTAGAATTAATCCCGAGCAACATTGCACCCTGCGCCACATATCTCCTGCGCACTCTAGCCCGAACATTTCATGAAAAATGGACGGAGTATTACATATAACGTTACATATCAGATTGTTAAATTAAATATGAAGATGATTACCAATGAAACTCAGCCTGGCCTCTGGCAAGGGGGCCGGGTTGCTCATTTCGCGGGTATCTGCAGCCAGGACGGCTGCAGCCAAGCCCCCATGGACGGGTTTATGGCGTCCCGTGAAATGAGCAATCCGGTCCCTCAGGAGGCGTAGCTGAGTTTCATACGTAATCAGTAAAACTGAAGATGATTGTGGATGGAGCATTTTGTACAAAGAGAAAACACTGCCAGTTATGTCCATTTTCACCCTTCGGGCGAGTCGCGAATCGAATTGATACGGCCTGCTATCCTTCGTCGCTTCTGTGATTGGCATATGATTGGCATACTACAGTATAGCCAATCACAGGTCTCCTCGACTAGCGGACCATCTCCACTCGTGAAATATCCGGGCTTGCCGCAAACCCAAAACCGCAACATATACGAGGAAACAGATGGCAACCGCCGAGACGAACAGGCCCCCTGAGGGAAAAACAAACGATCCGGAACAGTGGGTGGATCTCTACGCCGACCCCCTCTACGGCTTTGCTCTTCTTCGCGTCACCGACGCCGCTGTCGCCGAGGAGCTTGTCCAGGAAACCTTTCTGGCGGCGCTGGCAGCCTTCAAAAACGACAATTTTTCCGGCAGGTCGTCGATCCAATCCTGGCTCACCGGCATACTCAAGCACAAAATAATGGATTATTTCCGTAAAAAATACCGAAACAGCGCCCACCCCTTCGACGATATCAGGGAGGAGGATATTGGTGATTTCTTCGATGCCAGGGGAAACTGGCGGGTTAAACCGAGCCACTGGGCGGATACCCCCCAGAAGAAATACGAGCAGCAGGAACTCATGCGGGCGCTGATCGCCTGCATCGATACGTTGGCCCAGCGCCAGGCCGACGCCTTCAGGCTGCGCGAACTCGATGGAGCCGAGGCGAAGGAAATCTGTAAGGTATTGAAGATCAGCGCGACTAACTACTGGGTGCTGATGCACAGAGCACGGTTGGCGATGCGCCGCTGTATGGAGCCGCACTGGATGCCCGGATCCTAGGCGTAGTATCTGAAACGGTGATTTGGCAGTACAATGTGGTACGGCAAATCGCTGTTTCAGATCTACAACGACGTAGATCGAGCTTTTTACAAGTCCATCACATATCCGGGCAAACGAAGGAGAGCCTGATCATGAAAATGTGGATGTTCAATTGCCGCCAAATTGCCCGTCTGGTTTCCGAGTCCATGGACCACACACTCCCGCTCAACCAGCGGATGGGCGTCCGCTTCCACCTGATGATGTGCAGACACTGCGGCCGCTACGAGCAACAGCTCCACCGTCTGCGCCGGCTGGCCCGCAGCCAGGCCCCTGTCGACGGTACTCCCCCTTCCGCCAGCCTGGACGAAAAAGCCAAAAACCGGCTCCGCCGCCGGATTGCCGCCGAGTCCCAAAAGAACCGCTGAACAGCTCCATCAACACCACCTCCACGCTTGTCTGTCTCACACTGTTCTGCTTTTTTTCTGTAAGGAACAGGCACCTGGTACGACAAAGCAGGCAAGGGGAAGGTTTTCATTTCCCAGCGCAGCTTTTGCCAAACCACAAACAGGACAAGGATGACCATGAAAAAATATCTCATTATCGGCTGTATTGTCATCGCAGTAATCGCTTTCTGGTTTTTTGATCTTGATCGTCACCTCACCCTCGAGGGAATCAAGAACGCCCAGTCACAGATTGAGAACTGGCGCAGCAACGCCCCGCTGGTGACGGCTTTTGCCTTCATGGCCATCTACATACTGGTCACCGCCCTGTCTCTGCCGGGCGCGGCGGTGCTCACCCTGGCGGCCGGCGCTTTCTTCGGCCTGCTGTGGGGAGTGGTGATTGTCTCTTTTGCCTCCACCATCGGCGCGACGCTTGCCTTCCTGGTGGCCCGCTTTCTTCTCCGCGACATGGTTCAAAAACGATTCGGTGATCGACTTGCGACCATCAATCGGGGAATAGAAAGAGAAGGCGCTTTCTATCTTTTCACACTCCGCCTGGTTCCCGTCTTTCCTTTTTTCCTCATCAATCTGCTCATGGCGCTGACGCCCATCCGCACCTGGACCTTCTACTGGGTGAGCCAGGTTGGCATGCTGGCGGGGACGGTGGTCTATGTCAATGCCGGCACCCAGCTTGCCCAAATCGACAGCCTCGGCGGCATTCTCTCAGCGGAGCTGATGATCAGCTTCGCCCTCCTCGGCCTTTTTCCGCTGATCGCCAAGAAAATCGTCGACTGGCTGAAAAGGCGGCGGGTCTTCAAGCAGTGGTCGAAACCATCATCCTTCGACCGTAATCTCATAGTCATCGGCGCAGGTGCGGCGGGACTGGTAAGCGCCTATATCGGCGCCGCCGTCAAGGCCAAGGTCACTCTTATCGAAGCCGGCAAGATGGGCGGCGATTGTCTCAATTACGGCTGCGTGCCGAGCAAGGCGCTGATCAAAAGCGCCAAGCTGGCCCATCGCCTGCGCCACGCCGATAACTACGGTCTGGAGGCAGCCACGCCGCAGTTCAGTTTCAAGAAGGTGATGGCCCGCATCCACCAGGTCATCGCCACGGTGGAACCGCATGACAGCATCGAGCGGTATACCAGCCTCGGTGTCGAGGTTCTCTCGGGCTACGCCAAACTGGTCGATCCCTGGACCGTGGAAGTCAGCCTCAACGACGGCGGCACCAGGCGCTTGACATCGCGGGCCATCATCATCGCCGCCGGTGCCCGCCCCTTTGTGCCGCCCCTGGAAGGACTCGAGGATGTCGGCTACCTCACCAGCGACACCCTCTGGGATGCCTTTGCCGAGCTCGACGAAGCTCCCCGGAAACTGGTGGTGCTGGGCGGCGGCCCCATCGGCTGCGAGCTCTCCCAGGCCTTTGCCAGGCTCGGCTCCGAGGTCTGGCAGATCGAAATGGGCGACAGGATTCTCGCCCGCGAGGATGAGGAAGTTTCGCATTACGCCGCAGACTCGCTCGGCCGTGACGGCGTCCACGTACTGACCGGCCACAAGGCCCTGCGCTGCGAGCACCGTAACCAGCAAAAGTTCATCATCGCCCTGCACGACAAAGAAGAAATCTCCCTTGAGTTCGACGCCCTGATCTGTGCCGTCGGCAGGGTTGCCAGGCTGGAGGGATACGGCCTGGAGGATCTGGGAATTGTCACCAACCGTACCGTCAACACCAATGCCTATCTCCAAACCCTCTATCCCAACATCCTTGCCGCAGGCGATGTCGCCGGACCATACCAGTTCACCCACACCGCCGCCCATCAGGCCTGGTATGCGGCGGTTAACGCCCTGTTCGGGGAATTCAAGAAATTCAGGGTCGATTATTCCGTCATTCCCTGGACCACCTTCATCGATCCGGAAGTTGCCCGGGTCGGCCTCAACGAGCAGGAAGCCAGAGAAAAAAATACAGATGTGGAAGTAACCCGCTATGATCTCGGCGATCTCGACCGCGCTATCACCGATGGGGTTGATAACGGATTTATCAAGGTGCTCACCGTACCCGGCAAAGACCGCATCCTCGGCGTAACCATCGTCGGCGAACATGCCGGCGACCTGCTGGCGGAGTTCGTGCTGGCGATGAAGCACGGCCTTGGTCTCAACAAGATTCTAGGCACCATACATACCTACCCGACCCTGGCGGAGGCCAACAAATATGCGGCCGGAGAGTGGAAAAAAGCCCACGCGCCGCAGAGGCTGCTCGCCTGGGCGGAAAAATATCACACCTGGAAAAGGAGGTAAACCATGCTCCGCCTGATCATCTTCGCCTGCTGCGCTGTCGCTGTCGCCGCCACCCAGGCATCGGCCTATAGTCACGGCACCTGGGACGCCCTTTTGGAGCGACATGTGGAAGTACTCGACGGCGGAAAAGCCACCGCCGTGGATTACAGCGGCATGGCCGGAGAGAGAAAGAAATTGCAAAAGTATCTGCACAATCTGGCTGACGTCTCCCGCGGACAATTTGATGCTCTTGCCGGCAACGACCAGCTCGCCTTTCTCATCAACGCCTATAATGCCTGGACGGTGGAGCTGATCCTCACCGGCTATCCCGATATCGACTCGATCAAGGATCTCGGCTCGTTTTTTCAATCCCCCTGGAAAAAGGAATTTGTCGACCTGCTGGGCGAGAAACGCACACTTGATGAAATCGAGCACGATCTCATTCGCGGCTCCGGCCGCTACAACGAGCCGCGCATCCATTTTGCCGTCAACTGTGCCAGCATCGGCTGCCCGGCCCTGAAAAAGGAAGCCTACCGCGGAGAAATGCTCGATGCCCAGCTTGAAGAGGCGACCACCCTCTTTCTCGCCGACAGAAGCAGAAACCGGCTGGAAGATGGCACCCTGAAGGTATCGAGCATCTTCAAATGGTACCGGCAGGATTTCGAGACCGGTTGGCGGGGGGCGGAAACATTGCCGCAGTTTCTGGCGCTCTACCGCCAGAGCCTCGGCCTCAGCGATGCCGAAGCCGCAAGCCTCGTCGCCGGCGATATCGATATCGAATTCCTCGATTACGACTGGAGCCTCAACAGTGTCGAAACCCGGCAAAAGTGAGACAACCTCTGCTACTGCGACGACATGACATCCCAGGGTTGGCCCTATGACTCCTTCTTTACCTTCACGACAGCAGACATCCTTCGAGGCCGATCATGTGCTGTTCTGGTCCAACCTCTCACACCGAGATATCGACGCCCACGGCCGGGACGGAGGTTTTGCAAAAAGAGCTGAGGACGCCCTGATTTCCCTCCAACGGCCGAGGGCGTCCCCTGAGGGGGAACGGTCTTGCCGATAAAAAGCGCCACCGCGGAAAAACAGGGCCAAAACCCCGTTCCTTGTCGGCGGTGAAGCGGGGGCCTTATTTTTTGCGCATGCCCTCGGCGATACGGTCGCCGGTTTCCCGGTCGATATTGCGCCAGTATTCCAGGGCCCGCTCCAGCACCGGTTCGCTGACGCCGTCCTTGAGATGGCCGACGACGTTGGAGACCAGGCGGTCGCGCTGGTCATCGTCCATGACCTTGCGCACCAGGGTGCCGGCCTGGCCGAAGTCGTCGTCGTCTTTACGCTTGGTGTAGGCGGCGCGGATGAATTCACCGCTGGCGTTCCAGGTGGCCGCCTCCGGGTAGCCCATGCCGTTGGCTTCGGGTCCGCCCTTGGAATTGGGGGCGTAGACCGGATCGCTGACGTTTTCCACCCGCATCGCCCCGTCCTTGCTGTAGCTGTGCACCGGGCACTTGGGCTTGTTGACCGGAATCTGCTTATAGTTGACGCCAAGCCTGGCCCGGTGGGCATCGGCATAGGAGAAGAGGCGGGCCAGCAGCATCTTGTCCGGGCTGGGGCCGGTACCCGGCACCATGCTGTTGGGCTCAAAGGCCGCCTGTTCGATCTCGGTGTGGAAATCGGTGGGGTTGCGGACCAGGGTCAGCCGGCCGACCTCGTGCAGCGGATAGTCGCCATGCGGCCAGACCTTGGTGAGATCGAAAGGGTTGAAACGGTAGTCTTTTGCCTCGCCAAAGGGCATGATCTGCACTTTCAGCGTCCAGCTGGGGTGATCACCGCGTTGTATGGTCTCGAAGAGATCGCGCCGGTGATAATCGGCATCTTCACCGGCTATGCGGTCGGCTTCCTCCTGGGTGAGACACTCGATGCCCTGGTCGGTCTTGAAATGGTACTTGACCCAGAAACGCTTGCCATGGGCGTTGACCCACATATAGGTGTGGCTGGAGTAGCCGTTCATGTGCCGCCAGTTCCGAGGTATGCCGCGATCCCCCATGAGCCAGGTGACCTGATGGGCCGTTTCGGGGGAGAGGCTCCAGAAATCCCACTGCATGTCGTGATCGCGCAGGCCGTTGTCGGCCCGCCGTTTCTGCGAGCGGATGAAGTGCTGGAATTTCATGGGATCACGGACGAAGAAGACCGGCGTATTGTTGCCGACCATGTCGAAGTTGCCCTCGCTGGTATAGAACCTGAGGGCGAAGCCCCGGGGGTCCCGCCAGGTATCGGGACTGCCGCGCTCGCCGGCGACGGTGGAGAAACGGATGAGGGTATCGGTCTTGGTTTTCGGCTGGAACAGCGCTGCCTTGGTGTAGGAGCTGACATCCTGGCTAACCTCGAAGTAGCCGAAGGCACCGGCACCCTTGGCATGGGGCTGGCGTTCGGGGATACGCTCCCGGTTGAAATTGGCCATCTGCTCGATAAGATAATGATCCTGGAGCAGTATGGGGCCGTCGGGTCCAACGGTAAGCGAGTATTCATCGCTTGACACCGGTATGCCGGCATCGTTGGTCGTCGGTTTGCGCTCGTCGTTTTTCATGAATGGTCTCCTTTTCTTTTTCGTATTGAAGCGACTGCGGTTCCAGCGGCTCTGGTGCCGCAGATTTTTCCGGGACCAGCAGGCGGGTCCCCACTTTTCTCAGCCTTTCTTCTCCGGGATGATCTCATCGGCCGGGTCCATGGATTTGCCCTCCTTGACGGAATCGATGGTTTGTGTGCCGCTGCCGTCGACCACATCAGGCTGGTGAAGACCGCCCTCTCCGGACCCGGGCGAACGGTCCTCCCTGGCCCAGGCCATGCGGTCGATGCGAATCTCCTCTTCGACTTCGGTAAAGCCGAGCACGTCATGGACGATCTGCTGCAGCCGGCTCAGCTGACGTTTGTCCGGCAGGACCCCTGCGAGTTTGAGCCTGCCGCCCTCGCAGCTCACCTGCAGATCATCCAGGGGGACAGTGCCGTCGCGGACGATGGCGTCTGTCACCCCCTGGGCAAGCTGCTCGTCGTCCAGACCTTGCAGTTCGGCGCCGGGCTGGCGCTCCTCAGCCGTCGGCGGCTCCGGTTCTGCCGGCGGCGGCGCCACGGCTCCGGCCGCCTGCTCCTCCTTCTCGGCGCAGGCTATGCACCGGCTGGTCCAGGGCAGAACATCAAGGCGCCTGGCGGAGATGTGCTCACCGCAGGATTCGCAGAGTTCATACTCTCCTTCCTGCAGCCGTTCGAGGGCATGGTTGATGGCGGCGATTTTTCTCTCCCCTTCATCGTCGAGCTGCTCCAAACCGAGCGCCAGCTGCTGGTTGGCAGCCCTCTCCTCAAGCTCCACCTGATCCTGTCTGAGATTGGCCCGCGAATCTTCGATATCGTACCTCTGCAGGACAAGTTCCCGGCGCGCCGTTTTCAGACGATCCTCTATGCGCTTTTTTCGCTCTGTATCCATTTTTTTTCCCTTCCCGCACAAGACATGCAGACCATGCAGACCACGCTTGGCGCCGACTGTCTTCTTTTGCAGGACAATTTTCTCGTTATATCGGATTTGTTTCTCCTCCGGCAGGGCACCCCCCTGCACCGGAGTGACGCGTCTTTTCGCCTGTGGGGCGGCGCCTGTTCCCATATCATGGCGAAGAGGCCGCCGGGCCGCGGAGCAGGCTCCGCAGCCCGCAGGAAAAGATGCTCGATCGCTGCTGCTACCTCTCGACCTTGAAGGTGACCTTCAGGTGCAGACGATAGATATTGGCGGCACCATCTGACACCAGCACCTCCTGGTCCTTGACCCAGACACTCTTCACATTTCTCAGACTTTCTCTGGCCTCGGCGATTCCCAGCTTCAGGGCATCGTCAAAGCTTATTTCCGAATCTGCACTGATTTCGATCATTTTTGCAATAGATCCCATTTTCAATCTCCTTGAGAATAGATATAATGTACACAGCGGCGGTTTATCGGCCGCCGCTTTCCTCCTTTCCCGCATGCGGACGACTGTAGCTGTCGCCGCATATATAGCAGTGCGTTTTCAATAACCATGCCAATCTCTATTCAGGCTGCCGCCGCTGCCTTCACAACCGGCCTGTCACCGGCGAACAGCCAAGGCTGCATCACCTCTGCAAAGCATAAAGGATGGAATGGAAAAATTATCCTGCGGCTATAAAAAAAACTGTATAGTATGGCAGTATGCCTGCTTTGGACGATGAACTGTCCTTGCAGTAGGCGATATGGGAGGCAAGAAAGAAACAGGACTCCAAAGAAGAAAATCTCGTAAAAAGTCATCTTTTTGGTCATTCCGGCGAAGGCCGGAATCCATAACTAGCTAAAACAACTGGATTCTAAATCAAGTTCAGAATGACGAAATGGCTGACTTTGAGGTTTTTACGGGTCCATCAAAGAAGAGCTGTGATGAAAAGCGTCGAAGAACAACTGGCGGGACTGGCGGAAAAGGCGCAGCAGTGCCGCAGGTGTCCGCTCCACCGGGGCAGGAGCCATGTTGTCTACGGCGAAGGGCCCCCAACGGCCGCGGCACTGTTCATCGGCGAGGCCCCGGGCAGGGCCGAAGATGAAGGCGGCCGCCCCTTTATCGGCAGAACCGGCAGATTTTTCGAGCAGAAGCTGGAGGACTGCGGCCTGAAACGAGAGGATTTCTACATAACCTCGGCGGTGAAGTGCCGGCCGCCGGACAATCGCGACCCCAGACCAGATGAGCTTGCGGCCTGCCGCAGGGCCTGGCTCGAACAGCAGGTCGAACTGGTCGACCCGCCGTTGATACTGCTGCTTGGCAAAAGCGCCGTCCGGCAGATGCTCGGCTGGAAAGGCGGCCTCAAGGAGCTGCGCGGCAGATTCCACAGCCGGGAGGGCCGCCGGCTGCTCATCACCTGTCATCCCACGGCGGCCATGCGTTTTCCGGCGATGAGAGAAGGTTTCGAGGAAGATCTTCAGCGGCTGGCCGGCAGTTTGGAACGCCGGAAGAGCGGCAGCCGCTGACGACTCCATGCCCTGCGGGCTCAGCCCTCAAAGATGTCGGGATAATGTTTTCTGGCGCAATCGGGACAGATGGAGTGGCTGAACTCGGTTTCCAGCCGGCTGGCAAAGTAGCTCTCGATCCGGTTCCAGTAGCCCTCGTCATCGCGGATGTTTTTGCAATGGGCGCAGATGGGCAGCAGCCCCTGCAGCTGTTTTACGTGATTGAGGGCCAGGCGCAGTTCCGAGACCAGCCGCTGGCGCTCGATGGCGTAGCGGATTGAGCGAATGAGGGCAGACTGCGACAGCTCCCCTTTGAAAAGATAGTCCTGGGCCCCCCGCTTCACCGCCTCGAAGGCGAGATCGTGGTCCCTGTGGCCGCTGAGGATGATGGCCGGTACGTAGGGATGTTTGCCGTGAAAGGTGGAAAAGGTGCCAAGACCGTTGCTGTCCGGCAGGGAGAGATCGATTATGGCAACATCGAAAACGGCCGACTCGGCCAGCGCCAGGGCCTGCTGCAGCCGTTCGGCACGAAAGACGTCGGCATCGATCAACTCCGAGGCGGCGATGACCTCCTGCATGAGCAAAAAATCGTCGTCGTTATCCTCTAAAACCAGCGCGGATATCTGTTCCTTCACATGCATCTCCCCGGGCCGGGCAGCCGACTATATCATAGGGCAGGTTGTGTCTGCGCAAACAGACGCTCGACTTCCGATCACCGATTCTATCCTGTTCGATACGACAATGCAAGCGCGGAAAGATCGCTGTCGTCAGGATTTTGCCCGCCGTCAACCCCTCGCATGCCGGCCACCCCCGACCACAACTCTTGATGGGACCCTTGATCCCATCGGCAAAGGCATGCTATTTGCAAGAAACAAAGAGTAAAAAGAGTAAAAGTGAGACCAGCCCCAGCTGCTGTACTCAACCAAACGGATACAAACAATGATGCCTGCAACCACCATCCTCGTCATCGGCGAGAAGGATTCAACCGAGGAGATTGCCGCACTGCTCGACGAATTGGGCTATACGGTCGGTGCCGTAGGGGAAAAGATTCCAGAGGCTGACGAGATAGACCGGCTGCATCCCCGGCTCGCCATCTGCGACTGCACCGGCGACAGCGTCGGCCGGGCCGAGTCGGTGCGCCATCTGCCGGCACGGTTCAACCTGCCGGTGATCCTCTGCCTGCCGGCCGCAGATCTCGACACCCTGCCCGAGACCATCTTCGACGACGGCTGCAGCTATATTCTCAAGCCGCTGGAAAAACGCGATCTGCGCCTGCGCCTCGAACAAACCCTGGCCGCGGACCGGCGTCGGCGCCAGAGCGAAAAGCTGCTCGATTTTGCCGAAACATTGGCCGGCATGGGCCACTGGCGATATAACCTGGCCGACGGTCTCCTGTGGTCGACGGGCGTATACCGCATCCTCGGACTCGATCCGGAGCTGACGGATGCGGACCAGGCGACGCTGCTCTCGCTGGTTCATGCCGAGGACCGGCAGATGGTGGAAGAGTATTACCGTGAAGCCCCCGAAAAACGCGGTAAAACATCGATCTGTTATAGGATAGTGCGTGCCGACGGTACAGAACGTTATGTCCGCGAACAGTACCTGCCCCCGCAGGAGATAACCGAGGGTCCCGTCATTTCTGCCGGGTTCCTGCTCGATATCACCGAACAGCGGGCAAGGCAAGAGGCCCTGGAGCGAAGCGGCGCCGAAATGGACCGCTTCGCCCATATCGCCTCCCACGACCTGCAGGAACCGCTGCGGGCCATAAACGGCTTCCTGCAGCTGTTGCAAAGCCGCTACCGGAACCAGCTCGACGACAAGGGCTGCGAGTTTATCGACCGTTCAATCAATGCCGGCAGACGCATGGAACAGCTTATCAAGGAGCTTCTGAAGCTCGCCAGGATATCCTCGCGCGGCGGCCCCTTCGAAAACGAGAATCTGCAGACGATCCTTTCGAGCACGCGCGCCAGACTGGGCTCCATGCTCAGCGAGACCGGCGGCGAGATCGTCTGCGCCGATCTTCCCCGTCTGCGCGTTGACACCAAACAGGTAGCGACCCTCTTCTACCATCTCATCGCCAACGGCCTGCTCTATAACACCAGCGACAGACCCCGGGTCGAGATCGACTGCCGGCAAGAGGACGCCGTCTACCACTTCTCCGTGCGCGACAACGGCATCGGCATCGCTCCTGAATTTCAGCAGCGGATATTCGATGTCTTCCAGCGGCTGCATACCCAGCGGGAATACCCGGGAGTCGGCATGGGGCTGACCCATGCCAAAAAAATCGCCGAGCGCCACGGCGGCGCCATCTGGGTGGAGTCGGCGCCGGAACAGGGCACGGTTTTTCATTTCACCCTGCCGGCGGCGGAGGAATAGTGGATGACCGGGGCTCCACTGCCCTCATCCCGGCTGCAGGCACGGTGAAAAGAGCATCCCGCCTTTGTGGAAGTGGGTGCGCTGAATTTCAGGGGGAAGCAGAAGAGTGAAGAAAAGGCGGGAGCCGGGCAGGGCCTCAGCGCCGTCTCTCAGTGTTTTTCCAGCAGACGGCCCCGGTCGCCGTCCGGCAGGGTGAAGAAGAACGATGATCCCCGCCCCACTTCGGACTCGACCCAGATAATGCCGCCGTGGCGCTCGACAATCTTCTTGCAGACCGCCAGGCCGATGCCGGTGCCGGGATATTTGCCGGTGCAGCCGGCCCGGTCGAAAATCCTGAAAATGGAGGGATGCTCCTCGAAATCTATGCCGATGCCGTTGTCGCGCACTTCAAACTGCCACTCCCCCTCGCTTTTCTCGGCCGAGATGCGAATCTTCGGCGGCTCGTCGCTCCGGGCGAATTTCAAGGCGTTGCCGATCAGATTCTGGAACAGCTGGGCGATCAGCATCCGGTCGCCAACGACCACCGGCAGGGGCAGGCGGCAGCTGATTTCAGCGCCGGATTCCCTCACCAGTATCTCCAGGTCGACGCGTACATGATCGACAACCAGGGCGGTGTCGACAGGTTCGACATCGAGTTCGGCGCTTTCGCAACGGGAATAGCGCAGAATCGATTGTATCATATCCTGCATCCTGAAGGCGCTGGCGATGGTCTGGTCGATGAATCGCAGACCGTCGCCGTCCAGAGCATCGCCGTATCTGCCCTTGAGCAGCTGCAGATACCGGCCGATGACCAGCAGCGGTTCGCGCAGATCGTGGGAGACCACCGAGGCGAAATGCTGCAGCTCCCGGTTGGTGCGTTCGGTTTCCCGGCGCCGCTGTTCGGCTTCGGCGGTGCGCTCGACGACCTCTTGCTCCAGTCCCTCCCGCAAAATTTCCAGGCTTTCGATCAGTTCGCGCATCCGGTACTGGCGTCGGCGCGATCTGAGCCCCGCCCGGAGATGGGAGATGAGTGAGGCGGCGGAAACAGGCTTTTCCAGCAGAGTCACATTGCCCAGCCTTTCAAGCAGCATGTGCGGGTAAAGCGCCGGCCGCCGGCCGATCAGCAGAATCACCGGTATCTCCGACCACTCGGGCTGGCTGTCGAGAAGATCCTTGAACTGCTCGTAGATTGCGACAAGACTGCTCTCGTCGAGAAGAATAAGGCCGGCGCCTTCGGTAATCTCCACCAGCAGCTGATGGGGATCGCTGCAGGAGGCATACTCCAGGCCGGTGTCCTCCACCAGCATGGCGGCCACCGCTTCGTTGGCGGCGCCGCTGAGGCACATGAGGATGCGGGTGGTGTCGGCCATGGCTTATTCCATCAGGCTGTCGCGCCGGCCGAGGTAACGCGGCTGCCCGGTGAGCACCGCCTCGAAGTCCTGGAGCGGCTCGCCCACCCTGATTCCCTCGGAGGTGATCTGCAGTTCGCGGATGGCGTTTTCATGGCCTCCCACCCGCTTCTTGACCACCGAAATCGCCAGCCGCACCTGGCCTGCGGCCTCGAAGCGGCGAAACATGATGACGCTGTCGGCGATATAACTGGCATCGACATCGCCTTTGTCCTCGCTGAACAGTCCATGCTCGGTGAGCACCATCAGGGTGAGCACCTCTTTCTGCCTGAGATAGCATAGCATTTCGTGCAGATGGCCCATCAGCAACACATGCCCCGGCAAGGATTTGTAGAATCCGGAGACGGAGTCGATGACCACCAGGGCACACTTTTTATCCTCGACGAAGCGGCGCATCATATGGGCGATTTCTCCGGGGGAAAAATCGCCGACGTTGATC
>JBEPWT010000007.1:0-45050 GCA_041642275.1 Desulfopila sp. | reverse complement strand
CACCTCCTAAACGGTATTCTATTGTTAACCGGCAAGCCCTTAATAATCTTTTTGGCATACGGGATGAAAATAATTTCCGACAAATGCATCGAGAGTGGGTGGATCTTGAGTTAAAGAATGATGAATCCAAAAGACAATCCTTTTGGAGTGAGTCAGTTGCTGTCGGAGATGAGTGTTTTATTCAGAATATTCAGCAAAAGCTTTTGGGTCGAATATCCGGGCGTTCAATTGTATCTGAAAATGGGACGACTTCGTTACAGGAACCTCGAATGTCTTACAACACTCTTTTTGGGGGGCAAAAAGGGCCTATAAGCACCAAAAATGCCTACTTTTTACCATTAAATACTTAGAATAATGGTTGTTGTTATGGTCCGACCCGATTGTGTGTGGGGAGATTTGAGATTTGCGATTTGGCCCGCTCTAGGGGAGCATTAACGTTGTTCCCGCTGCGCGGGAACAACGCCTAGGATCATAAGCGCGCCACCGCTTCAAAATTCTGGGAATTCGACAATCTCAGGGACAACAAACGGATTCAGGCAGACGCATAATACTCGCTCAGGATCCTGGGCGTTGTGCATAAAAAAGCTCCTAACCGTTAAACTAGGGGCCAGAGGAAATATAAAAAAGATGGAGGGGCTAAAGGATAGAAACGTGGATCCGCCTACCTAGAGCTTTAGCAAATTTTTCTAAAGTAGAGAGGCGAATATCATTTGCATGATTCTCCATTCTGGAAATTACTGATTTGGTTGTTTTGAGTTCACTGGCAATCTGTTCTTGAGTTAGTCCTGCTTCCTTGCGAGCTTGCTTAAGCATAACGCCAAGTCTGAAAGTCTCGAAATTCTCATCATAGTCTTTCCAGAATTCCGGATCCTGCTTCATGCGTTTCTTTTTGTATTTCTGAAAATCACTCATTTTTGCCTCCGATTTGAGATATAGTCATTTTTTCTGTTCTCGGCTGTTTTTATCTCTTTCTTTGGAGTTTTTTGGGTTTTCTTGGTAAACGCGTGGTTGAGTATCACAAGTTCAGAGCCGTCGAAAAAACCAAGTAATCGAAAAATATTACTACCTAATTGAACTCGAACCTCCCAAATATCATTCGTAGATTCGAGCTTCTTGAAATAATTGCGAGGGACAATGGACATCTTTTCAACCAGGTCAAGTACAAAAAATATCTTTTCAACCTGCTTGCTTGAAAGCGTGTCAAGGTACTCCTCTACTGGGCATTTGCCACTATTGGTTTTGTAAAAAATAATCTCTCGCATCACAAAATGTAAGCATATGTGCGAACATCTGTCAAGTGTAAAGTTGTATTGAATTGAAAATGTTAAACAAATTGCACAACCAAGCGTTTCTGCGGACCCGCGAACAGCCGCGGCCCGCAGAACTCCACGTTGTGCTGTAGAAAACGGTATAAATCATGTTGAGTTCAATTTACATTTTTGCGAAGTAAATAGGGACAGCGACTGTTTTCTTGACTTGTTTCTACTTTTTGCTATTTTCTCTTTATGCCAAGAATAGCACGAGCCATTGCTGTTGATTATCCTCATCACATCACCCAGCGGGGCAACTATCAGTACCCCGTCTTTGACGATGATAATGACTTCAGACAATATCTTTGCTGGCTCAAAGAATACAGCAGGAAATATGGCCTCAAGATCTGGGCATATTGTCTGATGACAAACCATGTCCATTTCATCTGCGTTCCAATGGCGGAAACCTCCCTATCTAAAACATTCAACACCTTGCATATGCGGTATTCACAATACCTGAACACCAAGCGAGGAAAGAAAGGACATCTGTGGCAAGGTCGCTTTTATTCTTCTATACTTGATGAAAAACATTTATATGCCGCTGTTAGGTATGTAGAAAACAATCCTGTTCGTGCAAGAATGGTAGAATATGCAGAAAAGTACAGTTGGTCCAGCGCAAGGGAGCATCTTGAGAAGAACAGTGATGATATTTTGACCCATGACTGCTATCTGGAAGGAGTAATAGAGGATTGGCGGGCATATTTGAGGGAAATGGAAGATAAGGTGCTCGTTGAAAATATCCGTAAGAACTCAATGACTGGCCGTCCCTGCGGCGATGAAGGTTTTATTGAAAAAATAGAAGAAATTGTAGGAAGGCGATTGAAAGCTTTGCCCGTGGGAAGACCCAGAAAAGAATGAAACGGTCGCTGTTTCTATTATCACTACAACGAACAAAGGAGAAAAAAATGAACTTAGCAGATATAAAAAAAATGAGCACGGTTGAACGATTGAAAACGATGGAGGCGCTCTGGGATTCTCTTCTATATGAAAATGAGGAAATGGAAAGCCCGGAATGGCATGAAAAAATAGTCGAAATACGAAAAAACAAAATCAAAAGCGGCAAAGCAAAATTTATCAGCTTGTCGGAATTGAAAGCGAGCCGAAACCAATGAAGATCAATGACGTCTTTATTTTGGAAGAAGCCGTTGATGATATGGACGAAGGAAAAGATTTTTATAATCTAAGAGAATTCGGCGTCGGCGAATATTTTTGGGACTCATTGATTTCCGATATTGAATCACTGATCATTTATGCTGGAATTCATAAGAAGAAATTCGGACTGTATCAAATGTTTGCCAAACGATTCCCTTATGCCATTTATTACGAAATCGAAAACAATTTTGCTTATGTCGCCACAGTATTACCCATGCGCCGAGATCCAGCATGGATTGTCGAGCAAATTGCAAATAGGCGCTAACAGCTGACTTCGTCAAACCCCTGGTCCCGGCGCCTTGCGCCAGAACCAGGAGCTATTTTCTCTTTATGCCAAGAATAGCACGAGCCATTGCTGTTGATTATCCTCATCACATCACCCAGCGGGGCAACTACCAGTACCCCGTCTTTGACGATGATAATGACTTCAGGCAATATCTTTGCTGGCTCAAAGAATACAGCAGGAAATATGGCCTCAAGATCTGGGCATATTGTCTGATGACAAACCATGTCCACTTCATCTGCGTTCCAATGAAGGAGACCTCCTTATCTTAAACATTCAACACCTTGCATATGCGGTATTCCCAATACCTGAACACCAAGCGAGGAAAGAAAGGACATCTGTGGCAAGGCCGCTTTTATTCTTCTATACTTGATGAAAAACATTTATATGCCGCTGTCAGGTATGTAGAAAACAATCCTGTTCGTGCAAAAATGGTTGAATATGCAGAAAAGTACAGTTGGTCCAGCACAAGGGAGCATCTTAGGAAGAACAGTGATGATATTTTGACCCATGACTGCTATCTGGAAGGAGAAATAGAGGATTGGCGGGCATATTTGAGGGAAATGGAAGATAAGGTACTCGTTGAAAATATCCGTAAGTTCCCGACCGGGGGTCGCATCTTAATTATTAATTATTGAAAAGATACACGCTATTGGAATGTTAAAACAGAGGCTTTCAAATTTTCCAACAAAGCCTTTCACCAGATGAACTGGTGAAGGCTGCGTTGGCCAGCGTGGAATTGACATGCTCCGTGATGTGGATTAGATTAGCTATTAATATCCACATAAAGGGGGTATGCTATGAGAACAATTCAGATGACCCTTGATGACGACCTTGTCCAAGCGGTCGACCGCGTTTCGAAGCAGCTTGGCACGAGCCGTTCGGCCTTCACACGAAAGGCTCTTCGCGAAGCGCTGTCCCGCTATAATCTTGAACAACTTGAACGCAAACACCGGCAAGGCTATGAGCGGCATCCAGTTACGGCTGAAGAGTTTTCCGTATGGGAGGCAGAACAAGCTTGGGGGGATGAATGAAACATGGTGAAGTACGCTGGTACGAGTCTGCAAATCCTGACAAAAAAAGACCAGTGCTTGTCCTAACCCGAGATTCCGTATTAGAATATCTTGGGGAAGTTACAGTTGCACCCATTACAAGCACAATCCGTGATATACCGTCCGAAGTGTTTCTTTCGAATGCCGATGGCATGCCTCGGGATTGCGCTGTCAATTGTGACCATTTACAGACTGTTTCAAAGGGTAAAGTAGGCTCAATGATCACATCCTTGCCCCCGGCCAAAATGGTTGATGTTGGGCGGGCAATCTGCTTTGCACTCGATATTTAAGGCAGCAAGGCCAATCATTACTGGATCTGGAGTTTTTCCCAGTCTGTCAGTCTGCAGTTTCCCGCCAAAGGAGCAAAATCTCTTCTACTTGGGGAGACGACATCGTTCATGAACAGAATTCGCCAGGAAAGCCGGCAACATATCAAGATGTTGATTTCCGCCCTGTTATTTCTCTATCTCGGTGGTTGTGCCACTTTTCCCGATGTCCCGATGCTGGTAGACAGCTTTGAGGCCGATGACGATTCTCTCCGCATCATCGGCCCTGAAGGTCGGCTTCCCAAGACCGAAAGCGAGGCCCTGCTGAACCGGCTGAAGACAGACAGCACGCCTGCGGACATCCTGGAGCACCACCTTGCCTTTATGGAAGCTGTCACCGGAAAACCGCTTATTGCAGGCAATAAAGTCACGCTGCTCGGCAATGGACCACAGACGTTCTCCGCCATGGAAAAAGCCATACATGGCGCAAGTGAAAACATCAACCTCGAAACCTTCATCTGGCGATCCGACCGGACTGGCCGTCCCTTTGCCGACTTGCTCCTGAAAAAGCAGAAAGAGGGTATTGACGTACATGTTATTTATGATGGTTTCGGGGCGCTGAACACTGCTTCGGGTTTCTTTGAACAGATGCGCCAAGGTGGGATCCGGACTCTTGAATTTAATCCGGTAGGGCTTTTTTCCGCCTTGGGGAGATGGGGTATCAACAACAGGGACCATAGGAAGATCCTTGTGGTCGATGGAAAGATAGCCTTTACCGGAGGAACGAATATACATCGCAATTATATAGAAGATTCATCCGCTGTAACTTCCGATAACGCCGAACAGCAGACGACATATTACTGGGGAGACACTCATATTCAGATTGAAGGGCCGGCCGTGGCCGAATTCCAGAAGCTCTTCACCACCATGTGGAACGACCACAGCCGCCTGCCGCTATCTCCGGGAACATATTTTCCGCCCCTTCCGGAAAAGGGAAAGTCACTGGTGCGTGTTCTTACCAACACACCCTTCCAACCCATCCCGCATATTTATACCGCCTATATTTCAGCCATAATGAATGCTCGGCGGTCCATCCACATGACCCACGCCTATTTTATACCCGACAAGAATCTGTTGAAGGCGCTTATAGAGGCCGCAGAGGCGGGTGTCGATGTGAAAATAATCTTACCCGGCATCAGTGATTTCTGGCTGCCCTTCCATGCCGGACGTTCGTATTATAAACCACTGCTGGAAGCGGGAATAAAAGTGTATGAGCGCAGCGATGTACTGCTGCATTCTAAAACAGCCGTGATTGACGGAGTGTGGGCTACCATTGGTTCAAGCAACATGGACCACCGCAGCTTTCTCCATGATGCCGAAGTGAATGCCGTCGTTCTGGATCGGGATTTCAGCAATCAGATGGAAGCCATGTTTGCACGAGATCTCACCCTTTCCAAAGAGGTGCAGCTGGAGCAGTGGAGGGACCGCCCTTTTTCTGACCGCCTTATAGAATGGACGGCACGTCTGTTCAAATACTGGCTTTAGCGTCTTACTCCTGAAAAACTGCCATAAAAAACAAGAAAACGAAAAATGTATTTACTCTGTGAATTGGCCTCTATAGCCAAGGCACCTATATCCCCAAGAGGCCCCTTAAGCACGTTTTCCAAGGCGGGTTAACGACATATTCCATCGTGCGCAGGTCGGCGGCCGAGTTGAAATCTATCGTCTGAGGACAAGCACCAGCCCGACAACTGCGGAGACCGCCCCGCCGATGATGTAGGACATGGTTTCACTGGAGTACCGACCGGTGAGTGTTTCTCCGATCTCCTCGACAGGAGAGGTCGCGGCCTGGTAGCCGAAAAAGAGGAGGATTATTCCCAACACAAGAAGGGCCGCGCCAAGGATTGCTTTCAATTTCATTGCTGTCTCCAGATTCAGACTGTTGGTGATAAGTCGTTGATAAAGCACACTCTAACTTTTCCGCAAATTTATTTCCATCAGCCATTAATATCAAGCACCCTATCCTTTTTCAACCGTCCTTTCAAGCAATTTTGATCTTTACAAGGTGCTGCCCAACAGGTTGATCTGAAGTACTGACCTGCTGGTCGGCTCTGGTCATGGTCGGTCATGGTCGCATGGTCGGGGTCCGACCGAATTAACTTACTGCCTTTGTAGAAATAAAGCTAAAAACCGCGTTTTTTTTTTGAGCCCGAGAAAGGGCTTTTTAGTGCACAAAATGGAGTTTTGACGGGCGATCACTGTGCCGAGAGCTAACAGAACTTCATTCCGGGATATGTGTGGCATATTACCCACCGTTGCCACCAGAAAGAGTTTTTGCTTCGTTTTAGTCGAGGCCGGCAGGTTTGGCGGCGATGGCTGTGCGAAGCGAAAAAGCCATTCCTTCTCATCCCGCAACAAATACCACGCAGTGGTCATGGCCAAGAGTGTCAAGCTGAATTGCGAAGTAATCAGATAAAAAAGTAAACACAACAGCTGATTTTACCGATATAGGTGTGAATATAATTTCAAAACGGGGAGATACGGGAAATGCAGCTGGAAAGAACGGAGCAGAAGGCAGAGGTTCGCCAGGCCGAAAAGAAAAATGGTCGCTTGATTCTATTCAAGATCCCGCGAATAGTCGACAGGGATGGGCGCTATGCCGCCTATGATAATGGTATCGTCTGTGATTGCTACAGCGGTACAGAGTGGTTTTCCGGTCCTGATGAGGATACCAATTGGACAGAGGCCTACCACTGGGCGAAAAATGTTAAAACAGGGGGCGGCGGCTGGCAGCTGGCGACCATAGAACAGCTAAAAAGCCTTTACTGTAGAAACAAGAACGGTGACAGGATAACACCGCTGCTGGCAATGCAGGCGACGGATATCTGGAGCAGCGATGTATATGACGAGGCGTCGGCCTGGGGCTTCAATTTCATTCCCGGCAATGCCTTCAGGACCTACCGCACCTATAAGAACCGCTTTCGCGCTCTGGCAATTCGCGCAAAGCCCCAATATAGGAGGTGACCGCCCGACGGCAGTAGCTGGGAGCTTTTATGTATTTACTGCCACGTCATCAACCATTTCCGTTCACTCGATGCTGAGCCGCTGTCCACCAGCATTTCACCTTATCGTTGAGGACATAACCGGGAAAGATATGCGGCCCGGCCAGCCAGGCCGGCCTGAAAACAGTAAGGTGTTGCCGATATACTCTTGCCAACTCTTGCCATATACTAGGGGATGGCAAAAAGCGCGCCGCCCTCGAGCAGTACCTTGGAAGATCTATTTGTTTCCTGATTACGTATAATCCTCAGCTATAATCTCGTTGTCCGGAAGACAGGTTGAATTTTTCTTGGAAAGTCTGAGGGAACTGTTTTTTTTCACGTTGTTTTGTGAAAACAAATCTGTGTCCCATATTCGAAGAAAAAAAATACATTCTCCCCTAGCTGCCGAGTTACCGCCAGAACATCCAATCTGCCTGAGTTACGTACGTAATCAGCATTTGTTTTGACATCGCTCATGATGTAGATCATTATACACATAATTAACCACATAAGGTCTGTTATGAGGGCAATTCAGATGACCCTTGGTGATAATCTCGTCAAGGCGGTCGGTCGAGGTAGATCGAGCAATTCGGTTGCACTCGACATTTAAATAAATAGCTGACCACGGAAAGCAGCAGGGCGACATCTTCATTATTGTTGGCAACAATAACGATGTCACCCTCAAGACACAGCCCTACCGGAGAGAAGGAGTAGAAGGATTATGCGTTACCAGGTTGAGGGACTGATAAAGCGATCGCTGATAGCCCTTTCCGAGGACGATTCGCTGAAATCGGCGGTCAGGATAATGCATGACAACACAATAAGCTGCATCCCCGTGCTCCAATCGGGGAAGCCGGTAGGCATACTCACCGAGCGCGGGATGGTCAATATTCTCGCCGGCAGCCATGGCCGGCTCAACGACACTCCCTTGTCCCGGATCATGAGTTCGCCGGTTATCACGGTTTCCGCGGATACCCTCATCTATGAGGCCCTTCATGTCTTTGTAAACAAAGAGATCAGGCATCTGGTGATAGTTGACGACGTCGGCCGGGCCATCGGCATAATAACGCTTTCCGATATCGTAGCTCACGTCGGCAGCGATATTATAATCGAATTTCAAGATATCAGCCGCTATATGAGCCGGGTCATTCTGACCTTGTCCCCGGCCGAGAACCTCTCAAGAGTGCTCGCGGAAATGGCAAAGCATACCATTAGCTGCGTTATTATTGCCGAAAATGAAAAACCTGCAGGCATACTGACGGAGCGGGACGTGGTACGCCTGGCGTGGAGGGGAGATGATCTCAGCCTGCTCCGGGCAGGCGATGTCATGAGCTCACCTGTAGTTCAGGTACGCTCGGCAAGCCAGGTCTATCAGGTTACCGATCTCATGCGCGACAGGGGCATCAGGAGGGTGGTGGTCGTTGACGACGAAGGCGCCATAATCGGCCTGGCTACGCAGACCAACATCATGCGCGGGCTCGAATCCAACTATATAAAAATCCTCAAACAGGTGATCAGGGAGCAGGATAACAGGATAAACAGTAAAACCAGAGAGATAAATGATCTTTCGCAATATCTGATGACAATTCTCAACACCTCGATCGATATGGCCATCGTCGCCACGGATCAGGATTTTCGCATCATTTATTTCAACAGCTGTGCCCAGGAAATACTCGGATACGATCAGCATGAAGCGATGGGCAGGAGGGTTCAGGACATTCACCGGGAGCAGGGTATCGAGACCGAGAGATTTTCCAGAATCATTGACGAGGTCCAGAGCCGGGAAACCTATTCCTTTGGCTTTGAACGCCCAAGAGGCGAGGAGATTCTCCATTTTCAGGCTCGGGTCAGCGCCATCCGATCTCCGGCCGGCTCCGACAATCTGGGGTATGTCTTCATGGTCCAGGACATAACAGTGCAAAAGCGGGCCGAAGAAAACATGCGCTATATGGCCTACCACGATATCCTTACGGGGTTGCCCAACAGAGTGGCCTTTACCGAACGGCTGGATCTCGAACTCGCCCGCGCCGCCAGGAACAAAAGTCGTCTGGCCGTCATGGTTGTCGATATAAATCACTTTAAAGAGGTCAATGATATCTATGGCCACTTCACGGGTGATCTGCTCCTGCAGGCGGTCGCCGAGCGACTGGGCGGGGCCATTCGCCGCTCTGACACCGTGGCCAGGGTCGGCGGCGACGAGTTTATGATTATCCTTGCCGAACTCGGTACGGACGAGGACGCCGTCGCGATCGCTCAGAAACTCATGGAAGGAATGAAAAAGCCGGTGGACCTCAAGGGCATAGAATATACCGTCAGCATCAGCGTCGGGATGAGCTTTTTCCCTGAACACGCTCATACACCGCGTCGTTTAGGGGAACAAGCCGACCAGGCCATGTACCGGGCCAAGCGCCTGGCCCATCGCAACGGTGAATCGAAGGCGCTGGTTTATTGTCACGAGGAGAATAGGGACGAAGAGGAAAACTGAAGAGAACGGGACCACAATGGTGGTGCGGCACGGATGGCCCAGGCCGTAAAAATGTGCCAGCTACGGCGTGGCCGACGAACCCAAAAAAACCTTTACGGGATTATTGTGAAAGCTGCATGCTGCGTGCGAAGAGGGTGTTGAATTCGGGGTGGATGGAGAGTTCTATATACTTCACTCTTTCTACACATTCTCCTGCGCGCTTTCTTTCTCTATGAGAAAGCAGGGCCCGCACCGCCCCTTTTCCGGCCGCGTTGCCGACCCCATGGAAACGCTCTCCGGGCAGATTGGGCAGCAGACCGATATCGATTGCTTCCTCGAAATCGAGGTAATTGCCGAAGGCGCCGGCAATGCTGATTTTACTCAGCGCGGCCAGCGGCAGGCCGGCCTCCTTGAGGAGAATCTGATATCCGGCCCTGATGGCGGCAACCGCGATGACCAGCTCTTCGCCGATATCCTGCCAGGTGAGGACAAGGGCCATTCCCAGCTTGGTCTCGCCGGCGGCGGCAAGAACGATGCCGCTGCCATCCGGGGCCAGCCAGCTTTGCGGCACCTTGTTGATTTTCACACCGCCGCGCCTTTTGAGCAGACCGTGGCGCTTTAAAGCGGAAGCGATGGAGACCATGCCGGAGCCGGTTATGCCCACTGCCGGACGATTATCGATGGTCCGGCAGAGCAATCTCCCGTCGACGATCTCGACATGATCGATGGCTCCCGGGGCTGCGCGCATTCCACAGCTTATTCTCCCGCCCTCGAAAGCCGGTCCCGCTGCAGCGGCGCAGACATATATGGTCTCAGCGGTGGACAGGACCATTTCCGCGTTGGTGCCGATGTCGATGAGCAGGTGCGGCTGTGTTTGCCTGTCCATGTCCAGGGCGATGATATCGGCTATGGTGTCGGCGCCGATAAAACCTGAAACCAGCGGCAGCAGGTGGAGATTGCCGCCGGTGCCCATCTGGATGCCCACGTCGTCGGCGCGAAGATCCAGGGCGTTGTTGAGAAAAGGGGAAAAGGGCGACACCCCTGCCTGGTAAGGGTCGATGCCCAGGAGTATGTGATGCATGCAGGTGTTGCCGACAATGACGGCTTCATAGATATTCGCCGGGAGGATTTCGGTGTCGCGTGTCAGTTCCACCACCAGATTGTTGAGCGAGGCCAAAGCGGCCTGTTGCAGGAAGTAGAGATCGCCTTCATGGGCACGGTCGATTCTGGTGAGCACGTCGGCCCCGAATTCGACCTGCCGGTTCGTCTCGGAGGCCTGGGCAATGAGCCTGCCGTCGCTCATGTCCAGCAGATAGGCGGCAACGGTGGTGGTGCCAAGATCAAAGGCGATCCCATAATTGTTGCTGCTGGTATCACCTGGTTCGATAGAGCTGAGCGTGTAGTCGACAATCACGGCCGTTACCCGCCAGGATGCGCCACGCAGCAGTTCCGGCAGCCATGGCAGAAAATGGGGAGAAAATTTTCTGACGATAAAGCCTTTATCTTTGATTCCTTGCAGGACCCTCTGCAGATCCGGCGTGGGGTCCTCTAAAGAGGGCTGGGTCAGTTGCATGGCCACTTTGATCACGTTTGGATGCCGCTCCAGCTCTTCCGTCTGCAGCGGCAGGGCAATTTTATACGGTGTCGAAAAAGAACCGTGACCTGCGGCATCGATGACCAGATCGCCGCGGGGGAAGCATTCACATCCAAGCCGCTGACCCTTGGCAAGATGATCCTTGGCGAGGTTTTCGAGCTCTTTTGGCGTGACAGGTGTCACATCCCCCTCTTGTATCTGAATGCGGCACTTGCCGCATAACCCTTTGCCGCCGCATATGGAGTCGAGAGCGGCGTGGCCGCTTCGGTGAATCGCCTCCATCACTGTCAGCCCTCGGCCACATTCTATCTCTTTTCCATCCGTAAAGGTTATCTTCATTCTTCGCCCTGTATCTGCAGGCCATGGATGACGCCGGCCTGAACATTTGATGAAACAGTCATTCCCTGAAGACAGAGAAGGATGCAAAACCGAATTCCCAGGCAGACGACTCCCCCGTGTGTTTCTGATCTTTCCGCTTGGTATCGATGTCACATACTCTCGAGAAAGGGGAGCTTGCTTTGTAGATATTCAGGCTTATTCCTTGATGCAGGAATGATACCATTGTCTGCTGGCAAGAGCAAATACATCACACGGTCTCCAACTCGTAATACCCGGGCCGGAGTAACATTATTTACAACTGGAAAACTGCTCTAAGCCGTTTACGGCTCCATGAAAGTTCTTCAAGACGCCAATTTTCCACCTGCAGTGCCCTAAAGCGAATCCCAAAAAGATTACCATCAAAGCCCGTGAGGGTTGTTCTCCCCCTGGCCTTTGCCCAAGACCAGCGCATGGACCAGAAAGAAAGTGAGCAGCTTTCATTGATTACCGCCACTCCTGAAGAGGGGTTCCAGTTGGCTATCACTCTGGCCTGTATGGCGGTAACCGAGACCCAGCCGGACAAGGAGGTGCTGCACAAGCTGCGCCCCGCCTACTCACACGATCCGGACAGCCTCATCGCCGTATCGCATGTGGTGGCCGTGCACTTCCAGACTGTTGCCGCGGCAAACAACTACTGGCGCGATAAATAAAGGTGTTATCACTTCCAGCCGCATCGTGAGGCTCACGCTTTGCGTACTTTTTGACCGTGAGGCGGCCATTTAGTATTCAATATGCTGAGTCGGTCTCACCAGAGTTTCCATGGCGGTGTTTCAACTCGTGAATTATCCGGGCTAATGTTCAGTTACATATCGTGAGACAGGGTGACTCTCATTATTGCACCTTCTTATCTGGAGATAGTTTTGCAAATCCAGAATCTTGGCGCCGTCGCCCCCGGAAGAGAATGAGAGCGATGATGAGATGAGCCGCCCCGGATTAGTATAAGCCGAAAAGCAGAACCAGTATCGCCAGAATACACAGGACAGGAATAGAAAGAGCGAGCCAGCGGCACCAGCCTGTGTAGAACAGTTGCGCAAAACCAATGGTAACGATGGCGGTTGGCAGAATTCCCAGGCCATAGGATACGCTCAGACTGGACTGACCGGTAACGATCGCCTGCCATGGGGCCAGACCTGCCACAACAAGACCAATACGCAGCTTTACCGATCGTTTTTGCTCAATGTGCAGCAAACGAGGTTTGAGTCTGCCTGCCGGTGACACCAGGGCAAGCAACAAATGGATAAAGGATTGTATGGCAAGGATTCCAGCAAGCTGTCCACCGGCCAAAAGCACCTGGCCCAGGGTTTGGTAGGTGTATTGATAGGCGAGCCAAGCCCATATGAGGGCAAGGCTAATCTCCAGGACCATTCGATATTGGACCAGCCAGATCACCTGGACCAGCAGGAGCAGCCAGAAACACCATTGCATGAGCGCGTATTGCTGAAGATAGCTGTGATGCAGCGCCTCATACACTTCCGGCGAGAACATTATCAGATCATCCAACCGATAGTCGAATAGAGTTTGCCAGTCCATGATACTCTCGTAAAAAGTCATCGGCGCCGGGATGGGCTCTGGAAAATTAGAGATTTATTACATACTCCAGCAGGCGCTGCCGTTCCTTCTCCTCCAGCAGACGACCGCGCACACCACCCATGTTTTCCTTCATATGAGCCAGCTTTGAGGTTGCAGGGATGGCAACAGTAACAGCAGGATGTGAGACGATAAACTTCAGGGCAAGTTCCGGCCAGTTCTGGCAATCAAGTTCCTGGTGCCATGCCGGCAAGGGCTTCTGCTTAAGGCGGCGAATAAGCCCTCCGCCTCCGAACGGACGATTGATGATGACCGCGATCTGTCTTTCCTCGGCGAGGGGGAGAAGGCTGTTTTCCACCTCCCGGTTGGCCAGGTTATAGGTGAATTGCACAAAATCCAGATCGTACTGCTCCATCAAACGGGCAACGTCTGCATGCCTTCGGCCGTGCGATGTAGTAATACCCAGGTAGCGAATCCTGCCCTCTTCCTTCAAATTCTGCAGAAACGGCAAATGATCCTGCCAATTGACTACATTATGGACCTGTTCCAGCTCGAGGTCTGAAAGCCCCCAGAGGGAGAGGGAATCCTCAAACTGCTCCTTACCTTCAGCAGCATCGCTGGTCCATATTTTTGTTGCGGCGAAAACCTTTTCCCGGGCACCGAGTTTGTCGATCGCATAGCCTACGACTTCTTCCGAGGAGCCATACATGGGAGAAGAATCGATCACCGTGCCTCCGGCTTCCAGGAAGGCCTTGAGAACCTGGGTGCGCTGATCGCGAAGCTGTTGAATTTTGCCTACGTTGAAGGTAATCCAGGTTCCCATGCCAATAACAGGGATCAGCTCACCAGTGCTGGGAATGCTCTTTCTCAGCAGGGAGGCACCGGCACCTTTTGCCTGTAGAGAGGCACCTGGATTCAATGGATTGCAGAGAATCGCCACGCCGGCACAGCCCAGCTTCCAAATAAACCTTCGCCTGTGCATAGTAAAACTCCCTGATGATTCTTTCCGAGCAATCGAGCGAACAGACAGACCACGTTTTTGTTCATGTCGTCAGGCTATTTTATTATCAGATTGTGCAGTTCGTCGGTGTCGTCTTTTTTATAGGGAAAATGCTGCTGCAGGATTTGACCAATCTCAGATATGGTCTGACAGAGGCCGGTGCAAGGCTCGCCATCTTTTATTTTGGCGGTCAATGCATTGACAAGTGCGACCCAGGTCTGCGGGTCGATCTTTCTGTCTATACCGTAATCGGCCAGAATCCATACCTTCTTTTCAAAAACCGAGATAAATACCAGGATGCCATTGGCGTCGCGGGTGGCATACAGCTTTTCCTCGAAAAAACATCTGACAGCTTCTTCCTGAACCTCACGTTCCATCTCCTCGCTTGAGAGAAACAGTTTTGCCAGACGGGGATAGAAGATGATCACCTGGTTGAAAACCAAGAAAAGCGGCACCATCAGACAGAGAAACAGATAAACGTTATCAGGCTCAAACCAGAGCCATGTCGAGAGAAAATGGGGAATGACCAGGGCTGCCGGAAGACTGAAAAGCAGGGCCGTCAGAAACCTGGCCTTGGCATAGTCGTCGCATGCCGAGACAATCATCGGCACAATCTCGCCCGAGGTCGTGAGTTCCGCCTGCTGTACCGATCTGGTAACTTTTTCCTGCTGTTCTTCCGTGAGGAAGTGTTGTGCCGAAGTTTTCATCTCACCACCCTCCCGATGCACCGCCGCCGCCAAAACCGCCACCGCCACCGCTGAATCCGCCAAAACCGCCGGAGGAAGAACCAAATCCACCGGAGCCGATATACACGCCACCTAATCGCCCAGACCTCCCTGAACCCACGGGCAAGGCCGATACGATCAAACCGCCGATAAGACCCACGGGGATGAGCAGGAGAAAAAGCGGCAGAGAAAACCCCTGAAAAATACCTCCCAGAAGGGGCGCACCGATACCGCCGACTATTGCGCCTGCCGCTTTTTTACGGCGCAGGATGTTGCCGAGAAAAAAGAAGAAAAACATCATCAGGGCTACAAGTCCCATATAGTCGTTCTGGCTGCTCCCGGATTCTATCTGATCCGCATTGCTATATTCCCCGCGTACCGTTGCAATCATTGCATTTACGCCGCCGATGACGCCCTGATCAAAATCACCCTGCTTGAATTGCGGCAGGATGACATTGCGTATGATTCTGCCGGCCATAAGATCGGTGAGTTTGCCCTCCAGACCGTAGCCGACCTCGATCCGCACTTTCCTGTCTTCCACGGCGATGAGCAGCAGAGCACCGTTATCCAGCCCGGACTGACCTATTTTCCAGCTTTCGACAACCCTGAGTGAAAACTGCTCGAGGCTGTCTCCCTGCAAGGATTTGATGGTCAAGACGACAAGCTGGGTTGAGTCGCTGTTTTCCAGTTCGACCAGCAGCTGCTCGATATGATTTTTTGCCGGAGCAGAGAGAATTCCGGCATAATCGTTGACCCGCCCCTTGAGCGCAGGCACCTCACGCCCCAGGGCCGACCCGACCAGAGGGCTCGACAATAACGCCAGACATAGCAGTATGACAGATATCTTTTTCATTGGCCTAACCCAGAATTTACCCGCTACTCAAAGGAAACCTGCGGGACCTGCCCGGCCCCTTCTTCAGCTTTGAAATACTCTTTTCGATCCAGGTGGAGCAAAAAATTGTTGGTCAGGTTATAGGGAAATTTGCGGATGGCGGCATTGAACTCGCCTACCGCCTGATTGTAGCGCTGTCTGGCCACATTGATTCTGTTTTCAGTCCCTTCAAGCTGGTTCTGCAGATCGAGAAAATTCTGGTTGGCCTTGAGGTCCGGATAGCGCTCTACCACCACCATGAGCCGTGAAAGGGCTGACGACAGTTGGCCCTGTGCCTGCTGCAGCCTGTTCATAGCCTGGGTATCACTCAAATCTCCAGGTGAGAGATTGACGGAGGTTGCTTTAGCCCGTGCGTTGACCACCGCCTCCAGGGTCTCCCGCTCATGTGCGGCATAGCCCTTGACCGTCTGGACGATGTTGGGAATAAGATCAGCTCGTCTTTGCAGGGTGGCCTCAATATCCGCCCAGGCCTGAAAAACCTGTTCTTCCTTCATCTGCAGACTGTTGTATCCACAGCCGCTGAAGAGAAAAAGCGGCAGGAGAATACAGAGAAGAATACGTCTTGACATTGGCTCCTCCATCAAAGAGAAAAATATTCCAGGATTACATTTTATCGTCTGTTTTTAACATATCTTGCTTCTCAAACATCTTAAGCATACTGCCAGGAAAAAGCTCGATCAACGGGTGTAATCCCCAAAGCTCTGAACATATCGCCAAGGGTGATTATATCGCTGCCGCACCTGAAGGGATCGTCTTTTGCCGCCAACAGCGGGGTCGTCCAGAGGACAAGGGCGGCAATCAGGCAGGGTATGGTATGAGAGATGGTCACAGTGTCTGTTCCTCCGGTTTTTTCCGCGGATCAGATGTTCCTCTGCTAACAATAGGTACGTCGCCGGGGCAGAGGAAGTCCCCTGCCGTACAAAAACGATTTCAGGGTGAGAAAACCTTGTCCCATTTGGCAAAGCCATGTAGGATCAAGTGCTTTTGCCGCGGATTCTCCCGGCAGACAAGGTCCGTGGAAAAAGATGCCGGCAGGCCAGGCGCGTTTTTTCCGTTAACCCGAACATTTCCTGAAAAATGGCCACTCCACAGACTCACACGCGTTTCCGCCCTCAGGGAAAAAGACTGGCGGTGGTCCTGGGACCGGTCATCCTTCTGACCTTCATCTTCTTTGTCAATTTCGTCGCCCGCCAGCTTGCCGGCCCGTCGCTGCCGGCACTGGAGAAGGAGCTCGGCCTGAGCCACAGCCACAGCGGCCTGTTCATCCTGCTGACCGGCGTCGGCTTCTGTCTCAGTCAGCTCGGCGCTTCGCTGGTTGCCGCCCGCTGGGGCTACAAGCTCTGCATTCTTCTGTCAATATGGGGAACGGCGGCGGCCACCATCCTCATAAGCATCAGCCACTCTGTCTGGCTGCTCTACCCGCTTTTTCTGGCAATGGGCATGGCCGGCGGACTTTACGTACCTTCAGGAATCGCCCTCATTACCCTGCTGGTGCAGCCCAAAGATTGGGGCAAGGCCATGGGCATCCATGAACTCGCTCCCAATTTCGCCCTCATCTCGGTGCCCTTTGTGGCGACCCTGGCGGTATTGATGGGATCCTGGCGCTGGGGATACCAGGGCTGCGCCATCGTTTTGGTTCTTCTGGGAACGCTCTATCTGGTCATGGGAAGCGATACCCAGGCCCGCCCCTCCCTGCCAAGTCTCAGCCTTATCCGCGAAGTCACGGCCCAGCCGTCTTTCTGGCAGCTCAGCATCCTCATCAGCCTGGCCGTCGGAGTCGAAACCGGGGTTTATTCGATGACGCCGCTCTATCTTGTCAGCGAGAGAGGCTTCAGCCTGGCCGAGGCCAACGAGCTGCTGGGAATATCACGAATACCGGCGGTATTTCTGGTGCTGCTGGCGGGCTGGCTCACCGACCGCATTAACCCGCCGATGGCCATTGCCTTTGCCCTGGCCGCAACCGGCTGTGCCATCATTGCCCTCGGTCTCGGCCCGGACAGCGTCCTGGTACCGGCCATTTACATCCAGGCGGCGGCTTCGGCCTGCCTCTTTCCGCCGATACTGTCCATGGCCTCGGCCAACTCCAGCACACAGAGTCGGGCGCTGACACTGTCGCTCTCCATCGCCGTGGCACCGGTGGTCGGCGGCGGCATATTGCCCGCAGCCATAGCCGTGGCCGGCGACTTCCTGTCCTTCGGCGCAGGCATGACGGCAGCAGGGTTTCTCACCCTTTCGGGAATTTTTCTGGTCAGGGGATGATGGGCGCTTCGACAAAGAGTCCGCACATTTCCCGAAATACCCGGGCGAGGTCCCGCCAGCACCTTTATTGCACTCAAACACCCGGCTTTCTTCAAGGCTTTTGATTGACCGCGATCTCTCTTGCAGGTATCATTTACGATAATGAAACAGCTCTTCGCCAAGATCTTTTTCGACAAGAACGATTTCCAGCTTCTTGATATCGTCGACGATGTTCTCGAACGCGGCAGCAGTTCCCAGACGCTGCGCAGCCTGCTCGGCGAACACATGCACCCGCATGGCATCAAGGAACTGGCCGCTCCCCGGGGACTGCGCATCGCCTATGCCATAGCCAGCCTGCTCGACACCTTCGAACAGGGGCGGGCCAGCGACAGGATCAAGGCCTTGCGGTCTCTGCGCGACGAGGTTTTTCTCTCCTCCACCACCTACTACCAGAAAAACACCGCCAGGGTGCTGGTGCAGATAATGAAAGACCTGCTGCGCTGCGAAGACAATACCTGCCGCCTGAAGCTGGCCCATGATTTCCGCATGGTCTCCACAGGCAGCCCCAGAAAGGTACGGGCGGAACTGGCCAAATATCATCTGCTGGAGATGCCCGAAGAGTGGAATCAGTACGCCTTCGACAATCATGTCCACGACGCCAATACCAAGGGGCGCAAGTCCCCGACCCACCTGATCATGGATGCCTGGATAAAAGGGATTCGTCATCTGACGGTGGTCTATTACAACTACGTCAGACCGGAAGTGGTGGAAGAGCTCCTCGAGGCAAGCAGCATCCTCGATATCCACACCCGCGTCGGCATCGAAATGTCGGCCAGGTTCCGGGACAAATACGTCCGCTTCACCTGGCAGCCGCAGGGTCTTGACGATTCCCGTGCCTTTCTGAGCTTTCTCAGGGAGGAGGCGGTAACCGGCCTGATGGAGGCAGGACGCAGGGTTTCCTCCTACCAGCAAGGCTATATTTTCGATGTCCTGGAAAAATACAACCGTCACCATCGGCTGGATATCGCCTCTCAGCTGGATATCGATCTTTCTCCCCTGGAAGTTGAAGACTTTCTCGATTTCGTCGGCTCGGGCCAGCCCTCCATTCTGCATCTGGGCCGCTATATTCAAGACTCTGTCCTCAAAAGCCTCCAGGAACATTGGCCGCAACAGAGGATGCAAACGCCCCTGGCCGCAGACGAGAACACCCTCCCTCCCCGATGGCACAGGCATCTTTCTTCCCTGACGGTGGAAGCGATCGTTCAGCAGTATCTGCAGCCGGCCCAAAATCCCGACATCAACGACCCCAACCGGCCACAGGACGACAGCGACGTGCCGGAACTGCTGAGACTGGGCCCCAGGGATCTCCTTGCCCGCCTGCTCTCCGTCCACTCCGCCTCAGCGTTCACCCTCAATCTCGGCAACCTTTCCATTCAGGATACAATGGAAATCCTCTACGTCTGCGAAGGCATGGTCAGCCATCTTGAGTCCTACAACCTCAAGGATGCCGCCTACGGCATCACCTCCCGCAGGCCCATGCTGGGATGGCATTTTAACGGTGAAGCGGTGGACAACCGCAGTCCGGCCAAGCACTACAGCCTCATCGGCAAACTCCAGCAGGCGCTCAGCGAGGACAACGTCATCCATCTGAAACGAGTCATTCGCGAAATCATCTGGGATTATGACGAGCAGATACACGAGGTGTCGGGCTCTGTCAAAAAAGCGGAGTCCGGCGAGGATGGGGGCAAGGCTTTACAGGCTGAGCTGAAGACGATGGCCAGGAGAAAAGATGTACTCATGGATATTCTCTACCATCTGGAGAAATTTCATAATTACTACAAAAACCGCATCCTCGGCTCCCACATCGGTTCGGATTCCACGGGACAGTCCGAGCATCACTACGGCATGGGGCTGGTGGTTGTCGACACCTTGCCATCCAAGGGCAGGAGAGCCGTCAGACAGGAAACGCTGCAGGGGCAACGGCAGTTTATCCCGGTCACTGCCCATCTCACCAAAAACACACACAGCCGCGACCTGCAGGCCTACGAACTCGGCGAACAGATAACCTTTGTCGGCAGGCTGCCCCTGTTTACCGGCAAGATCTTCCGGCGCTGGGAGGACTGGAGCCTCAACGGCTTCAGGGTCCATCCGCAGACCGACGGCAATATCTGCACGCTTGGCGGCCGCGGCCGCACCGATATCCGCGAAAAACTGGGCATCGCCTCAAACGGTGACGAGCGGGTGAACACCTCCTGGAAATACCTCAATACCAACATCAAGAACAGCCTCAAGGTACTCATCGGCTTTCTTCCCGCCTTCATCACCTTCTACCTTACCAAAGACTGGTGGCTGCTTGCCTACTTCGGCGCCTTCATCTGGTTCGGCATCACCGGTTTGCGCAATATCATCCAGTCGGTCCTGGGCGGCGGCGGTCTGCGGCGCTCGCCCCTGCTCCCCTGGAACTCGCTGGTGAGCTGGAGCCGCATAGCCGATTCACTGCTCTATACCGGCTTTTCGGTACCGCTGCTGGACTACCTGGTCAAGACCCTGCTTTTAGACAATACCTTCGGCATAACCACCGCCACCAACCCGCTGCTGCTCTATGCCGTCATGGGACTGGCCAACGGTATCTACATCTCCAGCCATAACGCCTTTCGCGGCCTGCCGCGAAGCGCCGTGGTCGGCAACTTCTTTCGTTCGATACTGGCAATCCCGCTGGCCATCGCTCTCAACTCGGTGATCGGTTCAGCCCTGCTGTTCGCCGGAGCCGCCAACATCGACGCCATCCTGCAGAAATGGGCGGCCATCATTTCCAAATTCGCCTCCGACTGCGTTGCCGCTATCATCGAAGGGCTTGCCGACCGGCAGACCAACATCCGGGTGCGACTGGCCGGCTACCGTCTGAAGATCTCCCAGCTGTTCTCCGTTTTCTCCCGACTGGACCTTTTGTTTCCGGAAGAAGACGTACTCGATATCCTGCTGTCGCCGAAGATGATGATGGAAACCCTCAACTACGAGGCCAGAGAACAGGAAAAATACCTCATCGTCAACGCCCTCGACCTCATGTACTTCTGGATGTACCAGCCGCGGGCCAGAAAAGCCATGGAGGGCATTTTCGAAAAAATGTCCCGGGAAGAGTGGCTGATCTTCTACCGGTCGCAACTGGTGCTCAAACGCTACAAGGAAATCAGCCAGGTCTTCGTTGACGGTCTTGTCGGCAAGAGCTTCTCCAAGGCGCTGTCCTTCTATCTCGACAACGCCGACCACTATCTTGCCGACCTCGAACGTCTTGGCGCCCGGGAGTAATGGCTGCAGAAAAGCCGTTGCGGCGATCGGCCGCTGGAGGTAATATCAAGACCTGCGGCACCATCGTCTCGACCCGGACTTGCATTTTATGAAAAACGGACGACAATGAACTCGTCGTGTTAAACTTGCAGCAACCATCACAGAAACCGACAATGACAACATCGAGATACACCTCCATCGCCTTTCAGGGCATGGCCGGAGCCTATTCCGATCTGGCCTGCCGCATGGCCTACCCGGATCTGAAAACGGTACCCTGCGTTTCCTTCGACGCCGCATTCAGGGCCGTGCGCGAGAACAAAGCCGACCTGGCAATGATTCCCGTGGACAACTCCCTGGCCGGACGGGTCGCCGACGTCCATCATCTCATCCCCAGCGGCCGGCTCTATATCATCGGCGAACATTTCCAGAAAATCCATCACTGTCTGCTGGCCATTCCCGGCGCTTCCATCGAAGACCTCACCGATGTCCACAGCCATGTGCATGCCATTCCCCAGTGCAAGAAAATAATTGAGTCGCTGGGGCTTATCAGCCATGTGGTCGCCGATACGGCCAAGGGCGCCTCCGACATCAAGAAATGGGGCGATACAACCCAGGCGGCCATCGGTTCGGAACTGGCCGCTGAAATCTACGGACTGGAAATACTGAAGAAAAACATCCAGGACGCCGACCACAATACCACCCGTTTTCTCATTTTCTCCGGCAGCAACGATATAGCCCCGCACCGCGAAAACCGCCCCTATATCACCAGTTTTGTCTTCGAAGTGCGCAATATACCCGCGGCCCTGTACAAGGCGCTTGGCGGATTTGCCACCAACGGCGTGCAGATGGTCAAACTCGAGAGCTATGTCGGCAAGCACTTCAACGTCGCCACCTTCTACGCCGACGTCGAAGGGCATACAGATGAAAGGCCGCTGCAGCTGGCCATGGAGGAACTCCGGTTTTTCGCCAAACGGGTCGAGCTGCTCGGCACCTATCCCGCCCACAGCTTCAGGGAAACCTCCGGCGACAGCGTCAACTGAGACATTTTTCGGCTTCTCTTTTCTTCGTCACCAGCCTTCCCGTGGTTTCCCGTACCACTCCTCCATGGCCCTGAGAGCCTTGAGAACCAGGGCGTTGGCGGGGTCTCCGCTCCCCTTTCCATAACGCACCTCCACCGTTTTTCTCTGCCAACGGGGCAACACATGACCAGGTGCCGATTGCCGGCGCCTGTCGGTCGGATCCAAGCCTTTGTCTATTCACCTGCAAAAGCGGAAAAAGTATAGCATCAAAAATTGAGAAGAGCTACCATGGGCCGTTTGCACCCGAAGTCAGAGAAGAGGCGATGAAAAAAGTATTGACGGAACAGGGCAAGGGACTGCTGTATGCCTTTGCCGGAATTATCATATTGAGCCCGGATACGCTGCTGGTTCGCCTGCTCGACATGGAGCAGTGGACCATGCAGTTCTATCGCGGCGCCGGGGTACTGGTCGGAGTCTGCCTGATAATGGCGGTTTTCTCCCCCCACGGCCTGATACGCTCCTTCGCGGCCATCGGCCGGACCGGGATGCTCGCCGGTTTCTGTTATGGCCTGGCGTCCCTGCTGTTCGTCTCCTCTCTTTATCACACGACGGTAGCCAACACCCTGGCCATTATCTCCACCGCTCCGGTCTGGTCGGCCCTGATGACCCGTTTCTTTTTGAAAACCAGCCTGCCCCTGAGAACCTGGGTTGCGGTGGTGCTCAGCTTCCTGGCCATTATAATCATCGTTGCCGGCGATATGCGGGCAGGCAGAGACCATGTCACCGGCGATCTCCTCGCTCTTCTCCAGGCCCTGTTCATGGCCGCAAGCCTCGTCCTCGTCCGCAGCCGAAAAGAGGTGAACATGATACCCTGCATTGGGGTCGGCGGTCTGTTCATCTGTTGCATAGCGCTTCTCTTCACCCCATCGCTGGCGGTGGCATCCGACAGCATTGGGCTGCTGGCCCTGCTGGTGCTGATCGTCATACCGGTGTCCTTTGCCCTGCTGACCTTTGCTCCACGCTATATCACCGCCCCGGAGGTCAATATGATCATGCTGCTGGAAATGCTTTTCGGGCCTCTGCTGGTCTGGATGGTGGTTGATGAGGGCGTTCCGGGAACGACCATTATCGGTGGCGGCCTGCTCTTTGGAGTACTGCTCGCCCACTCGCTGCTGACCCTGCAAAAAGGCCGGCGAACACCAGCGTGATCAGCCGATGCGATCAAAGCCATCCGCCGCCGGCACTGACCCGGGCGGATCATGCTGGCATAAAGGGGCGGTTCGGCGCGGCCGCTGCCTGAAAAAGCGAACTGCCCGCCCCAAATGCCAGCTTTGCCGGACTAGTTGCCGTCGCCGCCTCGCTTTTGCGACAGCGCCTTATAGAGTTCGAGGCGCTGAAAGAGGTTGTTGAGCTCAAGGGCGGTCTGATAGCGCCCGTCGGCGAACACTCCGTAGTCGCCGCCGCCGGCCATGGCCGAAGCAAAACGGGTTGAGTTGGCGTAGAAGAGCCAGATGGTGGTCCACATCCTCTCAGCCTGCTCGTCGAAGATATTGGCCTTCTGCGGCAGTCCCTGCTCGAAACCGCCCCCCCATATATCGCTGAGAATTTTGGTGGCCTCGCGGGTCTGGGAGTTGGTCACCTCGATGGTGTTTTCCAGTCTGTCGAAATGATTCTCCACCCACTGACGGCCGTGACAGCTGAGACAGACGGCCTGCAGGCGTTGATTGCGCTCCTGCTGCTCGCTCTCATCGATGACAAAGCGGTCAACCGGCTGTCCGTCGAGTTCGACCGGCAGCGGCAGGCCGGCGGAGTTGACCACCTCGCTCAGATCCGCGGATACCGGGTGGGGATGGGCATAGGGTACGCCGAATAGACGCCAGGCGAGCCGGTCGTTGAAGCGGTGGGTTCTCTCGGCGATGATATCGCCGTCCGGACTGGCGAGCAGGCTGACATGACAGGCGGCGCAGGTCGGAGCCGTAAAGTCTTCGCCCACCTTCCAGGGAACGGCGGTAAAGTTGAAGTCGGCCTCCTTGGCCTTGAATATGTTGCCGTGCTTGCTGGCCTCGTAGACCTTGTAGGCGGGAACATCCGGGCCCTTGTGACATTCGGAGCAGGTATAGGGCTTGCGGGCTTCGGCAATGGAAAAAGCGTGTCTGGTGTGGCAGGCGGTACAGGCCCCCTTGCTGCCGTCGGGATTTATGCGGCCGACACCCTGATTCGGCCAGCCCTCGAGCTCGGGAAACTCCATTTCGCCAAAATCGGTATCCCGGCTGATACGCCCTGTGACCTCCAGGCGGGTGCCGTGGCAATAGAGACAGGATTCGTATTCTGTTTGGCGATCACCCTCACCGATGGCAAGCTCTCCCTCTTCATAGTGGTAGCGATTGTTGACCACCCCGATAAAATCCTGGTACAACTCGTTATCCACAAGGTTGCCGTGGGCATGGGCCATCATGTTGTCGGAATACTGCTCCGCTTCGACACTATGGCAGGTGGCGCAATCCTCAGGCGTTACCACTATGTTGATGGTATAGCCGTTATGTTCGAAGGAATCGGCATGTTCGTCGCTGCGCAGAAAATGACATTCATAGCAGCCGACGACCGTATCCCTCAGTTTTTCGGGAACCGACTCCGAAGATATTCTTCTCTCCATTTCCGGTTTTTCAAGGCCCTGGGCAGGAGAGGTAGTGCTGTGAAGACTTTTCCGCCAGGAAGCAACCAGACCGGGATTGATCATGGAGTGACAGGTGAGGCATTCTTCGGTTTCATCGCTGACAGCCGCCTCCTGCGCCCATGCACCACCGCCTATAACAGAGAAAAGCACTGCCATTCCGACACAGATTATCGTCCTCATCGTCATTTCCCTCCCTCCCTGCTAAAAAATATCCTCAGTTATCCATCCGCAAAGAAGCCAATTAACTCATACTTGATGCGCGTCTCAAAAAGGAGTATAGCCGCTGGCCGGCTCGGATTCAAGGTCTAGGCCCAATTTGATCAGGTGCGGCATCACCGGGTAGACAGCTGGTGATGTCGCACGCCCCCGAACTTTTTCGAAAAGTCAGGCAGCCTCTTTCACCTGGCCGTGCCGGCTTCTCCGCGGCGTTGCCATATCCCACAGCAGCGGAATAATGATAAGGGTAAGAAAGGTGGCGGTGCAGAGACCGGTGACGAAAGTCATGGCCATACTGCCCCAGGTCAGTGAATACTCAGGGATGCCCAGCGCCATGGGCAGCAGACCCAGGGTGGTGGTCAAGGTGGTCAGCAGAATCGGTCGCAGCCGAATATGGGTCGCCCTGAGCAGGGCTTCTCGTCGCGCCATGCCGCTCTGGTAGCACTTGTTGATGAACTCCACCAGAACCAGCGAATCGTTGACGACAACACCGGTGACGCCAATCACGGCGACAAAGCTGTTAACGGTGAAGAGACTGCGGGAGAGGACGGTTCCCCATATCACCCCGGTAAGGGCGAAAACCACGGCGGCGATAATGATCAAGGGCTGCAGGGACGAACGAAACTGGGCGGCGAGGATGAGATAGATGACAACAAGACCGATGGCGAAGGCATAGGCCAGCGAACTGAAGGACTTGGCGGTGGATTCATGCTCGCCGGCAAAATTGAGGGAGGTGCCGGCGTAGTCCTGGCGGAGGCCGGCATAGAGGGTCTTGACTCTTTCAATGATCATGGCCGCGGCTACAGGGGCGCCGGCTTTGATGTCGGCCGTAACGGTTACCGCCCTCTGTCCCTGAAACCTGTTGAGATACCCCGGTTCCAGGCTGTACTCCGCCCGGAGGAGGTCCCCCAGGCGGATGCTGCCGGCCGCACTTTCGGCAACCACCATGTCCATTGCTTTAATCATCGGCAGCTCTTCCTGCTGCTGTCTTTTTAAACGGATATCGACCGTCTCGCCGGTTAGCCTCATCTCACCTATAATCTGGCCCTGGAAGGCTGCGGCGGCCAGAGCGGCAACTTCTTTGACGCTGACCCCCAGCTCGGCCGCTTTCTGCCTCTCCACCCTAAGACGCAGGACGCGGTTGCGGCTGCCCTGATCGTTGTCGAGATCGGTGAGCCAGGGAGCAATCGTTTCGTCGCTGCGGAGAAAGGTTTCAACCTCAGAGGCCAGGGCGGCGACCTTATCCGCATCCAGTCCCAGAACCCGTATGTTGAGATCCCTGCCCGCCGGCGGACCGTCTTTTTCCGGGCGCACCGCAATCTCTATATCCCCGGGCAGCAGCGGCGCCACCTCCTGCCGCACCTTTTGCAGATGGGCGACAACGTCGTTTTCAGGATAATCGGCAAAATACCTGTCCCTGATGGCGGGCAGGGTGACGGCGACATAACCGTGGTTGCGCCCGTACTGCGGTGAAAAATCCTCGTCGATATAATATCCGGCAAACCCAAGAGCCGACTCTGCCCGGCCGCCTCCCTGTCCGGCGATATGGGCGGCGACCTCTTTGACGAGCGCGTGAGTGCGCTCGAGAGGGGTGGATGGCGGCGCGGTGAGCTCCACGTAGTAGAGCGAGTAATTATCGGGAAAGAAGGTGATGCGCACCAGGTTGGTCTTGCCCTGTATCGATGCCAGGAAAATGGCGACGGCGACGATGAAGGCCGTTGCCAGCAGAAGCAGTGTTATCAACCGTTGACGAAGGACGAGCTGAATGGCGCCGTCAAAGGACCGGCGAATGACGGTCATGGCGACTCCCTCCCCGGGCAGATCATAAAATCCCCCTACGGTTTCGGCGCCGGCCTCGGCGGAGGCGAGGCGGTCCCTTCTGGAGACGCGGCCGAAATCGAGATAGTGACAGGGAAGAATGAAGAGGCATTCCAGAAGAGAAGCGGCCAGGGCAAAGGCGACGGTTATGGGAATTATGGCAAAGAAATCGCCGACCATGCCGGTCATGATGAGCATGGGGAGAAAGGCGACGATGGTGGTCAGAGTGGCGCTGACCACCGGCAGGAAGACCTCGGCGGTGCCGACGCAGATGGCCTGGCGCAGCTCTTTGCCGCTCTGGTGATGCCTGTGGATATTCTCAACGACGACAATGGCGTCGTCGACGATAATGCCTGAGACGAGGACGAAGGCGAACAGGGACACCTCGTTGACCGAATTGCCGCTTATATACATAAGCACCATGGTCACCAGAAAGGCGAAGGGGATGCCGACGGTGGTCAGCGCCGCATTGCGAAATCCCATGAACAGCCATATGATTGAACAGACCAGAACGATCCCCAGTAAGAGATTGACTCCAAGCACGCGCATGGAATCCTCGATCCGGGTACTCGAATCCTGGGTGACCTTGAGGCCGATGCCCAAGGGGGCGTAGACCGCCTGCTGCTCCTCGATGAGAGAGCCTACGGCATCGGCGATGAACAGGGCATTGCCGTCGGCGTGCTTCTGAATCTGCAGGGTGACGCAGTCCTCGCCGTTGACCGAGGTCATGACGAAGGGATCGCGGAAGGAAAAATAGCCGCTTTCGATCACGTCTTCCAGTCGCAGGAAGGAGCCGTCTCCGTCGCTGCGGATAATTGCTGCGAGCAGAGCATCACGGCCGCTGAACTGTTCGTCCACGCGGACGACGATCTCGTCCCTGGAGGTTTCCGCATGTCCTGCCGGAAAGGCTCCCTGGGCTGCCCTCAGCGCCTCCGCCACTTCGGCAAAACTCATTCCCGCCCTGTGCAGCTTCTCTTCGGAGAGGATGAGATGAAACTCCCGGCTAAAATCACCTGAAATCCGGACCTCGCGTACACCCTCGATCTGCGCCAGGGGGATTTCCAGGGTTTCGGCGACCTGGGTCAGGGTGGTGTTGCTGTGCCGACCAGCGACATTGACGCTTATGGTCGGAAACCAGTCGTTGACATCGAGGAAATTGAAAACAGGCGGTTCGGTTCGGGGCGGCAGGTCGTCGACGATGGACAGGACCTTGAGACGGACATCGTCAAAACGCTTTTCATAATCACTGTCGTCCTCGAACTTGATGACGATATTGGAACGTTCCCGGTAGCTGCTGGAACGGATATACTCGACCTCGTCGAGATCCTCGAGCGCCTCCTCGATCTCCCGGGTGATCAGCGTTTCGATATCCTCCGGCGAGGCGCCGGGCAGATAGGTGAGAATATACATCTTGCCGAACTGGATATTGGGATATCTCTCCACCGGCATACGCAGCAGCGTGAACGCGCCAATCACCATAAGCAGAACGAAGAGCAGATTGAAAACGACCTTCTGCTCCAGGGTGAAATTGACGAATCGCTGCATGGTTTCCAATCTCTACTCCGTTTCTCGCCGATCGACGGGCGACACCGGTACAGCCCCGGGATCTGCCAGGAAACGATCCGCCGCCCCAACTCCCTCGACAGCGATGATGGCCGTCTGGCCATCATTTTTCCTGCCCAGGAGGGTGACCTGGAGACGCTGGCCGTTCTCCTTCACCAGCCAGTGGGCATCGAAGCGGCTCAGCAGCGAATCCGCAGGCACGTGAAAGACATGCTCCTCCACCTTGCCGGCGAGGGCAAGCTCGGCCCGCAGGCCTCCCCGGAGATCGCCGCGGGGGTCTACACTGACCAGCTCCACTTCAATCTTGCGGGTGGCGGCGACGAAATCGGGGGCAACGGAGTGGACGGCAACCACCAGATGCAGATGCAGATCAGCGAGGTAGACCGTCAGGGGAGACGTGCGGCGCAGCAGCTGCAGTTCTTCAAAAGTCAGCATGTAGGGGATTTTCACCCGCCGATAGTCGGCCACTGTCACCACCGGTTCCGGCGCCCTTGTATATTCGCCGGTATCGACGAATCGCTCGACGACTTTCCAGCCCGAGGGGGCAAAGATTACATGCCGCTTGAGCTTCTCTTCAAGACGCGCATTTTCATTTTCCAGTTCCGCCAGCGTCAGTCTCACTATTTCAGCTGCGAGAACGGCTTCATCGTAGGAGGCCCTGGTCGCCGATTCTTCGGTAATCAGACGTTCAAGGCGGGCGAGTTTCTTCTCTTCCAGCGCCAGCCTGTGTCTGGCCTTCTCCCGGCTGATGCGGTTGGCGGCCAGATCGAGTTCGATGAAGGTTGTCTCGATGGCCGCCACCCTGCCGTCTGCGGCAACGGTGTCGCCGATATCGACATCGACGCTCGTATATCTGCCGCTCACTTCAGCGGCAAGTGTTCGCTTCTCGAAGGCCCGCGTCAGGCCGGTGATTTCGATCTGCCGCCGGTAGGGCTGGAGAAGCAGGGTTTCTCCGGCCGCGGCCTCACACCAGCTGCAGAAAACCAGCAGAAAGCAGCAGAAACGATACATGATAGAGGAGTCCTTTTTGCACCATCGTTGCAGGTATATCTTCATATCCGATGCAATACTATTATCCGGCGCCGGTAAAAGTTCAACGTCTATCCTCGGCAATCGAAAAAGAGAATATGTCTTTTGCAGACAACCGGCGACCGTCCCAAGCCGCGAAATACTGGGATTCTGCGGCCATCGGAGCCCAATTTCGACTTGAACTCGGCCGATCCATGGTGTAGGGTGATCGTTTCCCGCTGCCGGATCTGGGGAAAAATGAAAGAAACGGCGGCCGCCACCGGCACATCACGGCGGACCATTTTGCTGGGCGACGAACCAACAGGAACATCCCATGGCACGCAAGAGGGACAAAATACAATACAGCCTCGATGATTATCTGGCACATCTCTCCTCCGGGGAACGCTCAGAATATCTTCTCAACAACACCCCCATGATCTCTATCATTCACTCGAGCGGGACCGACGAACAGATCATGAGCGAGGCCAAACGCTACGACGAGGAAAACGACGCCGACCTCTTCTCGGAAGTGATCAAGTTCAGGGTATACTGCATCGCCTGTCACAAAATCGACTGCGACTGTTGATCCGGGGCTCGATACCGCCGCTCCCGCAAATACTGAGTAAAATTTTCACGGCCGGCGGCAGGCTCCGGTCCACACCCCGAACCAGATCAAAAAAAAAGCCGGATACCCTGTGCGGGGCATCCGGCTTTTTTGTGTTTACGGATCTCCGACAGGCCTACCAGCCAAGCATCAGATAGTCGTGGATGGAATCGGCGGCGGCGCGTCCTGCCCCCATGGCCAGTATGACGGTAGCGGCGCCGGTGACGATATCGCCTCCGGCCCACACTCCTTTCTTGGTGGTTTTGCCGTTTTTCTCGTCGGCAACGACATTCCCCCATCTGTTCAATTGCATGTCCGGCGTCTCACCGGTCAGCAGCGGATTGGCGCCGGAACCGACGGCGACGATGCAGAGATCGCACTCTATTTCAAACTCCGAGCCTTTGATGGCCACCGGCCGTCTCCGTCCCGAATCATCCGGCTCGCCGAGTTCCATCTTCAGACACTCCATGCCGGTCAGGCGTCCCTTGTCATTGCCGATATACCTGGTGGGATTGGTGAGGAGGAACAGCTCGATACCCTCCTCTTCGGCGTGATGTATTTCCGCCACCCGCGCCGGCATCTCCTCCCGGGAGCGCCGGTAGACGACCTTGACGCTGTCGGCACCCAGTCGCATGGCCGTCCGCGCCGAGTCCATGGCCACGTTGCCGGCACCGAGGACGACGACGTTCTTGCCAATGGGTATGGGCGTGTCGACTTCGGGAAACTTATAGGCCTTCATCAGATTGGCTCTGGTCAGGTATTCGTTGGCCGAGAGGATTCCCACCAGATTCTCGCCGGGGATATTCATGAATCTAGGCAGGCCGGCGCCGACGCCGATATAGACGGCATCAAAGCCCTGCTCGAAGAGTTCGTCGACGGAAACCGTCCTGCCGACCACCACATTGCATTCGACATTGACCCCGAGCCTGCTGAGAAAGTTAACCTCCTGGGCCACTATATCCTTGGGCAGGCGAAACTCGGGGATACCGTAGACCAGAACGCCGCCCGGCTTATGAAAGGCCTCGAAAATGGTGACCTCATGCCCTTTGAGAATGAGATCGCCGGCGACGGTGAGCCCGGAAGGACCGGAGCCGACCACGGCCACCTTTTTGCCGGTGGGAGCGGCCACCGGCGGCAACTCGCCGGTACCCTTTTCCCGCTCGTAATCGGCGGCATAGCGCTCGAGATTGCCGATGGCCACCGGATCGCCCTTCTTGGCGAGAATACATTTGCCCTCGCACTGGATTTCCTGGGGACAGACGCGGCCGCAGACCGCCGGCAGGGCATTTTTGGCCCACAGATTGCGAATGGAGCCGGTCATATCGCCCTGGGCGATAAGATCGATGAACCCCGGAATGTCGACACCGACCGGACAGCCTTCGACACATCCCGGTTTTTTGCACTGGAGACAGCGGGCGGCTTCGTCCTGGGCCATCTTTGCCGTATATCCCGTCGGAACTTCAAGAAAATTTCGCGCCCGCACCTTCGGGTCCTGCTCGGGCATGGGTACTCTTGGATTTTTGGTTTTCTTCGCAGCTTTCTCCGCCATCTTTTCCTCCGTAGATAGAATCACATCCACTTCGTCATAGAATTATATCAGTGTATATTCTCCTGCAGAATCAGTACCGCGGCCGGGCTATTTGGCATCCCTGATGTTGCAGTGATCCTGATGACATTTCCTCTCATCCTCGAGATAGGCCTGGAGCCTGAGCGTCAGCTCATCGAAGTCAACCAGGTGACCGTCAAACTCGGGACCGTCTACACAGGCGAATTTGGTCTCGCCTCCCACCGTAACGCGGCAGCCGCCGCACATGCCGGTGCCGTCGACCATGATCGGGTTGAGACTGACCATGGTTTCGACGCCATATTCTCTGGTGAGATTGGAAACAGCCTTCATCATCGGTACCGGGCCGATGGCGACCACCAGCTTGGCATCGCCGTCATCGAGCACTTCCTTGAGAACATCGGTGACAAAACCGTGATGGCCGTAGGAGCCGTCGTCGGTGCAGACCCTCAAATCATGTGAGGCCGCCCTCATCTCCTCTTCCAGCATCAGCAGCCCTTTATTGCGGGCGCCGATGATGCAGACGACCTCATTACCCACCTCCTTGAGACCGCGGGTAATCGGGTGGAGAACGGCAACGCCCGTACCACCGCCGACGCAGATGACCTTACCGAGCTTTTCCAGATGGGTGGGCTTGCCCAGCGGGCCGATGACATCGGTATAGCCTTCGCCGACCTGCAGCTGGCCAAACAGCGCCGTCGACTTGCCAACGATCATATAGATGACGGTGATCGTTCCCTTTTCCGGATCGGTATCGGCCATGGTCAGGGGAATCCGCTCCCCTTCTTCGCCGGTTTTGAGTATGACGAACTGGCCCGGGCGCGCTTTCTGGGCAATCCGCGGCGCCTCTATCTCGTTGAGAACCACAGTTCCTTCGGACATCTCTTCACGCCGGACTATTGTAAACATTGTTTTTCCTCCCACTAGTCGAAAATACCTGTATATTTCTCCATGGAAAACGCGGTCGATCTCGCATCCACAGGCCAAAAGAGCACATTCTCAGCAATATAGCAACTTCTTTCGTCTACCACACCGTAGGATGTCAAGAGAAAAAGCAGGAACTCGGTCGCTTTTTTCTTCCACGGCTTCATATTTTTGGTAAAGTTTCTTGATGTTACTTCATTTTTTGAAGAAAAACGAGCGGCGCCGGCAGCGATGTTCTATAATTTTGATACCAGAGGCAAAGAGACATGATACTGCGCATTATACTACAGGAGCACCACTGTGAAAAGGTATAGCAGGGCCCTCACCATTGCCGGCTCCGACAGCGGCGGCGGCGCCGGCATCCAGGCCGATCTGAAAACCTTCGCCGCCTGCGGCTGTTTCGGCATGAGCGTCATCACCGCCGTCACCGCCCAGAACACCCGCGGGGTCGATGACATTCATGGTGTCCCCACCTCCTCGATCGCCGCCCAGATACAGGCGGTTCTCACGGACATCGGCGCCGATGCCATCAAGATCGGCATGCTCCACTCCTCCGAGGTCATAGCCGCCGTCGCCGCCAATCTCCGGGGCGGCCAGTGCCCTCCCGTCGTCGTCGATCCCGTTATGGTGGCCACCAGCGGCGACCGCCTGATCGAAGAAAGCGCGGTTGCCACCCTCAAGCGCGAACTTCTGCCCATGGCCGCCCTCATAACCCCGAATATTGCCGAGGCCGAGATTCTCACCGGCATGAAGATCACGACGCCACAGGACATGGAGGACGCGGCGGCCAAGCTGCGGGACGAACTGGGGGTCAACGTTCTGCTCAAAGGCGGACATCTCGGGGTGGACGATCCCAAGGACGTCTTGTTCGAGACGGGGGCCGCAGTTCCCCTGCTCTTTGTCAACGAGCGAATCGACACCCCCAACACCCACGGCACCGGCTGCACATTGTCATCGGCCATCGCCGCTTTTTTGGCACAGGGCAAAAAGCTCGCCGAGGCGGTGGAAGAAGGGGAAAAATATCTCCACGCCGCCGTCGCCGCCGGCGCCGCCTACACCACCGGCAAAGGACATGGCCCGGTGCATCATTTTCATAGGTTCTGGTAAGGCCGTCTTCATCCACGAGGGGAAATCATCATGAACATCATCGTCATACTCGGCAGCCCGCGAAAAAAGGGCAACAGCCAGACGCTGGCCGAGACCGTTGTCGGGGCCGTTAGCGAATCGTGCCGGAGCAGTGTCGATTACATCTATCTCCACGGCTTAAAAGACCTCAACCCCTGCCTGGGTTGCGGCGGATGTGAGAAGACCGGCATGTGCGTCATCAAGGATGATCTCATCGAGCTCTACCAGAAGGTTGACGAGGCCGACATCGTCTTGCTGGCCACGCCCGTCTATTTTTACGGCCCCACGGCCCAGCTGAAAACTTTCATCGACCGTTTCCAGGCGCGATGGAGCCGTAAATACCTGTTGAACCAGCGGTTTCGCAGAAACGACAGACGCAGGGGCTACCTGCTGGCCACGGCCGCCACCAAGGGAGCCAAGGTTTTCGAGCCCTGCATCCTCATCGCCAAATCCTTCTTCGATACCATCGACGTCGACTACGGCGGGGAGATGGTGGTGCGCAGCGTCGATGAACGCGGCGCACTGAAGAATACCCCCGAAGAACTTGAGCGGGCCCGCAGCTTCGGCAGGGAAATCGCCGGCGCCTTCGAGACCCCCTGAACGGCGGGAGCCATTTTCGGGAAGTTACTGAAGGTGCAACGGATACCGGACGACTTCGTTTCAGGCTGATTCAGGTGCTTTTTCCCCCTTCTGTTTTTCCAGAAGCTGCAGCTCGAAGGGCTTGCTCTTTTCACCAAAATAGACGCTGCGATGGGGAAAGGGTATTTCGATGTCCTTCTCGTCGAAGGCGTATTTGACCCGGCGCAGAAACTCCCGGCCCACGGCCCACTGGCGGATGGGCCTGGTCTTTATCCGGCCCTTGATGACCACCGCCGAATCCCCGAACTTATCGACACCGAATATCTCCGGCTCCTCCATCATCATTCTGCCGAATTCCCCATCCGCCAGCATCTGCTCCCCCACCTCCTTCAAGACGGCGATAACCTTGTCGGTATCCTCTTTATAGGCCACGCCTATATCGAAAACATAGGCCGACCACTCGTTGGTCATATTGGAAAGAGTCGTTATGGTGCCGTTGGGGAAGACGTGAACCACGCCGCCCAGGTCGCGGAGGACGACGGTGCGGAAATTGATTTTCTCCACCAGGCCGCCGGTATTGTTGATGATGGCGACATCACCCACCCGTACCTGGTTCTCGAGGATAATGAAGAAGCCGGAGATAATGTCTCTTACCAGATTCTGGGCGCCGAAACCAATAGCCAGACCGACAATACCGGCACTGGCGATGACCGGGGCGATGTCGACGCCGAACTCCTTGAGAATGACCAGCAGCACCGTCACCCACAGGATGAGGAGTGCCCCCTGTTTGACCAGGCGGGTGATGGTCTCAATCCGCTTTTCCGATTCCGATGCCGGCTCGCCCTCCTCGAGGCTTCTTCTGAGAAGCCGGCGCTCAAGCCTTTGGATAAACTTCAACAGCACTTTCATGACGATCCAGGCGATAAAGAGGACGACGATCACCCGCAAGCCGTTTTTGATGACGGCTTCCCAGGAAAAACTCAGCAGAAATTCGCGTACGATATCCATTTTCTCTCCTTGTGTTACCGCGCCGTCACGGTCGCCGGCAGACGTGACCGAAGCAAGCTCGTCGGGCCGGTGAAATAGTGGTACTAGAGCCTGGCGGCAAGGATGGCCTGCCGCTCATCGGCCTCCAATTCTGCGGGATTGTTCTTGCAGCCGGACTGCCGGGCGATTTCCGGCAGATCGTCTGCGCTTATGCCGAATCGGCCGAGGCTGTTTATATCGCAATCGACGGTGAGCCCCTGGAGCATCTCTATGAAGGCGTCCTGAAAATAGTTGTCGCTTCTTTTGTGCTCTTCACTAAAAAGTCTTCCCAGGCGGGCGTATTTGTCCAATGCCGACGAACCGGAATCGGCATCACGCAACTTCTCCAGGGTCGCCGCATTGGCCTGGGCCATCAGTGTTGCGCAGACCAGGCCGTGCGACATGGCATAACGGCCGCCTATGGTTGCGGCGAAACCGTGAATGAGGCCCAGACCGGCATGGGACAGGGTAACCCCTGACATACAGGCAGCATAGGACATATTGACCCGGTCTTCAAGACCGACCTCCGCTTGAGCCAGCCGCAGCAGAGACGGTTTCAGCCGGCGCAGCGCCCCAAAGGCGAGGTCGTCGGTGAAAGCGGAGGCCCTGGTCGACAGGTAGGATTCCACCAGCTGGCTGAAGGCGTCCATGCAGCAATAGACAGTCTGCCGCCGCGGCAGACCGATGGTCAGCAGCGGATCGATCAAGGCGATATCCGGGGTGTAGTTCTCATGCCGCAGCGATTTCTTGAAACCCGTTGGACCGGTGCGCGAGAGCACCGCGTTGGCGGTGGTCTCGGAACCGGTTCCCGCCGTCGTCGGTACCGCTATGAAGGGGACCGTGGCGCCGTCGGGCTTTCTGGTGCCGACGCCTTCGAGATACTCCACCACACTGCCGTCGCTCTTCAGCATCGCCGCCGCCGCTTTGCCGCCGTCGAGTACCGAGCCGCCGCCTATCGCCGCCACCACTTCGATTTCATGACGACGATGGCGGCTGCAGATATGGTCAATGGTTTCCGGAGAAGGCTCGGAGGTTATGCATTCATGGTGCATCTCTACTCCACGCCGGTGCAGAGAATCCTGCAGCAGCTGCCACTGTTGCGATCCGGTAAAAGATGCCGCTCCGGTCATCACCAGAACTCTGCCGCCGAGACTTTCTACCAATTCCGGGAGACGGGCGATGCCTTCTTTTTCAAAAACGATTCGCGGCAGCTTCTTCACGGTAAAAGCGTCTTCGATCATATCCTCTCCTTGCCTTTGGTTTGCAGGCGTCCTCTGCATGTCATATACCCCCGCTGGGCAAAAAATCAAGTTCGCCACTGGCCTTACGCCCCAAAAGCTGTCATAAAAACAAGAAATTGGGAATTGCTTTTGAAGTGATAAATCTGCGTCTATATCCAAGACACTTATCCCGCGCGCTGTTTTGCGGGGTTAGATACCCTCCCCACCCACTTTTTGCTTGACCGGTCCGGCAACATCTGCTAATGAGCAATCATAGAACACTCTACACTGGGATACAAGCTCATGCATTCGACCACATCTGCCACCATTATCAGCGGTATTTCTCTTAGCAGCCTCGCGCTTGCAGGCGTGGTCGTCGTCGTCCGGATTCCATCGAGCGGAGCGCCAATGTAGGGATCGTTACCAGATACGAAATACACAAACCCCCTGCCGGCGCCCGCCGGCAGGGGGTTTTTTTTTGGCTCCTAAAAAAAACCACATTTCATGGAGGGAAGGACAATGACGAAAATGAACGGAGCGCAACTGATCATCAGGATGCTCGAGGAACAGGGCATTACCACCATAGCCGGCATCCCCGGCGGCGCCAACCTGCCGCTCTACGATGCCCTGCGCACATCGACAACAATACGCCACATCCTTACCAGGCATGAACAGGGCGCCGGCTTTGCCGCCCAGGGCATGGCCCGGTCCACGGGCAAGCCGGGCGTCTGCTTTGCCACCTCCGGACCGGGAGCCACCAATATTCTCACGGCCATCGCCGATGCCTATCTCGACTCCGTACCGGTCATCTGCATTACCGGCCAGGTACCGAAAAGCCTCATCGGTACCGACGCTTTTCAGGAGGTCGACACCTACGGCATGTCCATTCCCATCACCAAACACAACTTTCTCATTCGTGCAGCCGAGGAAATTCCGGAAACCATTGGCCGGGCCTTTGACATTGCCCTCTCCGGCAGGCCGGGCCCGGTCCTCATCGACGTCCCCAAAGACGTGCAGCAGCAACTCGTCGAAGTCGACGCCATCCACACGTACATTGCCGAAAAACCCCCTGCTCTCTGCCGGGACGAGGAAATAGCCCGGGCGGCGGCGATGATCAACGAATCCCGCAAACCGATTCTCTATCTCGGCGGCGGCGTCATCAACAGCTGCGCCGCCGATGTCGTCCGGCGCTATGTCGATACCTGCGGCCTGCCGGCCACCATGACCCTGATGGGGCTCGGCGCCGTTCCTTCTTCCCACCCCGGGGTTCTCGGCATGCTCGGCATGCACGCCGCCCGCTCCACCAATATGGCGCTGGAGGAATGTGACCTGCTCATCGCCGCCGGCGTCCGCTTCGATGATCGGGCCACCGGCAAAATATCCGAGTTCTGTCCCAATGCCGACGTCATCCACATCGACATCGACCCCAGCGAGGTCCATAAACTGCGAAGGGCCAACGTCGCTCTCGTCGGCGATCTCAGAGCCTGTCTCGAAGAACTCCTGCCCAGGGTGCGTCCGCGTTCCAGAAGCGCCTGGCACCGCCGCATCGCCGAACTCAAAAAACAGTTCCCGCTTGCCGTACCATCCTCGCTTGTCCCGCAGAAGCCCTACGGCCTGATCCGCAAGGTCGCCGAAATCGTCGGCGACGATGCCATCATTACCACCGATGTCGGCAAACATCAGATGTGGACGGCCCAGGTCTACCCCTTTTCCCGGCCGAGACAGTTTCTCACCTCCGGCGGACTCGGAACCATGGGGTTCGGTCTGCCGGCGGCCATCGGCGCCGCCCTGGCCAACCCCGACAGGCTGGTGGTCTGTTTCAGCGGCGACGGCAGCCTGCAGATGAACATCCAGGAACTGGCCACCGCCGTCGAAAACAGGCTGCATATCAAAATCGTCGTCCTCAACAACAATTCCCTGGGGCTGGTGCACCAGCAGCAGAACCTTTTCTACGACGGCCAGGCCTTCGCCTCGGAGTATGCCATAAATATCGATTTTGCCGCCATCGCCAGGGGGTTTGGCATGCAGGCCGTCGATTTCAGATTCTCACCGCTGGCCTCCGACCTGCTCAAGGACGCCCTGCTGGCTCCCGGTCCCTGCCTCATCAATGTACCCATCGACAAAAACGAGGAGGTTTACCCCATGGTGCCGCCTGGGGCCGCCAATTCCACAATGATCGGCGGCTTTGCCGCCGATATCAAAAACTGAGAGGAAAAATTATGGATAACGCCAAGGAAGGAATCCTGATCGAACTGACGGTAAGCAACCACCCGGGAGTGATGTCGCATATCTGCGGTCTGTTCTCCCGCCGGGCCTACAATCTGGAAAAAATTCTCTGCTTCCCGCGGCCGGGCGGCCGGGAATCGAAAATGTGGCTGCTGGTCAAAGAGGAGGACAGACTTGATCAGGTGCTCAAACAGATCGAAAAACTCGAAGACGTCCAGGCCATCGATTACCGCCGCAACAGCAGCGGCTTTTTTCTGCAGCTGGAGGAGATGGTCGAGAAATTATAGTTAGGTTCTTGACACTGGTCAATTCATCATGATGGGTAATAGTGTAGCATATGTTGAGAAACACGGCATCTCTCAGGGCCGTAATCGAAGGACACCACCGAACGACACTCACGAACGACACTGGCGAATAACGCTACCCATCAGGAGATCGTCTATGAAAAAAATAGATTTGAACACCACCAGGGAATTCACCGAAGGCGGCATGAAACGCTTCTTTCTGGTCGAAGCCTCGCCCTATTTCAAAATAATCAACTTCAATCTGGCGGCGGGCGCAACCTTTCCCGTGCACTCGCACGACCTCGACGGTGAACTCTCCATTCTGGTCATCGAGGGGGAAGGTTTTTTTCTCGGCGAAGGCGAGGAAACCATTGCGGCCAAAACCGGCGATATCCTCATCTCCGAAATCAGAGAACCGCACGGCGTACGGGCAACCACGGATATGCGCATCATCGTCACCATCGCCCCGCCGATTTGACCGGCCGAAAAAGTGCCGCACCCGCCCCGGTTGGGATTTTACTCATCCTCGAGGACAATGTACTTCTTGAGTTTTTCCACCAGCGAATCCGGCAGAGGCTCCTTATAGAGAAAGGCGCGGGCCTCTTCCCCGGTCATCTGCTGCTTTACTTCAACGGGCAGACCGCGGAGGACGGCCATGCGCTCAGGGTCGATTTTATTTTTATCCAAGGGTACTTTGTTATCCACGTTTTCGCTCCCGGCAAAGAGGTTGACGACAACGCCACAATCAGAAGTGACGGTTATTTATCACTGAAAAAATGATCTGATCCATGCAGCTGCCTGTTATTTGCTCCGGCACCCATACGTTGATCTCAGAAAAAAAACAACAACGCTTTGCGTGCTCTGCCAGAAGATAAGCACTCTTGTGCGGAATTTGTCTCAATAGATGCGCCACAGGTCACACTTTGAACTTCGAGGGAATCTGCTGGAGCCCCTGGGCCGTTTTCTACAGGTCACCACTGCTCGTATCAACATTCCCCCTGCTCTTCCGGACCATCGTTCATCGTTTTCTCCAATTTGCCAAAAAGATGCCTTGACATTTGACATAAAGACTTTTTTTTCCGATAATACAAGGAGAAAACATGGCGTCAATCTTCGATGACGCCGACAAAGCGCCATATATTTGGCAAATGAAGAGGAGAAAAGAGTGAAGATAAAGCAGCTGATATTGCCGGAAGAACTCCGCAGGGAGCTCAAGGTGCACGCTGCCGGGAAGGGGCAGAGCATGGGGGAAGTGGCCCTCGCTCTGATAAAGAAGTACCTTGCAGAGGAGTCCGCCCCCCGTGTGAAATACTAACCGAGGATACCAGGGAGCAGAATATGGATGACGGTTCGAAAAAGCGGCCGAAACCAGTACGCTCGAGGGAGTCCTCAGAAAAGGGGGGAGCCATGAAAATCAAAGATTTGTTTGTCCCGAAGTACCTGCATTCAGACCCGGAAGTCAGACTCAGATTTATCGGAAACACCGAAGACACCGTACTGCTCAAATCCATATCGGAGCAGGACGCAGATGCCTCGGTCCGTAAAGCGGCAACCGAACGGGCGAAGTGGCTCAAGGAAGAGCGTCATCAAACGGCATGACGACACTCCGATAATTTGACCCGAGATTCCAGAAGAAAGGGGGTGCTGCCGAACAAAGGATCACGACATCATCGGAAAACCAAACATACACCTCGCCATGCATCCTGGCAATGTCTCTGTTTCCAAGAACGTTCATGTCAGCGGTGATGCGTGGAGATGCATCCGCGCCATAGAGGCAAAAGATGCCGGCAGACATATCTGTCCCCGGACAATGAATGTTGATGCGCACCGGCAATATAGAGGAACTCAAAACAACAGGGGAGAACAGCCATAATACTCGCCCTGTGGAAGTACGGCCCACCTGGCAGCCAGCCTGCCGCAGAGGCCCGTGAAAGAAGCAGCCGCTCAACGGTTGAGACGCCAGTCATAGGAGCGGAAGACCAGTTTGAGCGACCGGCTGTACTCGCCAAGATAGGCGGCATTGTCCTGATCATAGAGATAGCCGGCAATGAAGCGCACCAGCTGCGCATCGGAATCGGGGAAATCGCCGCGGTACCATTTGAAGATCTCTGATATTTCTACAACTTTCTCCTTCTTGTCCACCTTGGTCGAAGCGTTTATGAAAACCGTTGCCGAGGTGTCGAGCTGTTCCTCGATTTTCTCTTCGGTATAGACCTCCACCGGCGGACAGGTTCTGCTGGCGCAGACCAGGGCGAAGTGAATGCGCGGGTCGACATCGCCGACCACCTGCCGCCGTCGCCGATCATCACCTCGCAGACGCCGCAGCAGCCGGTAGGGCGGCCGTTGGTTGCCGCGCAGAATACCGTGCTCGATATCACTCAAAGAGTAGCGCACTCCGCCGACGCGGTAACGTATGCGCTCGAAGAACAAGGGGACTTCCTTCACCGATTCCTTGATACCCAGTTCTATGACGCCGTGAATGACCAGGGTATTGAAGACATTTATCCAGAAAGACATCTTCTCCGCATCGGTGGACAGCTCCTCAACCGGGTAGCGGCGCAGCCCACCGACGGCCTGGAGAAAATCATCGTAGTAGGGTGAACTGCGGATGCCGCCATAGTCGATACGCTGGCGCTGACCGTCATAAAACTGGCCCCGGAGAATATTCATGATCCTTTTGACCTCGCCGCCGGGATCCGATGCCGGTTCAGCAGCCGCTTTTGCCGGCACAGGGTTGAGGGTGCGGCCGGAGACGATCACGGATATCTTTTCCACCCAGGAGAGCCGGCGCTTATCCTGGGTGGGTTTTCTGGCCTCGAGATACTCGAGAATGGTGGTTATGTAGCCGATATGGCTGAAAGCCTGGGGAAAATTCCCGGTGATCTCGTCAAAACGGCTGTCATATTCCTCTCCGAAAAGACCCAGATGGTTGCTGTAGCGGTACACATGGCGCAGTTTCGCCTCCACCTCGTCCAGCCGCCCCTGCCGGATGAGACAGCGCAGATACCAGAAATGGCAGATCAGCCAGCCGTGTTCCCTGCCTTCAATGCCGTCGTCAACACGGTACCTGAGGGGCAGGCCGTCAACCATCAGTTCCTCTTCAATGGCGGCAACGGTATTTTCGACCCTTTCATCGTCCGCCGGCAGAAAACCGACCAGGGGAATCTGCAGCAGGGCGGCATCGAGTTCTTCAGTGTCGTAATGCTGGGTGAAGCTGCGGCGTTTCTGACTGTAGCCGCGTTCGAGCACATCGTCGGCTATCTTTTGCCGCTCCCTTTTCCACTTGACGAGATCGGCTGGAAAACCATAGTGCTCGGCTATTTTAATGCCCCGATCCAGGGCTACCCAACACATCACCTTGGAATGGGTCACGTGATAGGGACCCGTGCGCAGTTCCCAGATGCCCCGATCGGTATCGGACCAGATATCGACGACATAGTTGACAATGCTCTGCAGATGCGGCCAGTAGGAAAGATCGATTTTCCCCACCTGCCGCGACAGGGTGAAAACCATATCGAGCAATTCTCCGTAGATGTCATGCTGATGGGAACCGACATTGTACTGACCGATGAGAACCGGCCGTGAGCCCTTGTAGCCGCAGAGATGCTCAAGCTCGGTCTCGCCCTCCGGGGGCTCCGGCGTCCGCAGTTTATAGAGGACTTCCAGATCGGCGCAGTCCTTGGCGGTGAGTATCTTCTTGAGCCACTCCAGGTAGAGCTCCACCTCCCGGACATGGCCGGTCTCGAACAGGGCCTGCAGGGTCATGCTGGTATCGCGTATCCAGCTGAAGCGATAGTCCCAGTTCCGTGTCCCGTGAATAATTGTCGGCAATCCGCAGCTGGCGGCAGCGGCGATAGCCCCGGTCCGGCGGAACTGGAGGAGCTTGAGAGTGAGGGCGGACCGGTCGAGTTCCTCCTGCCACAGACCTAAGGATCCATACTTGCCCGTTTCCTGGGATCGAAGCCAGTCCCGCCAGTATTTTCGGGTTTCTGCCAGAAGCTCTTGCAACAGGTCGGCGCCGGGATCTTCCTCGAGCGGACCATAAACGATGGAGAACCAGACGGTGTCCTTCTCCGCAACCGTCAACGTCGTCGATTCGTCTTGCCACTCAAAGGGACGGGAGAGACAAAGATGCATCTGCTCGCGCTCGGAGGCAGCCGCCGTCTGCCAGGTCGGTGACTGCCGCTGCCAGCTCGGACTCGTTCTGGCGTAGGAAAAACGCGGTGTCACCTCGACGACAATCTCCATGGCTCCCCGAATGGCGCGTACCCTTCTGACCAGCAGGGTGTCGGCTGCGGAAAGCGTATCAGCCCTGGGCCCAACGGCCATGAAATCGGTCACTTCCACCTCCGCCGACGATGTCCGGAACAGCGTCTTGAGTATATTGGTCCCCTGGACATAATGCTGCGCCGAATCCCACTTCCGCCGCGGCTGCAGGCGAAATCTCCCCCCTTTCTCCTCATCGACGATGGCCGCGAAAACCGACGGGGAATCGAGATAGGGCAGGCACATCCACTCTATGGAGCCGTCTATGCCTATATGAGCGCAGGTCAAGCCATTGCCGACGAGACCGTATTGACCGATTTTCTTATACATGCGGTTGCTTTTCTCTTGTGGTGTAAAAGCATGGATGTATCCCGGTTGGTGTAGTCACATATATAGCCGATGCTGCACAACCCTTGCCTGTTTACCGGTTTATTCCCTACACCCTATTCATCACCAGGAAAATGTGTACTCGCTCCTCGGTTGACAGCAGTGGATCCCCCGTTTCGCCGTCGGACCATCCTGCCCATCAGAATGGCAGCCATCCCTCGGTGCCGTTCTGCCGGGCCGTCGCTGAAGCAGAAGGGCCGAATGTGCTTTTGCCAAAGGCCGCTGCCGGTTGGAGCTTGATTTTTGCAGCCAGAGACAATATAACCCTGTGCAGCCGCCGACTGTTATTCAAGATACAGGCTGCTTTCAGCCGGGTAGCCCAGGTACCGGCTTGCATCCGGATAATAAAAGGATTTTCATGAAAATTGGCATCATAGGCCTGCCGCAGACAGGCAAGAAAACACTGTTCCAGACCCTGACCGGAACCCAGATACGGGAACAGTCCGGCGTGCCGAAGCCGCTGCCCGGCAGCGCCGAGATCATCGACTTCCGCTTCGATGAGCTGGTGAAGCTCCATCGCCCGAAAAGCGCGGTACGCGCCAAAATCGAGCTTATGCTCCTGCCCAAACTGGAACAGGAAAACATCGCCAGAGGCGATATTTTCAAGGACATCGCCGATGTCGACGCCATCTGCCAGGTCATCCGCGTCTTCGAAGACGAATCGGTCTATCACGCCGAAGGCTCGGTCAACCCGGTGCGGGATGTGGAGGCGGTCTGCTCGGAGCTGCTCATGCACGATCAGATATTCGTCGAAAAGCGCATCGAACGCATCGAGACCGCCATCAGGAAGAAAAAGGACGAAAAGCAGGAAAAAGAGCTGGTTTTGCTGCGGGCCATGCTCGACCATCTCGAACAGGAACATCCCCTGCGGCTCATGGAGATGACGGTCGAGGAGGAAATGCTCATCAGAAGTTACCCCTTCATCACCCGAAAAGAGATGGTCCTGGCCTTCAATGTCGCCGAGGAGGATCTGGAAAACACGGACATCCTCGACAGGGTGGCGGAAAAGTGCCGGACGGAAAAAATGGAGGCCATGGTCGTCTCGGCCCAGGTTGAATCGGAAATCGCCCTGCTCGACTCCGAAGAGGAGAAAAGTGATTTCCTCAAAGACCTGGGAATCGCAGAGCCGGCTCTGGGGGCGCTGACCCGGCTCTGTCTCAAGGCCCTTGGCCTGATTTCCTTTTTCACCGTGGGAGAAGACGAAGTGCGGCAATGGCTGGTGCGCCGGGAGTCACCTGCACCGGTGGCGGCCGGCATCATCCACTCCGACCTGCAGAGAGGCTTTATCCGGGCCGAGGTGATGAAGTACGACGAACTCATGGAACACGGCAGCGAGGCGG
>JBEPWT010000006.1:0-47468 GCA_041642275.1 Desulfopila sp. | reverse complement strand
CAGGCGTTGAACGTAACGACTTGGGAGGAGTACGTGAGCGAAAAAGAGAGAAGCGAAAGTGCTGCGAAAAAAGCCATGGAGGCAAACGACACCGCGGCTTCCGCTGGTGCTGAAAATACGGAAATCAAGAGCGAAGAGACTTCGGCCGAACTGATACAGAGACTGGAAAAGGAACTGGCCGAAGCCAATGAGGAAGTGGCAGATTTAAAAAATAAAATGCTGCGGCTGGCAGCGGACTATGAAAATTACAAAAAACGCAATGAGCGAGAGCGGGCGACGACGATGAAATACGCCGGAGAACATATTTTCCGCGAATTTCTGCCGATTGTCGACAATCTCGAAAGGGCGCTCCAGCAGGGTGCCGTCGAAGGCGCCGACACCGAGAAAAAACTCGCCGGTTTGCTGGAAGGTGTTGAACTCACCCTTAAAAGTCTGCATACCAGCCTTGATAAATTTGAAGTAAAGGCAGTCGACAGCATTGGCGAACCCTTCGACCCCAACAAACAGGAAGCCTTGACGATGGAACCGAGTGATACGGTACCTCCCAATCATGTGGTCAACGAGTTCGAGAAGGGGTATTTCTATAAAGACCGGTTGCTGCGAGCGGCGAAAGTGACAGTTTCATCTGGAAAAACAGATAGTTGAGTTGTTCAGGCAGGACGGTGTCCACAAACAGGCGGCCTTGACAAATTCATGAAAATGACAACTTTTAGAATAGTTGCCGCATACCGAAAAAATGCTACTGACATACCTGCTGAGATGGATGGAATTCGGAAAGATCCGATTACAATATATAAGGAGAGATTGACATGGGCAAAATAATAGGAATTGATCTGGGTACTACAAATTCATGTGTGGCAATCATGGAAGGCGGCGATCCGAAAGTCATCGCCAACACCGAGGGAAACAGAACGACACCTTCTATCGTCGCTTTTTCCGACAGCGGTGAGCGTATGGTCGGCCAGGTGGCCAAGCGTCAGGCGGTAACCAATCCTGAGAGAACGCTGTATGCCATCAAGCGGCTCATCGGCAGAAAGTTTGTCGACGCCGAAGTGAAAAAATCCATCGAGGTAAGCCCGTTTAAGATTGTCGAAGGCACCAACGGCAGTGTGGCCGTGGAGGTGGAAGGCAAGGTCTACAGGCCTGCGGAAATTTCTGCAATGGTTCTGGGAAAAATGAAGCAGACGGCGGAAGAGTATCTCGGAGAGGAAGTAACCGAAGCCGTGGTTACCGTTCCCGCCTATTTCAACGATTCCCAGCGCCAGGCAACGAAGGATGCCGGTAAAATCGCCGGTCTCAATGTACAACGTATAATCAACGAGCCGACCGCTGCCTCGCTTGCCTACGGTCTCGATAAGAAGACCGAAGAGAAAATAGCCGTATTCGATCTCGGCGGCGGTACCTTCGACGTATCCATACTGGAGATAGGCGACGGCGTCTTCGAGGTAAAGTCCACCCACGGCGACACCTTTCTCGGCGGTGAAGATTTCGACATGCGCATTGTCAACTGGCTGGCCGACGAGTTCAGGCGGGAACAGGGTATAGATCTGCGCGGCGACAAAATGGCACTGCAGCGGCTCAAGGAAGAGGCGGAAAAGGCCAAGATGGAGCTTTCCACGACCAAGGAGACCAACATCAATCTGCCGTTCATCACAGCCGACGCTTCCGGGCCGAAACACCTCAATATCAAGCTGAGCCGTTCCAAGCTCGAAAGCCTGGTGGAAGACCTTGTTGAAAGAACCGTGGGTCCCTGTAAAACGGCGATTAAGGACGCAGGCCTTTCCGCTTCCGATATCAACGAGGTCATCCTCGTCGGCGGTATGACGAGAATGCCTCTGGTGCAGAAGAAGGTGGCGGAAATCTTCGGCAAGGAGCCTAATCGAGGAGTTAACCCGGATGAGGTGGTTGCTATCGGTGCCGCCATTCAGGGCGGTGTCCTGCAGGGCGATGTCAAAGACGTTCTGTTGCTTGACGTCACACCGCTTTCCCTGGGAATCGAGACCCTGGGCGGCGTTACCACCAAACTGATCGAGAAAAATACCACCGTTCCCACCAAAAAGAGCCAGGTGTTCTCGACGGCTGCCGACAACCAGCCGGCGGTTTCCATCCATGTCATTCAGGGTGAGCGGGAAATGGCCCAGGACAACAAGACCATCGGCCGTTTCGAATTGACCGATATTCCACCCGCGCCGCGCGGTGTGCCGCAGATCGAGGTGACCTTCGACCTCGATGCCAACGGTATTCTGCATGTATCCGCCAAGGACCTGGGCACCGGCAAAGAGCAGTCCATCCGCATCACGGCCTCTTCCGGATTGACCGAGGAAGAGATCGAAAAAATGACCAAGGATGCCGAACTGCACGCCGAAGAGGACAAGAAACGCAAGGAGCTTGTGGAGACGCGCAATCAGGCTGACGCACTCGTGCACGCCACCGAGAAAAGTCTGAAGGATCTTGGTGACAAGGTTGATGCGGAAACACGGTCCAACGTCGAAAAGGAAATAGAAAACGTCAAGAGCGTTCTTGAGTCCGATGATACCGACAAGATCAAGGCGGCAATGGAATCCTTGACCACTGCCTCGCACAAACTGGCCGAATTGATGTACAGTCAGGCGGCCAAGGAGAGTCCCGACCAGGAAGGACCCACCGGTGGGGCGGGAGGTGCCGGCGGCGGCGCTGGAAAGAGCGGTAAGGGCGGTAAGGGCGGAGATGATGACGATGTTGTCGATGCCGATTACGAAGAAGTGAAATAATACGAGTAGCAGGCCTTTTTCCTGAAGGGAGTGTGAATTTTTTTTTCACACTCCCTTTTTTTTTGTATTTGCGGTATGGTAACCGCCGAAAAAACACGTTTCGCCCTATCCGATCCATTCAACCCATGCGGAAATATGAAAGTTTTATCGGGAATACAACCATCCGGACAACTCCACATCGGCAATTACTTCGGTATGATGAAACCGATGATATCCCATATGGAAAACTCGGAGCTCTATGTTTTCATCGTCAATCTTCATGCCATGACCTCTGTTCACGACCGGGACCGGCTGGCACAGGGGACCCTTGAGGCGGCGGCCGATTTTCTTGCCCTGGGACTCGATCCCGAAAAATGTATTTTCTGGGTCCAGTCCGACGTGCCGGAGGTCTGTGAGCTGACCTGGGTCCTCTCCACTCTTGCACCCATGGGACTGATCGAAAGATGCCATTCCTATAAGGATAAAATCGCCAAGGGCATAGCCCCGAGTCACGGCCTGTTTTCCTATCCCGTTCTCATGGCGGCCGATATTCTTCTTTATCAGGCGGATATGGTGCCGGTGGGCAAAGACCAGAAACAGCACCTCGAGGTCGCCCGCGACCTTGCCCAGAAATTCAATAACGAGTTCGGCCAGACCTTTGTCGTACCCGAGCCCGCCATCTCCCAGGAAACGGCCGTGGTGCCGGGACTCGACGGTCAGAAAATGTCCAAATCCTACGACAATACCATACCGATCTTTCTCGAAGGCAAACCGTTGAAAAAAAGGATCATGGCCATCGAGACGGATGCCACGCCGGTGGAGGAGCCCAAAAATCCCGAAACCTGTAATCTCTTCAATATCTTTAAACTGTTCGCGTCCCCCGAGAGGACCGAAGAGATACGCCGTCTCTACCTCGGTGGCGGCGCCGCCTACGGTCATATCAAGCTTGAGCTGCTGGAATTGCTGAGCGATTTCTTCGGTCAGGCCAGGCGGAGGAAAAACGAATATCTCGACGATCCGCAGATGCTCAGGGAAATATTGGCAAAAGGCGCCGATCGGGCCAGGGAAAAGGCCACCGTCACTCTTGATATCGTCCGCGACAGGGTCGGTCTCAACTATTGAGGAAGAATCTCATCGCGCCGCCGTCCGATAGGCATAAAAGCTACGTATTCTCCCGGCCGGCAGCCGCTGTCATCCATTAGAAAAAAAACACAAGAAAGACTATGGCCTACAAAGATTACGGAATGTCCAGAGAAGATGCCCTGGCACTGGTCAAAAGCCGGATTGCCAGCGACAATATGGTCAAGCATTGTCTGGCGGCGGAGGCCGTCTTGAAGGCCATGGCCGCCGAACTCGGCGAGGATGAAGATAAGTGGGGCCTGGCGGGCCTCCTCCACGATCTCGATGCCGAAACCCAGCCGGATCTGGATGTCCATACCAGGGAGACGGCGGAAATTTTGCGACAAAAGGGGGTGAGTGAAGAGATTGTCGAGGCCATCCGCCTGCATAACCCCCAGGCCCACCCCGGTGAGGAGCGGACATCGAGATTTCACCACGCCCTGGCGGCTGGCGAGACCATCACCGGTCTGGTTATCGCCACGGCGCTGGTATACCCCGACAGAAAGCTGGCCTCGGTCAAGCCGAAATCGGTGCGCAAGCGCATCAAGGAAAAGGCCTTTGCCCGCGGAGCCGACAGGGATATCATCCGGGAGTGCGAAAAAGCAGGCATTCCCCTTGCCGACTTTTGCGGCCTCAGCCTCCAGGCCATGCAGGCCATCGCCGATGATCTGGGGCTCTGAGTTATCCTGCGACCCCGGGGGTGACTGCCGCATAACCCCATGGATTGCGGCCTTCGCCACAATGACAGACAAACCTGCCCTGCGGCAGCAACCCTTGCTGTTATCTTTCGTCTTCTGCCACTATGACGGCAAAGACGGCCCTGCGGAAGCCACCAGAGAATCAGAAATCCACCAGTTCGACGTCAAACACCATCACCGCGTTTGGCGGAATAGGACCGCGGCCGGCTGGACCGTAGCCAAGGTGCGGCGGGATGATGAGCGTACGTTTTTCACCTTTGCGCATATCGAGAAAGGCCTCATCCCATCCCTTTATGACTCTTCCCGCGCCCACCGGAAACTCTATGGGCTGGCCCCGGCCATGGGATGAGTCGAAGGTTGTGCCGTCGAGGAGCTTGCCGGTGTAATGGGCCTTTACCAGAGCTCCCTTCTCCGGTGTGGCTTCTCCTGAACCCTCGCCGGTGACCACGTACCTCAGGCCGCTGGGGGTCTTTACCGCCTGCGGCCAACGTTCTTCGATGAGTTTTTTCTCTTCTTCCTGGGCGGCCAGTTCTTTTTCCCGGGCCCGCTCATCAATGGAGTCCAGCAGAGCATCAAAGGCCTGCTGGTCACTCTTGAAGGTCTGGGCTTCATCGCCCTGGCGAAGAATGGTGACGGATTTTATGGTATCGCCCGTGGCGATTGCATCGACTACTTCCTGCCCCTTGACCACATGTCCGAAAACCGTATGTTTGCCGTCGAGCCAGGGAGTTGCCACGTGGGTTATGAAAAACTGGCTGCCGTTGGTGCCGGGGCCGGCGTTTGCCATGGACAATATTCCCGGCCGGTCGTGCTTGAGGTTCGGATCTATCTCGTCGGCAAAGGTATAGCCGGGACCTCCGGTGCCGGTTCCCAGAGGACAGCCGCCCTGCACCATGAAATCGGGTATCACCCGATGAAATGTGAGCCCGTCATAGAACTTGTGGCCCTCGGTACCGGCGCCGCCGCCGAGTTGTTTGCTGCCCTCGGCCAGGCCAACGAAATTGGCCACGGTCAGTGGAGTCTTTTTGAACTCAAGCATACAGATAATCTCACCCTTGTCGGTGTCGAATTGCGCATATAAGCCGTCCTGCAGTTGTGTATCTGCCATTACCAGGTCTCCCAGTAGAATGAATGAAAAGAAAAGATAAAATGAAGCCCTTACTTTATGCATGATTCCTCCGAATCGCAAACCTACGAATAAAGCACCCGTTGTTGTCGCATGGGTCCGGCTATTGTAAACATTCTGGCCGTTTTTTCCACTCTTTTGCATTGACGATGTTCCGGATACCGGGTTTATTTGGTGGCTGTTTAAGGTGGTGCCGCATTTTTTTTCGCGGCAGCTGCAGCCCTCTCTCGCTGCAGGGCAAAGGCGATGGGCCATGATTTCCGTGGCGGCAAGACAGATTCAGCCGCCCGCCCGTCGGCGCACTTGTCCTTCGTCTCCGTCACCTGCAGTGAGTCTGATGCGAGAGTCCTTGATGCTTAAACTCTATCGTTGTTGTGTGGCTTTCCTCTTTTATGGAGCACTGCCGCTACTGCTGGCCCTGGTCATGCTCACCGGCAGGCATAGACGGGGACTGAAGGAGCGTTTTGCCTTCTATCCCCGGGCTCAAAAGATGGGTGCTCCCGGCGGCAGGATATGGATTCACGCCGCCTCGGTCGGCGAGGTGCAGGCCGCTGAGCGGATTATAGCCGAAGTGAAAAGACAGCGGCCCGGAAGTCATATCACCCTTACTACCATGACCCTCAGCGGCAGACGCATCGCCAGGGACAGGCTGACCATTTCCGCGATTTTCCTGGCGCCCCTCGATGTCCCCTGGATAACCGAGAGGGCGATAGAGCGAATTCAACCGGATATGTATATCTGCATGGAAACGGAGCTCTGGCCCGTTCTCCTTGATTCTCTCAAAAGAGACGGAGCAAGAGTGTGTCTGGCCAACGGCCGGATATCATCCCGGGCCTTCAGCAGGTATGAAAAGATGGCCCCGCTCTGGAAAAACGTGCTTGCCGCCTTTGATCGGCTGACCGTCATCTCTTCTCTGGATAGGAAACGCTATGTTGCCCTCGGCGCAGACAAAGAACGAATAGTCGTCGCCGGAAATGTCAAATATGACCTGCGACTCCCTGGCAACGCCGACGATATCTCTCTACGATACAGGAGTATGCTGGCCGTGGATAACGAGGATGTTTTGGTTGCCGGATCGACCCATCCGGGAGAAGAGGCTCTGCTGCTCGACCTGCACCGACGCCTGCAGGCACAGTCGCCCCTGTTGAGCATCATCGCCCCGCGCCATATCGAACGCAGGGGCGATGTCGAAAGAACCCTGCGATCCGCCGGTCTCGATTATCTTTTGCTCAGCGAGATCAAACAGGGGCGCAGGCGACGGGGGCAGAGGCTGGTGATTGTGGATACCATGGGGGAACTGGCCTTGCTCTACAGTCTGGCAGACTATATATTCTGCGGCGGCAGCCTGGTTGAGAAAGGCGGGCATAATCTCATGGAGGCGGCTATCTGGGGCAAAGCCGTGTTTTACGGCCCCCATATAGGCGATTTTCACGATGCCGCCGACATGCTGACGGAGGCGGGCGGAGGGTTTATCGTCAGGGACATGGCGGATTTGGAGCGGCAAATCCGCCGTTTCCGCCTCGATCCCCAGGCCTACCTGGAGGCCTGCCGGCGGGCCGGAGAAGCTGCGAGAAGACAACAGGGCAGCGGTCGCAGACAGGTGACCTTCATTCTTGGGGAAGGCAACGGCAGGCAATTCTCTTAAGGAGGTCAAAAAAGAGGAGGGCGCAAAAAAACCGGCTTGCCGCAGTTATTCTGTAGCGGCGGAATTGGCGTCTGCGGGCCCGGTGTTTTTCCTGGAGTTGAGGCTTATGCGTTCAACAACCTTGCGGTAGTAGTCATCCTGCTGGGCGATATTTGAGGATGTTTTTCTTCCGGCATCGATTTTCATCAGCAGGACATTGAGTTTTTTCATCTGCTGCAGGCGTTCATGCTCGTCTTCAGTGGCAGCGATGAGATCCTCGAGGCGCTGAACTTCTTTTTTCTCTTCTATCTCCGGCGGCAAATAGCCGCTGTTCTTCAATATTTTATACGCCATTTTCAGATCATCGGGAACGTGGCGGTCGTCATCCAGGGGCAGCGGCTTGTTTTTCCATTTCTCGGAGGTGAAAGAGCGGGTCTTCATCGCTTCGAGGATCTTCTGTTCGGCAATTCGAGCCAATGAGTCCACATTATTCTCCTTCCTGATCAGATTATCCGGTGGTGATCCAGCTCAAGAACCCGTCGGCAGATGGGAGCAGGTTTTCAGCTAATCCGCCGGCTGGTAGAGTTCAACCTTGAATTCTTGAGGTGTGGCGGCGGCTGTGTCACCATTTCTTTTCACCGCGAGCGTGACCACGTCTCCCGGTCCGCCTCCGACCATGGCGATACGCACGTCTTCGAGCGTCTTCACCGGGTAATCATTGACGGAGATGAGTATGTCTTCCTTGCGCAGGCCCGCCTGGGCGGCGTTGCCCTGAGGACTGATTGCGGCAATCTCCAGGAAAGTATCTCCGTTTTGTTGCTTTTCTTCAAGAGAAATCCCTATTCTGCCGGCCACCGGTAAAGGGATGTCGGCGGCAAAGATAACAAAATCGGCAAGATCGGCCGGAAGCGGCGAGGCGGTGTCGTCGCCCAGGAGGACACTTTGGCGGACCTCCAGCCTTCTTTGCAGACGCGGCGGGATACCGCTGTCTTTGCGTACATGCTGGGTACCGGCAAGAACGATGACTTGGGTTTGCGGATGTTCACGCAGGAAATCGGCGATGTTTTCGGCCATGATCTCATCCCACACTGCCTGGGCCTGGATAAAGCCGCTCACCTGTCCGCGGCCGTGTCCTCCCTGCATGTGCAGATCGTGCATTGCCGCCAGGCGCTGATAGTATCCCGGCAGGCTCAGATCACGCTCTGCGGGCAGTTGGGCTTTTTGTTTTTCGGTAAGGGCCGCCGGCGAGCCGCCTTTGAAAATGGAGCTGACGATTTCCCGGTCGATATTGAGAGCCACAAGCGGCAGCCGGTGTTTTTTGGCGAAGTCGATGATGTTTCTGTAGTAGCGGTAGTCGAAGTTCCAGACCTTGAAATAGTCTGATTGTTTGAGAAAGTCCCGCTCGGAGAGTTCGCGGTCGGCCAGGGTATATCTGTCGAGCGCCTCCTGGCTGGAGGTGGGGAACATCTCCAGGGCGATGGCGATATCGGCGGAACGGCGATGGAGCCCGTCGATGACCATGTACTGCAACTGGTGATCGCCCATGGAGGTATGTCGTTCGCCGACGTAGACGACGTCCTTGCGGGCGAGGCTGTCGAGTATATCATCAAAGCGCATCACATCGGCGCTGGCGATGCCGGACGGTGTGGCGGCAAGGTCGAGTCTAATACCCATGGTGCCTGGGGAGAAGCGCTTTTCGACAAGGGTTCCGTCTTGAAAATGGAGGTAGGTATAGCCGCCGTAATGGCGCAGTTTGGGGATGATCATCTCCAGCTGGCGGGCGTCGGCAAAGCTCACCAGCAGGATCGATCTTTCCCGGTCAAGGGGATGGCGGCGGCTTTCAAGGGTGGCGCCGGTCGGCGGATGGGCCAGCGAACCGAAGAGCGATTTGAGCAGCGGATTGTTTCTGCCGGCCAGGATGAGATTGCCCGCTTCTCTTTCATCGGTGGTGATTGTCCCGGCGGAAGCCACCTGCCACTGATGTCTTGTGGCGAAATCGATAAGTGCCGACGGTTCTTCCCTCTGTGGATCGATGACGAGGGTTGCCGGTTCCACCCCCAGAAACAGTGAAAGTGGTGCTGTCAGTTCGTTGGTCTCCAGGCGGCGCAGCATATCGTATTCGGGATCGAGGGTCAGGCTCAGCGGCGGCAGCCGCAACGGCAGCTCGATTTCCTGTCGCAGGGAGGAAATCGTGCGCCTAAAGGTCGTACTGCCGGCCACGTCTTCCACGCTCATGGGCAAGACGAAGGTGAAGGGTTCTTCGGTCTGCTGGACCACGGTGAAGCGGAGAGTATTGTCTGCCGGGTCCACCGACTCCGCCTCTATGGCGATATCGGCAACCGCTCCACGTTCGAGGCGCTGGCGGAAAAAAGCGGCAAGATCTTTTGCCGAGGTGTTCGAGAAGATTTCTTCGATGTCGGTCCAGGAGGCGCTTCTGCCTTGAAAGCGTTGGTAAAAGTTTTGCAGCGCCTCGAAAAAGCTCGAATCGCCGAGGAGTTGGCGCAGCTCGTGAAAGAGCAGCGCTCCGCGAATATAGCCTATGCTGCGCTGTTTTCTGGCCAGGGGCTGGTTATGGCTGGGCGACCGGAAGGAGCGCAGGGTGGCGGTGCTGTTCTCGGGGACGTAGCTGTGGTAGGTGAGGATCTCTTTCTTGCGGTGAACCGCTCCCTGGCCCTGGTCCTGGCGGTAGAGCCAGTCGGCGAGATAACTGGTCAGCCCTTCTGCCCAGTTGCCCTGTGAGATATCTATCTCGACGCCGTTGCCGAACCAGGAGTGGAGAATCTCATGGCCAAGCGAGGTGTTTTTTATAAACGGCAGGCGGATTACGCTTCGGCCCAGCAGGGTGAAGGTCGCCATGCCGTAGCCCGTTGGACGCAGGTTTTCGACGATGGCGAAGTGATTGTAGGGATAGGGGCCGATCATCTCTTCATAGCGCAGTATGAAGCCTCGCGCCGCCTCGAGATAACCGCCGGCAAGCTCCTTTTCCGTCGGCAGGAAATAGGTATAGACCCGCAGGCCGGGACGCACCTCCAGGCTGTCAATGGCATAAGGGGCGGCAATGAAATGCAGAGAACGCCGTGGTGAGGAAAATGAAAAATCTGCAACGGGGCCGGAAATGCGCTGAAGATGATCGCTTTCGGCTATGGCCCTGAAGTTTTTCGGGATCGTGGCGGTCAGGGAAAAGAGTACCGGCGACCCCGGGTAAGGGTACCATCCGTCGAGGAGGGTAATGCCTCCTTCTTCGATGAAGTTGTCGCTGTCGCCTTCAATGGTCTTTTCGTAGGAAATCAAGAGTTCCTGTTGCACTTTCTCCCGGCCAATGGTTAGTTGCGAAGTTGTGATCGGTGCGTAGATGCCGGGTGCGGCTTCACCTTTCTGCAGCAGTGCCGCCGTGATGTTGACGCTGTCGACAAGGAGGCTGAACTTTTCACCGGCGGGTATGGTTATATGCGCCGTACCGGTGATGACCTTACGAGCCCTGTCCACGGCTATGCCGAGTTCATAGGTGATATCCTGCTGAGCCCGTACCGGAGAGACCAGGCCGAAAAAGAGCGGCTGGGTCATGAACAGAGCTGCCAGCAGAACGTGCAGAGAAAACATGGATCTCTTCATGGGAAATACCTGTGCGTTGATAATCAGTTCCTGGGGGTGATTGGGCGCAGCCGCAGTGTACGCCGCTTCAATGAGGACTACTATAATACCTTCTGAGAAACTTGCTAACTGCGCCGCCGCCAACCTCCACAGCAACTGAACAGCCAGTCATGCGCATAACCCTTGTCGGATTAAACGCCCGCTACACCCATTCCTGCCTCGCTCTTTTCTACGTGCGCAACGAGCTGCTGCGAAGGAATGCTTTGTGGGACGTACAGATACGGCAGTTTACCATCAACGATCCCTATTATGAGCTTCTCCTCCAGCTGACGTCCTCGGCCTCGGATTATTATTTTTTTTCTGCTTCCATCTGGAATGACGAACTGGTCAGCAAACTGGTGACGGATCTGCTGTCGATCATGCCCACCTGCCGCTGCGTCGTCGGCGGTCCCCAGGCGGAAATCGTCCGCGGCAGATCCGCCGGTTCTCGGATGGCGTCGGTTACCGGCGAAATCGAGTCCGTGGATCCGCTATTCTATCAAGATATTGAGGACAAAACACTCAAGCCGACCTATACCACATCTACCGGCAGCGGCGGGCTGAAGGATTTCTCCTCGCCCTACCGCCCCTCCGACTACGCCCTGCACCTGCGCAACAGGCATATCTATTACGAAACATCCCGCGGCTGCCCTTTTTCCTGCAGTTACTGCCTGTCGGCTGCCAAAAAGGGTGTTTTTCACAAAAGTCTCGATACGGTGCGGCAAGAACTTGGTGATATCCTTGCGTGGAAGCCGGCGGTGGTGCGTTTTGTCGACAGGACCTTCAACGACGATTTGGGGCGGGCTCTGGCAATCTGGGAGTTTCTTGCAGGTCGCGACGTCGACACGGTATTTCATTTCGAGATGAGTCCCGATCGAATAAATGAGGAGATGTTTGCCTTTCTGCAAGGCCTGCCCGTGGGCAAATTCCAGTTTGAGATGGGAGTTCAGTCGACCCATGCCGCCACGCTTGCGGCCATCAGACGCCCCATGGACGTCCAGGCCGCAACCGAAAACATTCGCCGTTTGCGGGCTCTGGAAAACATCCATCTCCACGTCGATCTCATTCTCGGTCTGCCCTGTGAAACGGAGTCCTCCTTCCTCGATTCCTTTCGCCATGTATTTGCCATGGAGCCGCACTACATCCAGATGGGACTGCTGAAGATATTGCCCCATACCCCTCTCTGCGCATCCGCCGCAGATTACGGCTACTGTTACAGTGCCGCTGCTCCCTATCCGGTGTTGGCGAACAGTTGGCTCGACCACAGTGACATGAGCAGGCTTTACTGGTTCTGCGAGTGTGTTGAGCGATTTGTCAACAACAGGTATTTTGTCAGTGTCTGGCAGTATCTTCGCGGCAAGAACGAAGACATGGGAGAATTTTTCCTGGGACTTTTGCAGTTCTGCCTGCAGCAGTCCTTTTTCCAGCGGGCGCCGACCCAGGAATATCTCTGCCGGCTTTTGGCTGCATGGACAACACCACGAACGGACGGATTATTCATTCTGGAAGCACTCCGCTACGACTGGCTGCGCTGTGGCCACAGGTATCTGCCGGCCTTTTTCGGTGTCGGCGAGGAACAGTCCTCGAAAACTCTTCGTTCGCTGATTTTCAGCTGTGAGAAAAAGGGGCTGGTCAACGATACCTGCAATGATGAGCGGGCCTATTGCATGAAAAAGGGGTTTTTCTGCGAATTTTCCCGCGAATTCCTCAACTTTCGCGGATATCCCGCCGCTGGGGACAGAAATTTTCTCTGTTTCGTGCCGGCCCGGGAAGAGGGCCTTTACCGTTTTGTCAAAACGGAGCTCTTCAGCCTGGCGGAGCCCGGGCGGGGATGACCGGCAAGGCGCCGGGAGCGGCCGGGGTAATGAGAAGGTGCGGAATCTCTGTGCTATACAGCTTTTTACGAAACTATCAAAGGGTGACATATGAGTAAATTTACAGTCAAGACCATCAACGCCATCGCCTGGGAAGGACTCAAACTTTTCAGCGATGAATTCGCGGTTTCCGCCGAAGCCGCCGATCCGCACGGTATCCTGGTGCGCAGCGCAAAAGTCGACACCGACGAATATCCCGGGCTCCTCGCTGTTGCCCGCGCCGGTTCCGGTGTCAACAACATTAGCGTCGACAAGGCTTCCGAAAAAGGGGTATGCGTTTTGAACACCCCCGGCGCCAACGCCAACGCGGTTGTCGATCTGGTGTTTCCGATGGTTGGCGTCTACATGCGCAATATCTACGAAGGCATCCGCTTCTGTCAGTCCCTGGCCGACGTCGAACCTTCGCGCTTAAACGGCCTGGTCGAAGCGAAGAAAAAGGCCTTTCGCGGTGTCGAGATAGCCGGCAAGAACCTGGGTGTCGTCGGCCTCGGACAGATTGGCGTTCGTCTTGCCAACGGCGGCATATACCGGTATATGAACGTCAAGGGTTATGATCCCAAACCCGCTCTGGATAATATTCACCTGCTGCTGCCCGAGGTGAGGGTGACCACGACGCTGGCCCAGACCCTGGCGGATGCCGATGTGGTCAGTCTGCACCTGCCGCTCAGTCCCGACACCCAGGGACTGGTCGATGATGATTTTCTCGCCAAAATGAAAAAGGGCGCAGTACTGGTCAACTACGCCCGGGGTCCCATTGTCGATGAGGAGGCAGTGCTGAGTGCACTGGATTCGGGCCACCTGCAGGGATATCTCACCGATTTTCCCACCCCCCGGGCCATTGGCCATCCGCAGGTGCTGACGACGCCCCATCTTGGCGCCTCGACCAGCGAGTCGGAAGAAAACTGTGCAGTCATGGCTGTCAATGAATTGATGAGTTATCTGGAGTATGGAAACATCGTTCACAGCGTCAATTTCCCCAGCGTGCAGTCGCTGCCCGCCGCCAAGGTCCATACCCGTTTTATCATGATCAACCGCGACGTACCCGGTATGATTGCCTTTGCCACCAACGTCATCAGCCGTTACGGCATCAACATCTCCAGCTACATCAACGAGTCGAACGGAACCATCGGCTACAACATCATAGATCTCGAGGCGGCCATAACGGCCTCTCTGATCGCCGAAGTCGAGAAAAACGAAAATGTTATCCGCACCCGGTCGATACTTTTCAAATAATATGCCGGACTTTGCTAAAATTTGTACCGGGGTTTAAAAAATTTCACCCCCATGGCCGTGCAAGTGGCTGATAACCTGGAGATGTTTGTTTTTTATCCCCGAGTGGTACAAATATTTGTATTTTTTGGGCCGGAAACCAACAATGGAAATGAGATTTACTCCCAAAAAGAGCAGTGTTCTCGGCCTTTGCGGTGCTTCTTTGAAACTGGCACGCTTTGTGCTTTAGATATTATGCTTTATCTCTTCTCTCCTTTCTCCAGGAAAAGCCGGCTCAGCATTCGCAGAGCTGGCTTTTCTGCTTTGGCCCTCTCCTGCCGCCGCAGTCTTATCACATGACCATGCAGAAAAGAATTGCCGTCTACCTCGATACATGCCCGGTCTATGAAGCAACGGCCCTGAAGGATTTCTTCGACAAATCACTGCCGCCGGCCACCGGTTCTCTTCTCAGGGGAGCCAAAGTGTTCCTCAAGCCCAACCTGCTGTCCGGGAAGCGGGGCGGACTGGCCTGTACCGAGGGACGGTTTCTCCTTGCCCTTGCCGAGTGGCTGGCCGATCAGGGGGCGGTGGTTCTGGTCGGTGACTCACCGGCTTTCGGCAGGGCGTCGGCGGTGCTCCATGCCCTGGGTATAGATGAAAAACTGCGGCGGCGGGGGGTGGGCATCTGCGATTTTCAGACGGTTGTTGTCAGAAGGCTCGGCTGCGGAGTTGATGTCGGTATTGCCGCCGAACCACTGGAGTGTGATCTCTTTGTCAATGTACCCAAGCTCAAGGCCCATAGTCAGATGTATGTGACCATGGCCGTGAAAAATCTTTTCGGCATCGTCTGCGGCATGCGCAAAGCGATGCTGCATATGCGCTATGGCGGGCCGACAAACCTTTTCCGCAAAATAATCATGGACCTTGAAGCCCTTCTGCCTGCCAATGTTTCCGTGATAGATGGGATCACGGCAATGCATGTGCAGGGACCGCTCACCGGCGAAGCCCTTGCACTGGGCTGTGTCGGCTGTTCTGCGGACCCGGTCGCTCTCGATACCGCTCTTCTTCATGCCCTGGAGCTGCGCCTGGAAAACAGTCCGCTCTGGTGCGAAGCCAGGGAGCGCAATTACACCGGCGCCGAGCTGAAAAAGATAGATTTCCCCCTGTTGGCGCCGCCGGTTTTTCACGGCTCCGGTTTTTCAGCGCCGTCCAAACTTTCACCGGTACGCTTTAACCCGGGCAGGTTCGCCGGGAGTACCCTCAGGAGATGCGCACTCTACCTGAGGGGCAAATAGCCCCGGCTTTCCTTTTCGTTTAGCAGACCGTCTCAAGCCGTGTAATTCTGGGTGTAGAGCATGGCCGCGCCACCCCCGCCGTCGGAAAAACAGCGCCATAACCGCACAACCGCTTGTCACTGTTGAAAATTCACCGGTAATGCAGTAAGTGTTGATGCAGGGCGACGTCATCATCCCCCACAGCCCTGAAAAGGGACGGGGGATCGCCAAGCCCATGATCTTTCGCTCCGGCGGGAGAGATTCATCTACGAAAAAGGAAAAACCATGTTTGAGCTCAAGGGAAAAGTAGCCCTGGTTACCGGAGGTTCCAGGGGGATCGGCCGCGCTATTGCCGTAAGGCTCGCCGAGCACGGTGTCGACATCGTTGTTAATTACGTGCGCCATAAAAAAGACGCCGAATCGACGGCAGCCGAAATTGAAGAGCTCGGCCGGCAGTGCATGATGGTCAAGGCGAACGTGGCCAAAGAAGCCGATGTTGAATTGATGTTCGCAGGTATTAAAGAGCGGTTTGGCAAGCTCGATATTCTCGTCAGCAATGCCGCCTCCGGAGTTTTGAAGCCGGTGATGGAACTGACCGAGAGGCATTGGAACTGGGCCATGGACATCAATGCCAGGGCATTGCTGACTCTGGCCCAGCACGGTGCACCTCTGATGAGCCGAGGCGGAAGAATTGTTGCCGTTTCCAGTCTCGGCGCCATTCGCGCCATTGAGAACTACACCACCGTCGGCGCCTCCAAGGCGGCTCTCGAGTCGCTTGTCAGGCATCTGGCGGTGGAGCTGGGGGCAAAACAGATCAATGTCAATACCGTCAGCGCCGGCGCCGTCGACACCGATGCCCTGAAGAAATTTCCCAACAGGGATGAGATTCTTTCAACGGCTTTGGCGCGTACGCCGATGGGCAGACTGACCACGGCCGATGACGTGGCCGATGCCGCTCTGTTTCTCTGCAGCCAGTTTTCCACCATGATCCAGGGACAGGTTATAACCGTCGACGGTGGCTACGCAATCAGGGGATGATTTTCACAACGGCCGTCAGCCATCATTGATGGTCTCGTAAAAAGCTCGATCTACGCCAGTATATCGAGCTTTTTCCAGAGGTCATCCCGGCGACTTCGATGACTTTTTACGAGATTATCATCATTCACGGGGGGCAGTCTCTGGCCAAATACGGTGCCGGGGCACGACAGTTCGGACCAGGTAAAGGGTGAGCGCATGTACAGAACAGAGAAGGAATTTATTTTGGCCTCGGCTTCTCCGAGAAGGCGCGCCCTGCTTGAAAATATCGGTCTTAAGTTCGATGTTTTCGCAGCCGGCATCGATGAGACGCCGCGGCCGCCGGAAGAGCCCTGTGTTTATGCGGCGAGAATGGCGAGAGAAAAGGCGGAAAAGGTGATGGAAAAATTTCCGCGCCGGTATGTGCTCTCCGCCGACACCGTGGTGTATAAAGAGAATACTCTCTTCGACAAGCCGGTTTCTTCTGCCGATGCAGTGCGCATACTCATGCAGCTGCGGGGAGGGGTTCATCAGGTGACCACGGCCTTTGTCCTCGGCAGGCACGGGGGCAGCGTCCATGAAGAGCTGGTAGTCACCCGGGTCGGTTTTGATGATTTTTCCGAACAGGTGGCCATTGCCTATGCCGAAACCGGTGAACCAGACGACAAGGCCGGGGCGTATGGTATTCAGGGGAAAGGGGGAGTTCTGGTCAGAGAACTGCATGGATCATATTCGAACGTCGTCGGACTTCCCCTGTCGCAGGTAGTGGCGGCCCTGAGTAAATATGGAATAGTAAATACAAATTGAATGTTTTCTTTGCAAAGAAGCTTTCTATTCGCTGAAAAAAATGTTTAAATAGTTCAGCCAGAAGACGATATCCTAAGGCGTTGTTGTAACTCTTTTTTACATAAGCTATTGTGTTGGCGTATCGTCGATATGGAGCTATCAGTGCGAAAACGGCCGTAATTGCGGCGGTGGATAGGGGCCTCGGCGGAGAACGATCTGGAAAAAACGACAGGTGCGGTTGTAGGAGATGCGGCAAGCTGTTTGAGGTACCAGACGAGGATTGCCTGATGCATATCACCGGGAGTTGAATGTATGGCGGAAGCAGACAAACAGCAAGTAGCCCTTGAAGTGCTCAAAGGCCTGAATGCAGCTGTCAAAACGACTAAACTATACCCACCCCACTTTCCCCAGGTTGGTAATGCCTTTGAAAACGCCTTTACTCAGGTAACCGAGTATCTGCGGAGATACGGAGAGTTGAGCTTCAGCCTCGTCGATGATGACCCGAAGCTGTGCGGTTTGCCCGTCAGTCAGAAAACACTTGGCAGGATTCATGGAGAGGATATCTACCAGCAGTTGAGGTTGTTGCAATTCGAGCATCTCGTCCTCGACCGGCAGCTGAGCCAAGCCGTCTTCAAACAGCTGCTTGTTTTCTTCACCACTTCGCCCCAGCTTGTCAACAGGGAAGGCGGCGGCCGTTCCTTCGTCGCCAATCTTGGCCTCAGCACCTTTTTTCCCGATGAGTATGCCATCGAAGTACCCGAAGAAAGAAAAGACTATTTTGCCGCCTCTTTGTCCCGGCTGCGGGAAGAGCACAGGGCGGGCGGCGAACTGATTCGCTCGCTCTCCAGCGTTATCGATGGCGAAACGGTGGCGGGACAGAAAAGAATTTCTTCCTTTGCTGCCTTGAAAAAAGAGCAGCCGAAACTGGTCGATTTGATATTTGCAACCATTGCCCATGTCCTTCAGGGCGGGCATCGTATCGGCGAAATATCCTTTCCCGGTCCGTATGAGACAATTCTGCGCAATGTCAACAGGCTCACTTCAGAGCAGGAGCGTCAGCAACTGGCGCAGGCCGTCGCCTCCGCCTGTTTGCGGCACCTCGATGCCTTTGCCTTGCATACCCTCATCCTCCAGCCCCATCCCCGCGGGTTCGGCGCCGCCTTGTACAAAAGTCTTGTTACCTCAATGACAACCGACTTCGACGAGGTTGTACGCCTTATTCGCGAGGAAGAGGCCGTGGTGGCCGGCAATGCCGGCGAATTCTCGGAACAGTACCGGCAGCTGAGCGCCGGCCTCGAGCGTCTTTTTGCAACGGACAAGGGCAAACAGTTTCTGGTGCGGGAAAAAGCCAGGAAACTGCTGGAGGCGGGGGAGAAGGAACGCCAGGCCAAACGGATACAGGCCGGTATTCGGGCTATTCTCAGCGGTGATGTCAACAGTCTTAAGAACAAGGAAGTTATCAGCCATCTGCCTTCCACCATCGAATCGCTGATTGCCCGGGGAAAAGACAATGCCGCCGCCACCATCATCACCAGCATTACCACCGAGTTGATGAAAGGTGATGAGCGCAGTCATGATCTGCTCAGTGAGTGCCTCAGCCGCATAGGCGAGAGACTTATTAACGCTTCCAAGTGGGGGTGGCTGGAGAAACTTTCCATTCCCCTGATGACATGGCTCAAAGAGGCGGATAAGGTTGATCAGGCACTGGAAAATATTGTCGATATTCTTCTGAAGCTGACAAAATACTATTGGAAGAACGACAAAGAGAAGAAGGCCGACAAAATTCTCAAGCTGTTTTTTGCCATCCGCACCGGCAAGCTGGAGAAGGATGCCGAGGTGGTGGAAACCATCGGTCGCCTCCAGGACATGTCGGTGGAAAAGGCGCCTCTTCCCGATCTGCTCGAGCGGAGTGTCGAGGAAGACAATGAACTCGTCGACAGGCGTCTGATCATGCAGGGGCCTCTGGTTGCCCGTTTTCTGCTCAATACTCTGCTGCGATCGGAAAACACCGAGGTGCGTCTCAAGGTCCTCGAACTGCTCAAGCGCATGGGGCCTTTGCTTGCGCCGCTGCTGATAGAAAAGCTCAAGGAGCCCATGCCCTGGCACGGTAAACGCAATCTTTTGAAACTGCTGTCCCAGGTCGGCAGCGAAAAAGACGCCGCGGAGATTTTCGATTATCTCGATCATGAAGATATACGGGTTCAGCAGGAAGCCTTTGCCTGCATCCACAAATTGAGCGGCGAAGACAGGAAGAGTAACTTGCTCGAAGCCCTGACCATGGCCACCGGGCCGATGAAGGAACAGGTCGTCAGAGCGCTGGTTCCCATGGCCGACCAGCAGGTGACCGCCGCCGTAGCCGGGCTGCTGGAGGACTGGCAGTATTTCAGCGAAGATGTCCGTAATCCGCTGCTCATCCAGATAGTAACGCTTCTTGGCAAAAGCAGCTCCCAGACGGCGGAGGATGCGCTTGAGGATTTTCTCCGGCTCGAAGGCAGGGGGAAGGCCAAAAATATCGACGAAGACGTCTGGCAGAGCGCCAAACAGGCGCTGCGTCATCTGAAGATGCACAGGAGGGAGTTGAGCAAACGTCAGTATCTGCAAACCCTGAAGGAGTCCGGGGGTTATTTCTCTGACAATGATACACCGCAGGAAGCAGCTGCACCCCGACGGTCGGAGTATGTTGAAGAGGCGCAGATCGAATCGTTGATCAGGGAAAACGATATCGACAGGGCTCGCAAGGTCCTCGTCGAGTTGATTGCCCGATCCGCCAGCATTCAACGTTTTGATGAAGCCGAGCGGCTGAGGGAGTGGCTCATCGAGATAGCGCCTTCCGCCCTCAACGACATTATTCGAACGGCGGAAACCATCGAGGAGGCGAAACGGGAAAACATCAGCAGCGATTTTCTCCAGGTCTGGTCCGGGCTCTACGACAACCTGAGCACGGAGGAGTTTAACGCTCTCTACTACTCGATGGAACACCGGACGTTTTTTGAAGAAGAGCAGCTGGTCAATCAGGGAGATATGTATCCGGCCCTTTTTTTCGTCAACCAAGGCAAAATAAAGCTTTTTTATGATGACAGGGATACGGAAATACTTATCAATGTGGTTGAACAGGGACAGATATTCGGAACAGACACCTTTTTTGATGCATCGCTATGGACAGCCAGCGCCATCGCTCTTGTCAGGGCAGAGGTATCGATACTGCCGCTGGACAACACCCGAAAATGGAGCAGGGAGCATCCTGCCCTGGAGTCCAAGCTGCACGATTTATCCCAAAATTTCAGTACGCTGGCAAGTCAGCTTGAGGAGTCGAAGAAAAGCAGAAGAGAACATAGACGCAATCCGGCCGAGGGAACAGTTTTGGCCTCTCTCCTGGATAAGAACGGCAGAGAAGAAGGTGTCCAGATGAAGGGTGAGTTTGCTGACCTATCCCGGGGAGGACTCTCGTTTTTGATGAGAATTTCTGCCAAGAGCAATGCCAGAATCCTTTTGGGGAGAAGTATGCGCCTCCAGCTGCCCTCTGACAGCGCTCAGGGAAAAGCAACCGGCATTGACGGTGTGCTGGTGAATGTGCGGTCCACCTATTCCATGAACAATGACTACGCAGTACATGTCCGTTTCAACCGTCTCCTGACCGATGCAGAACTGCAGGGAATTCTGGAAGCAGGAAAAGTAGGGTCCCCCTGACGGTTCGGTTTCACAGAGCGGCAGGCCGCTCCTGTCTTTTGCGCCTTAGCCTCAACAAGGGAAAATTCTGTGTTGCCGTTCGCTTCGGCGGGCGATTCGGACGATCTATTCCATGAGATCCGTATCTAACGATATTGAGCGTTTAGCCGTAAACCATGATGTTCTTCTCCTCTCCAGTACCGGAGAAGTTCTCTATGGCAAGCTGCCTCGATCATTTACCGCCGCAGAGCAGCAGACGCCGGCCTGCAGAGATCTCATCTCCCAGCTGCAGGGACCGGAGGCCGCTTTGTTCCACTTCGATAAGGGCCTCTGCTATATGGTCCGTACGCGGCTTGGTTACCTGGTTGTCGGGCTGCGGGACGCCGCTTTACTGGGGGAGGTCAAGACCATCTGCGACGATGTGCAAAGAGCGTCTGCCGACCCGCTGGTTCGCAAAAAGACACTGTTGAAGCTGCTGTCCGAAGCTGACTTTTCACTCAAACCCCAGATCATCGAAGAAATGGCCGCGCTTGCCGATTCGGAAATAGCCCATCATCTTATCTCGGTTCTGGGCAATTACGGCAGGATCCCCGAAGATGTCCGCAACAGGCTGCTGCTGGCAGTCTGCCGAATTCTTGGTGACTGCAAGACCCGGATGGTCGTGGGGCCGCTGCAGCTCTTTCTGGAGATGTACGCAGGCGACGAGACAGTGGACAGTGCCGAGGTCGAACAGGCCGCCAGGGTCTCCCTGCAGCAGCTTCGGTTCGACGGTGATTCTGCCGGGGAAGAATTACCGGGCGCAGGGGAAAAAGACCCGGCGAAGGGTGGCGGCATATCTTCCTCCAGGTCCGGGGTAAAACAGGATTCCGCTGCGGCGTCTCCACGGCCGGCGCCTTCGCCGTCCAGGCAGGAGCGGACAGGCGATGGTGCATCTTCACAGGGGTCGAAGGAGGAAAGACAGGTAAAACAGCTGCTCCAGCAAGGCAGGAAGCAGGAAGCGGCGGCGATCATAATGAAATATATTGAAGCCGCGGCCCGGCAGAAAAAATTCGCCAGGGCTGAAAGGCTTCGCGACAGACTCATAGAGATAGATTCGATGATGCTCTCGGATATCATCAGGGCAGCGGAGATCATCGAGGCGGAAAAGGCGGCTTCCATCGACGCCAATCATATGACCACATGGCGGGTACTGACAGAGATGCTGACACAGGAGGAATTCTCCTCGCTCTATCATGCGATGAGCCTGAAAAGATGTGTCAATAAAGAGATGGTCGTCGAGCAGGGGCAATTCAAGCCTCGACTTATCTTTGTCAACGACGGCCAACTGCAGGTGGTTACCACGGTTTCCGGTCGGGAGGTTTATCTGAAAACGGTGGAGAAGGGAGAAGTGTTGGGGGCCGACTCCTTCTTTGAGAGATCGGTATGGACCGTCGGTGTCCGCAGCGGCGGTGCCGAAATATTTACTCTGCGACGGGCCGATCTTGACCAGTTGTCGGAGGCGTATCCGGCCCTTGAGTCAAAGCTCATTGATTTTTGCGCGCAGTTTTCCTCGCCCAACGTGCTTTTCCAGAAGACCAGAAGGAGCAGGAGACAATTCGAGAGAAAAAGTGTCAGCGGCAGGACGGCGTTTCGTCTGCTCGACCGCAACGGCGGTTATGTCGGAGAGAAAGTAAAAGGTGAACTTTTTGACATTTCCCGTGGAGGCATCTCATTTTGTGTCCGCATTTCCAAAAAGAAGAATGCCGGCAGGCTGTTCGGCCGGAAAATAGAAGTCTATGTCCCCTACATGGCCGAGGGCAAGATATATGAAGGTAAATATATCGGTTCGATCGTAGCGGTGCGGGGACACCATGTCGTCAGCAATGAATATTCCGTACATGTGCAGTTCGGCGATATTCTTTCCGCAGAGCTGGTGCAGCAGGCAGTTCAGCTCATAGAGCGCCACGGGTAGCAGACGAAGAACAGGAGTGGAGTCGCAAGACGATGACAGAGCCTCTGACACAGTTTTATATGAAGCACCTTCCGGATGGCGTTTTCAGCGACTCCACCTTGAAGGCAGCGTGCCCTTTCTGTCGGAAAAGCGCAAAAAAACAGGGAACGATTACCGTTTTCCTCAAAAAAGGGAGCTTTTTTTACGGATACTTTCGCTGCTCTTCTTCCTGTGTCGCCGGCGGTTTCCAGCACTGGTTCGCCCGCCTGGCGGGATTGGATCCCGCCACTGTTCCCGGACTGCCGGAAGAGGAGGGATCCTGGAGCGATGATACCTACCCGCAGAAGAACATCAATGGTGAAGTTGATAATTTTAATTCCAGGCTCGCCGACGAAGAACTGCCCTGCTTTTCTCGGGCGGGGATCAGTCGTGATGTTCTCGAGCAGCTGAAGATAGGGTATAACGGCAGGTATCTGGTCTATCCCTATTTCCAGCTTGACGGCAACTGCTACTCGGCCAGATGCGTACACCCGGACAGGCAGGAGGATTATTTCTGGTATGGTGATGCGGCATTTGGCGCCGGGCCGGGCGGCCTCTTCAATATCGAGGAGATTCATCGCTGCGCCGGGGGCGCCCTGTTTCTCTGTGAAGGCGAGGAAAATCTTCTGGCTGTAAAAAAACTGGGCTTTCCCGGTGTTGCCTATTATGAGCGAAGCATTCTCGATGGTATCGACCCTCAACTGTTTTCCTCGCTGAAAACCGTTCTCGTCATCACCAGAAATTCGGCGGAGTCGTTTGCCGCGGCGAGAAAGGCGGCAGCGAAGATTGGCTTTAAGGTACGCATTCTTACCTGGAAACCGCCTCATCCCATCAACGCTTCTCTGTGGCAACTTGCCCTGGAAAGTGGTGCGGACTTCGGCGGAAAGATAGGCGAAATGATCGCCGCCGCCAGGCCATTTTCGCCCTTTGCCCCCCCGGAGAGGGAGTGGCGGAGGTTCATCTCCGTTTTGAGTGGGAAAAAGGCGGCACAGAGCCGCCTGCTGTCCGGTTTCGATCTGCTCGACCGGCGCATTGACGGAATCCAAGGCATCAATATTCTCGGTGGCGGGCCCAAGGTCGGAAAATCAAGCTTCATGATCCAGATCGCCACGGAAATGGCAGCCCGTCATATCCCCCTTCTCTACTATGATTTTGAAAACGGCAGACAGCGGATCTACCAGCGGACATTCTCGCGTCTCTGCCGCCTGGAAACAGACCGAATCGACGGTGTCGATCTCGATGAGAACGAACGGCTGCGGCATGAAAAAACGAGCCGTAAATTTGAAGAAATGCTGGAATATTTCCGGGTTGTAAACGACCGCAAACTGACTCCGGAGCTGATGCGGCGCCACATCGATTTTCTCCGGCACGAAACCCGCAAGGACTATAGTGTCGTCGTCATCGACAGTCTGCACAAGCTTCCCTTCAAGGACCTCACGGAAATGCGCACCGGCATCGATTCCTGGCTCAGACAGATGGAATCCATGCGCGACGAGCTCAATGTCTCCTTTCTGGTTGTTTCCGAATTGTCCCGGGGCGACGCCGGGAACTATGGCCAGGAGCCGCATATGGGCCTATTCAAGGGGTCGGGAGACATCGAATACAGCGCCGACAATGCCCTGGTATTCCTTCCCCTGTGGGATCATATGCAGCAGGATATGGCCAGCCGGGAGAACAGGCTGTGGCTGGTGGCCAGCCGGGAGCACAGTCCGGGGCTGGTGGCACGTTATCTCCTTGACTATCCCTATTGGGGGTTCGAGGAGAAGGAACCCGGCTAGAAATCCGCTGTCTCCGCGCCGAGGCCTTCCTGCTCCATCCATTGTGCCAGGTCGATGCGGGCGAGTTCCGCCCGCACAGCTCCCCGCTGTTTCTTGGGAATTTTCCTGGCAAGAGGCGGAAAAAGGCCGAAGTTGATATTGGAGGGCTGAAAACGGCCCGGCTCGGTGGCGGTGAGATGGTGAACCAGAGCCCCCAGCGCCGTCGCCGGTGGCGGTGTAACCGTTGAGGCTCCGTTGACGATCCTGGCGCCGTTGATACCGGCAAGCAAGCCCATGGCCGCTGATTCTATGTAGCCTTCCACTCCGGAAAGCTGGCCGGCTATGAGCAGGTTGGGGTTCTTGCGCATCTGCAGGGTCGGATTGAGCAGTTCCGGCGCACAGAGGAAGGTGTTGCGGTGAATTGAGCCGTAGCGTGAGAACACCGCCTTTTCCATCCCCGGGATAAGGGTGAAAATTCTCTTCTGCTCCGGGTAGCTCAGCTTGGTCTGGAAGCCGACCATATTGTAATGCGTCCCCTCCAGGTTTTCCCTGCGCAGCTGGACCACGGCATAGGGTTCTCTGCCGGTCCGGGGATCGGGCAGGCCCACGGGCTTCATCGGTCCGTAGCGCAGCGTCTCCGGCCCTCTTTCGCACATGACCTCGACGGGCAGACAGCCTTCAAAATACTTCACCTTTTCAAATGAGTGCAGGGGCACGGAGGTGCCGCCGGCCAGCGCCTCAATGAATAGCATGTATTGCTCTTTATCCATGGGACAGTTGAGATAGTCGCCGGGACCTTCATCATAGCGTGATTTTTCATAGACGATGCGCCTGTCCAACGATTCGCCATCGATGATGGGAGCTATGGCATCGTAGAAGAACAATCGTTCTTCGCCGGTGAAGCGGCTGAGGCTGGCGGCCAGGGCCTCGGAAGTGAGCGGTCCCGTGGCCAGGACAAGGGGGGCGGTGATACTGTCCGGCAGTGCATTGATTTCCTTTCTGTGCACTTCGATGGAGGCGCTGTTTTCCATGGCATCGGTGATGGCGCGGGCAAACAGCTGCCGGTCGACGGCCAGTGCCTTGCCGGCAGGGACGGCGGTTGTGCGGGCCGCCGCCATGACCAGGGAGCCAAGGCGGGTCATCTCCTCCTTGAGCAGTCCCACGGCGGAATGCGGGTCATCGGAGCGAAAGGAGTTGGAACAGACCAGTTCCGCCAACAGAGGTGAGGTATGGGCGGGGCTGAAATGGTGCGGCTTCATTTCATGGAGCTCGACCACGCACCCTGCTTTGGCAGCCTGCCAGGCGGCTTCGCAGCCTGCGAGGCCGCCGCCGATGATGATGAGTTTGTCGCTGTCTGTCATGCAATGTCCCCATATCAGGGTGTATATATTTCGACGTGTACCTTTTTTCTCCCCCAGTTGAGGGCATCGCTGTGACTGTCGAAATAGAGGTCTATGCGGTGAGGGCCTTTGATGGCGCCGCCGCGGTCTTCAACGATGCCCCAACCGTAGCCGGGAACGAACATTTCGGTGCCGAAGGGGTAGTAACGGGTATCGGCGGCGATGGTCCCTTTTTCCGGCAGAAAAAACCAGGGAAAGAGAATGGTGCGTATCGGTATCATGTAGGGACGTTTCAGGCTGTCGACCGAGAAGAGGCCGTACTGCGGTTCGCGGGGGGAGGTGCCGCTGGCGGTCAGGCCAGTATATTCGTTGCCTTTCGCCGCCCCGGCGCTGACATACCTGTTCCAGAAGTCCAGGTGCAGGTAGCGGGGATTTCCCCGTTCCCAGCTGCAGCAGGTAGAGCAGCCGCAATAGGCAGTGGCGGTCATCAGCCTGGCGACGGGTTTTTTGCCGCAGCCGCTGGCGAGAAGGACTGCGGCGACAAGAAGGAGCAGCGGCAGTCGGTTCAGGGGGAAGATCGTTGTCATGCCACGAGCTAGGTTCGAGAAAACCATTTCTTGATCTCCTTTTCGCTGAAGGTTTTCAGCACCGGTCTGCCGTGCGGGCAGTGGCTGAAAAGATCGGCTGCGGCCATGGCGTCCAGCAGGGCGTCGATTTCCGCCGGCGTCAGGTTGTCGCCCGATTTGACCGCCGCCTTGCAGGCCATGGTGGCAAGCACATGGTCGAGGTAGCTGCCGTCACCGGTTTTTTCACTGCCGAACTGCTCGAGAACGTCGAAGAAGATCGCCGCTGCTCCCTGATTTCCGGCCAGGGCCGGCACTGCTGAGATGACATAGGAGTTGCCGCCGAACTCACCGAGGGAAAAACCGAGCTGTGCCAATTCTTCGCCGTTGTTTTCAACACGTTCGATCTGCAGCGGGCTCAGTTCGACTGTTTCCGGAAACAACAGCGTTTGCGAAGCCACTTTGCCCTTGCGGTACTGGCTGCGCAGCCTCTCGTAGAGGAGTCGCTCATGGGCGGCGTGCTGGTCGATGACAAGCAGCTCGTCGCCGGCCTGGCAGAAGATGTAGAGGCTGAGAAACTGTCCGATGACCTGCAAGCCATGGGAAGAGGCGGCACTGTTTGCAGGCCTTGCCGCTCTGCTCTTTTCCTGGGAGTGCGCAGGAGCTGCCTCCCGGGTCTGGAGGGGGATAGCGGTCTCCAAATGCCCTGGGCGCTCGTTTTCGCCTTGCCGGTAGGGCGGATTGAAAAGCGAAGGACGGCGGGAAGTAAGAGGCCGGCTCTCGGGTGGTGAGGAATTTTCTCTGCGCAGGCTCCCGGTCTCGGCTGCCGCAGAACTCTCGGGAGCACCAGGCCGGTTTTCACCCGGATCGCCGCCGTCTTTGACGGCTTGCGGCCTGAAATAGGCTGAACGGATGCTCTGCTGATAGCCGTGCATTGCCTCCGCCACCTTCTGCTTGATGAATTGATGTATATCGCCGCTGTTGCGAAATCGGACTTCGTGTTTTGCCGGATGGACATTGACGTCGATCTCCTCCGCCGGTACCCGCAGATGAAGATAGCCGGCAGGCCCTCGACCTTTGAGCAGAAATCCTCGCAGACCTTCGAAAATGGCATGGGTCATCAACCGGTCCCGGATGGAGCGGCCGTTGATGAACAGACGCAGTTTCGCCGAGCCGCTGATACTCCGTTCCGGGGGGACGAGGAAGCCCCGGAGGCCTCTGCTTTGAAAATCCGTGGCGCCATCACCCACGTCTATGAACATGCCGTCGTAGTTGAGAATCGAGCGCAGCCGGTGTTCGAGGTCATGGCCGCTTCCGAGAATGAGGGTCTCTTTGCCATTGACGTGCAAAGAGAAGGCGGTTTGCGGAGATGCCAGGGCGTAGTTTTTCAGTATTTCATCGATATGGCCCAATTCGGTGCGGGCGGTACGGAGGAATTTCTTGCGGGCCGGAGTCCTGGCGAACAGTCCCCGGACCTCGATATCGGTGCCGGAACTGCAGCCTGTCTCCTGGACTTTCTGCAGCCTGCCGTATTCGAATACCACCTTGGTTCCCAAATCGCTCTCCCGGGTTTTCGAGATGATGCTCACCTTCGAGACCGAAGCTATGGAGGGAATGGCCTCGCCGCGAAAGCCGAGGGAATTGATCGCCGCCAGATCATCTGTTCGGCTGATTTTTGAGGTGCCGTGGCGCTCGAAACAGAGAAGAATGTCGTCTTCATCCATGCCCGAACCGTTGTCGAGAACACGGATGAGGCGCGTGCCGCCGCCTTCCACTTCGACTTCTATGCGGTCGGCGCCGGCATCAAGACTGTTTTCCACCAGTTCCTTGACCACCGATGCCGGTCTCTCCACCACTTCGCCAGCGGCGATCTGGTTGGCGAGCTGTTCGGGAAGGATGCGTATTTTAGCCATTGGTAAATGAGGAGTTGAATGTTTCGCCCGTCATGGTAAGGTGGTTCCGTTTAGGGTCTATAAGCTACCGTGATCGCATATCTTATGAGAGCGTGCCGCAGAGGCTGCAGAGAGATGCGTGTTTTCCGGGGCCGAGGACCATTTCCACCGTATACATTTACCAGTGACCGATAAAGAGTGCCAGCGTCAAAAAAAGGAAATACCTCGAAGTCTTCTTCTCCCCGCAAGAATACCAGAAAAACGGTACGGAGAAAACCCTATGGTGAAAAGCATGTCATCGGTTTTCTCTTTGGCATCTGCCTGCTGGTAACCGTCTTTCTCACTGTCCTTCTCGGTGCCATGGTGGCCCTGAGGATACCGGATATCCGCACCGTTGCCCATTATCAGCCGCTGCAGACAAGCTTCATTGTTGACAATCAGGGCAAAGTCCTGGAGAGGATCTACAAGGAAAACAGGGTGGTGGTTCCTCTGTCGCGGATGCCGGAACTGTTGCCCAGGGCCTTCGTAGCCGCCGAAGACGGGCGCTTTTTCGACCATCCCGGGCTCGATTTCTTTTCCGTGCTCCGGGCGGCTGTTGTCAACATCAAGCGTGGCGGCAGGGCGCATGGGGGATCGACCATCACCCAGCAGGTGGCGAGATCGCTCCTGCTTTCACGGGAGAAAACATATCTGCGCAAGTTCAAAGAGGCCATATTGGCCTGGCGCATAGACACCCTGCTGAGCAAGGAAGACATACTCTATATCTATCTCAATCAGATTTATCTGGGCGCCGGAGCCTATGGGGTGGAAGCTGCGTCCCAGGTCTATTTCGGCAAGCATGTCCATGAGCTGAACCTCGAGGAAATCGCCGTTCTCGCCGGCCTGCCCCAGGCGCCCAGCAGATATTCGCCTCATGAGAACCTGCAGGCGGCGGTGCAAAGGCAGCGCTATGTTCTCAACAGGATGGTGGCCGAGGGGTATATCGAAGGGGCAGCGGCCAGAGGGGCCTTTGAAAAAGGCTTGAAACTGCATACCGGAGGCGATGACTCCGGGTTGGAGACGGGGTATTATACCCAGATTGTCAAAAACCGGCTCAGGCGTCTCGGGATCCCGCTCGATTACGCCGGTATAACGGTGCATACCTGCCTTGACCGAGGCCGTCAGGCGGCAGCGGTTCGGGCTCTGCGCGACGGTGTCATGGCTTCTTTCGGTCGTCAGGTACGACGTGATGGCGGGGAGAAAAAGCAGGTGCCGCAGGGGGCTCTGGTTTCGATCGACGCCTGCGGCTCGCAGGTGAGGGCGCTGGTCGGCGGCACCGACTACCGGACTTCGCCTTACGATCGGGCGGCCATTGCCAGACGACCGGCAGGATCAGCCTTCAAACCGGTTATTTTCGCGGCGGCTCTGGAACGCGGATGGCAGCCGTCCTCCCGTATACTTGACGCGCCGCTGTCCATAGATGGCGGGGCGGCCGGCAGATGGCAGCCGAAGAACTATTCCGGCAGATATCATGGAGAGGTAACGCTGACAGAAGCTCTCGTTCACTCCTACAATACCGCGGCTGTACGTCTGCTCCAGCAGGTGGGCCTGAATCCGGTACATGAGCTGGCTTCATCCCTGGGCATCAGCTCGGAGATGCCCGGTGATCTCTCCATTGCCCTGGGATCGGTCGATGTCACGCTTCTCGAGCTCAGCGCCGCCTACCTGCCGTTTCTCTGCGGCGGAGAGTATGTAGCCCCTGTTTTTATCGAACGCATAGAAAGGGCCGGGGCAACCGTGCTCAGCCGCGGCCGGCCGGTTGGAACGAAGGTGCTCTCTGCCGGGACGGCGGCAAAGATGCAGACCATGCTCAGCGGCGTCATAGCAGAGGGGACGGGCAGCCGCGCCCAGGGGCTCAACGGGTCGAGCGGCGGCAAGACAGGGACCTCCGATGATGTTCGCGACGCCTGGTTCATCGGTTTCAACAATGATATGATCACCGGCGTATGGGTGGGGCATGATCGCAACCAAAGCCTCGGCAGCGGCGAAAACGGCGGCAGAACGGCGGCGCCGGTGTGGCACGAGTATATGCTGCAAACCGAAAGGCCGGGAAACTAGGACCATCATTTCATGCGTCTGCTGATTTGACAGTCCGGACGCCTGGAGTGCAGCTGCAGTAATCTCCTGCAGCCCTTGAGAGTTCAATCTCGTCTTCCCAAAGGCGCAGAGGCAGATCATGCCGGCTCCGAGCATCCCGGATCAGGAAAATATGCCCTTGAGGGTAAAAAAGAACAGCATGGCCATTATCGCACCCGCCGGCAGAGTGATGAGCCAGGAGATGATGATGTGGCCGACCACCCGCAGGTCAAGAGCGCCGATGCCGCGGGCAAGACCTACGCCCAGCACCGCGCCGACGAGAATATGGGTGGTTGAAACCGGCAGACCGGTTCTGGAGGCGAGAACGACGGTGGTCGCCGCTGCCAGTTCGGCGCAGAAACCGCGGCTGGGAGTGAGTTCCGTGATTCTTTTTCCCACCGTCAGCATTACCCTGTATCCCAGGGTGACAAGACCAAGGACGATTCCACCGCCGCCCAGCATCAATATCCACAAGGGAAGCGCTGAAGTCTGCATGACTTCGCCGCCGGAGCTGACAATGCTGACCACCGCCGCCAGGGGGCCGATACCGTTGGCGACGTCGTTGGAGCCGTGGGCAAAAGCCATGGCGCAGGCGGTGAAGAGCATCATCGGCGCAAAGACCTTCTCGACGCTGGCATAGTGAAATTCACGATTTTCGTTGGCGCTCACCTGTATTTTGCTGACAAAAAACCAGCCGATGAGACTGGTTGTCAAACCGAAGAGTACGGCCACAAAAAAGCTCTGCCCTACCGAAAGCTCGATGTTCAGGTGTTTGAGCCCTTTGAACATGGTTACCAAAGAGATGATGAAGCCCACCAGAAAAATATAGACCGGGGCAAAGCGCTTGGCGTTTTTCAGAGGATTATCGGTATCGAGAATGAGTTTTCTGGTGCTCATCACCAGCAGAAAAGCGAGGACGCCGCCGATAGCCGGAGAGATTACCCAGCTGGCGACGACCTTCATGACCTGGTCCCACTTCACCGCCTCGGGACCGATGCCGACGATGGCGAAACCGATAAGAGCGCCGATGATGGAGTGCGTCGTCGAGACCGGCCAGCCCCTGGTCGAGGCGATCATCAGCCAGAAGGCCGCGGCCAGTAGCGCCGCCAGCATTCCGAAGACCAGAATTTCCGGACTGCCGGCGATACTGGTCGGATCTATGATGCCTTTGCGTATTGTTTTGGTGACATGACCTCCGGCGATGACCGCTCCGAGGAATTCGAAAACAATGGCGATGCCGATGGCCTGCTTGACGGTTATGGCGCCCGCGCCCACGGAGGTACCCATGGCGTTGGCCAGGTCATTGGCGCCTATGCCCCAGGTCATGTAGAGCCCGAAAATAACGGCCAGGGCGATGAGAATGGTTCCGTAGCTGGTTATTATATCCACGATTTCTCTCCTTGCTATCGCGATAAAAAGAGAAGGATGCGATCGGCCATGTTCTCCGCCTGGTTCGATATGTCGCCGATGAGTTCGACAATTTTATACCAGAACATGACATCAACCGGGTTGAGATCTCCTTCTATCCGGTAGATTGTCTGCCGGGCCCTGTTGAGGATATTGTCGATATTGTGTTCGCTCCTGCGCACTCCGGATATGATGGCGGTGACCCTCTCCAACTCCCTGTTGCCGCCGAAGCCCACCTCGACCAGTTCGTCGAGTTCTTCGATCATTTTCTTGGCCTCTCCGCTGACTTCAATGGTTCCTTCCAGCAGTTCGTCGATCAGGGGCTTGAGTTCGGCCGGCACTTCCATTTCGCGAAAGGAGAGAATTTTGCCTATCTCTTCGGCAATATCGGCAAGGCTGTCCTGGTCGCCCATGAGGTTGAGAAGATCCTTTCTGTCCACCGGCAGCAAAAGGGTTTTCGGCATGTTCAGCCTGAATGTGTTTTTGATCTTATCCGCAGCCGTTTCCAGCTGCCGGATCTGTTCGGCGTGCTCGCAGACGATATCCTGCTCCTGATTATAGAGAGCCTCGAAGAGCGGGGGGAGGGTGCAGATACAGTTGAAGACGGTGCGCATATGTTCCTGGATCGGCTTGAAGGGTGATTTGCGCAGCAGGCTCGACAATGTGCTTGTGGATTTGAAAGGCATGACCCCCCCTTGGAGTAAATTGCGCCCCAGCAGGGCGGGGCGATTTTCAGATTAAAGAATCCGCCGGACTGTAGGACATCTTCCAGGGAAATGAAACAAAAAATGGAGATTTTTGCGAAGTCTTTGTTAGCTTTGTGTTAAGAAACCATTAAGAAAAGAGACATTTGTGTGTCAGGGTGTGGTCGTCGGCGGTTGTGGAGAGTATATGCCGGCAGGAGCTGGCCGGTGGCGAAAAATGCTCCGCAAAGCCGTCAAGAGCGGTTTTTTTCCAGGCACCTGCGTCGTCTCAGGACGCTTCGCTTATCTTTTCGATGAGTTTGGTGACGGGCTCGGCCGGAAATGCCAGGGGGATTACCCGGGTATCCTCAAGAAGCAGGGCCTGGGCTCCCTCCTGGTGACCGCTGTAGATGATGTGATGGTTTTTGATATTGCCGACGTTTTTCCAGTAGCCGCCGAAGGGATCCATGGGGGTATGGCCGACGATAAAGGGCACTTTTTTGGAAAGTCCAAGACTCTTGCGAAAGCGGCGGACATCTTTTTTCCTGTATCCGTTGATATGATGCTGCCGCTGCACCCGCTTGGTGGTTATATCTTTGCTGAGCTCCGGGTGGAGGTGGATGTTGACCAGCTGGTGGAGGCCGACCTTGGACATCGGCGGTCCGGCATGACAGGCCACAAAATTCTGATTTTTGGCGATATGGGGAAGAATTTCATAGAGTCGCTCCATGGCGGCGGTGTATTTATCGCCCCTCATTTCGAGCAGTCGCTTTTTCATAAGCAGGCCTTGGGGAACCGTGTTTTTGCTGAGTTCCGGATCGAAGCTGTCATGATTGCCGCGGAGATAAAAAATATTTCGGGGAAAAAAACATTTGAGGGTAAGGAGAAGATCCATCATCAGAATCGAGCTGTCGAAATCTTCCATCTCTTCGGCCACTTCCGAATGAACGGCATCCCCAAGTATTATAAGACAGGCGGTGTTGGCGTAGAAGCATTCGAGCAGATAATTTTCCGTCAGAATCTTGAGCAGATTGTCCACCTGCGCGTGCAAATCACCAATGATTATCGGGGTGATGTCCTCGGGGATCGCCAGGACCCCGCCAGCTTCGTTGTTGTCGTTTCTCAAAACGTAGGCGTCTTTGGTGATAATTGCAGTGGCTTCTTCGATGAGATGAAGGGCCTTTTCGGCGGGCAGTATCTCTATTGGACCACCGTATATTTCCCGGATGGAGAGCAGCGCTTCATGCCGGTGCGACTCGACTCTCTCCCGGTTGTCCTGGTTGTCGATGCGCATGGCACTTACCTTGCCCTCGCCGCTGAGCGGGATGACGATGAGATCGCCGTTGCGGTTTGTCACCTGCAGATGACGCCTGGCCACGGTTTCGTCGAGCTCGAAAAGATCGCAATACAGGGTGTTGTCCCTGCCGATGATGACCGATTCGCCCACCTTGATTCGGGCAAAGCCGAGGATGTTTTTGGCGCTGCAGGAGAGTGGCGAATAGATGTGCCAGTTCTTCTGGATATTTTTCTTTTTGACGCCCAGGGGGATTTCCGGGTGAAAATGGAGCAACTGGCAGCCCAGACGCATCTCAAAGGATTTGCCGTCGTGAGCGATACGGCAGGGGGTGTTTATCTCACTGCTGTTTTCGGAGAGGTTGAGCCAGTTGATGATTCGCTTTTTGAAAAAGAGGTTCTTCCAGCTTCGACGGGAGTCGACGGTGCCGGTGCGTTCGTTTTTCGGCAGCAGCCAGAGGGGCATCGAGGGATCTCCTTTTTCCACGATCCGCATCGGCGGTGAGGTCAGTTTTTCGCGGACATACACCGGCATGCCGGCCCTGTGCAGGTAGAGGGCTACTTCACGGTAGACTTCGGTCTGTTTGACGACCATCTCCAGGGAGAGATCGTCATCAATTGGAAAATATCCCTGTATATGACGGTCGACCCGCCGGCGGTAGACCGTTTTCGGATCGGGGATAATGAATTCGAAGACATATTTGTGCTTCCAGTCTGTCCGCAGTATGCCTTCGCCGGAAGGGGGGATGCGGATGCGGCCGGGATCGAGAACCAGCGGCAACGGCGACTCCAGCCATTCTTTGTCGAAAACCGTCAGCGATTCGGCAATACCCTGAAAAGGCAGACCGAGATGGACTTCCCGGGGCCGGTAGATCAGACTCTGGTTCTTCCACCAGTTTTTCTGGGTCAGATCAATGAAGCCCTCGTTGGGCCATCCGCGTATCTGATTAATATAATATGTTTTTCCCGCACCAGGGGGGCCGGTGACAACGAGCTGGAGAAATTCGAGGCCCATGGGCAGAATAACACCGCGGATGGACTGTGTCTGTTCTATGGGCTGGAGCAGGTTTTTAAGGATATTGCTCATCGGAGACCGCAGGATGGTTGTAAAAGGATTCCGGCGGCTTCCAGGCGCACCGGCGGACTCTATACTACCAGTATTGGCGGCAAGAGGCAATTGTTGAAAAATCGCCATTCTGTGGTATCTTAGCTCCTGTGGTCAGATACTCAACGGATAGGAGCTCAGTGTAATCATGGAAATAATTATAGGTTCGATACCGCCGCTGAATCCCTCGAATGAAAAACCGGCATCGACGCCAAGCGGTATGGTCGAGGGCAAGCTTCTGAATGTGCGTCCCCCGCGCAAAGGCATCGCCGGTCCCTCGGGGGCAGAGAGACGGGGAAAGAACACCAAGGATCCGGTCAAGGGCCGGGTTTTGACGCTGATGGTGATGGACGCCGATACCCTGCCAAAGGATATAGACAAAGCTGGTTACCGGGTGACCATGCGCTTCCATCGTCTCTGAAAACAGCCTTTTCGCTGGTGTTGACGGCGCAGCGGCAAGATGCCGCCGATCCCGGTTGTCTTTTTGCCGCTTAAATCCCTTTGCACCCAGACTGCTCAAACAGCCCCGAATGCCTGCTCCAGGTCATTGATAATGTCCTCCGGGTCTTCCAGGCCCACGGACAGGCGTATCAGCCCCATTGCGATTCCGGCCTTTTCAAGATCTGCCGGTGAATAGGTGCAATGGGTCATGGAGGCCGGGTGCTGGATCAAGGTTTCGCAGTCTCCAAGGCTTACCGCCAGGCTGCAGAGCCTGACGCCATTCATGACTTTTCTCCCCGCCTCAAGGTCCCCTCGAAGCTCAAAGGCGATTATGCCGCTGTAGTCTTTCATCTGCCTGGCGGCAAGTTCATGGTTGGGGTGCGATGCTAGTCCGGGGTAATAGACCCGGCTGATTTTTGGATGGGCCTCCAGCCATTCGGCGATCAGCATGGCGGAATGACTGTGGCGGTCCATGCGGACAGCGAGGGTTTTCAGCCCTCTCTGGATCAGCCAGGCATTGAAAGGACTCATTGCCGGTCCAAAATGGTTGAAATAGGCTTTCCTGACAACGTTGGCCATCCGATTTGAAGAGCAGATAATCCCGCCAATGATGTCTCCGTGGCCACCCAGGTATTTGGTGGCCGAATGGAGAACAATGTCGGCGCCCAGTGAAACGGGTTTTTGCAGATAGGTGGAAGCGAAGGTATTATCCACCGCCAGCGGTATGGATTTGCTGCCGGCAGCATCGGCCCACAGTGAAATATCGATGATACCAAGGGTCGGATTGGCCGGAGTTTCAAGGTAGAGCAGGCGGGTCCTCTCATCGATAAGTGAGGCGATTTTGTCCGCGTTATTGCTGTCTTCGGCGGAGAGGAACCTGGTCGTAATTGAAAATTCAGCCAGGTGATGGTGCAGAAGAGCAAAGGTCCCTCCGTAAAGAGCGCTGCAGGCAACGATATTATCCCCCGGTCGGGCAAGCGACATGACCACCGAAGCCGAGGCGGCCATACCCGACGCTGCGGCTATTGCGGTTTCCGTTCCTTCGAGCAGGGCCATTTTTTCCTGGAGTTGGGCAACGGTGGGATTGGAAATTCTGCTATAGAGGTAGCCATCCTCGGTGCCGGCGAAGATGCCGGCGCCGTGATCCTGATCCCTGAAGGTGAAGGTCGATGTCATGTGAATGGGAGGGACGAGATCCATGGTAGTGGTGTAGCAGCTTCTCACACCATGGACAATATCGGTTTGTTCTTTATAACGGTAATTGCGGCTCATGGCATCCTCCTGCTTGAATTCTAACTGAAACCGGCGCCGGAATCAAAGTTCATTGCCGACATCAGATCAATTATTTGCCACAGCCAGAGTTCAGCGCCAAAACAGTAATCAGCTAAGTTATTGTACAGGCAGTCAGGAAGAGATCCGGAGTATTTGTGCAGAGAAGATCTTTTTGAGCTTTGCGCTTGTTGATCCGGCAACCGGCGCTTATGATGATATTACTGGTAATACTCAAATGAACCACCGCTGCTCAGCCGGTTTCAGGCTGTCGGCTCTGAAGTTTTTTTCAAAGACAGAAGCGACAGGTTGAGGCAATGCCGAATTTCTAGAGGACGGACTGCAGAAATAATGACCACTGGTACCATCGAGATTGATAAGAAGCCGGATAATTCCCTGCGATTGATTCTGGCAGGAGAGTGGAAGCTGGGAAATACGCAGCATTCCGCAGAAGATGTCTTCGACAGGCTCGAAGAACAGGAGGTGAATCGCATCACCTTCGATTCCCGCGGCCTCAAGAATTGGGACAGCATGCTGCTGGTATTTATCTCCAAGCTTGCCGATGCCTGCAGCCGCAATGATGTAGCCATGGATCAGTCGGGACTGCCGGCCGGAGTGCGCCGCCTCATGGACCTTGCTTCCTCGCAGAACCAGCGTACCGGAATGACGCAGGGCGGCGAGCGCCAGTCTTTTCTGACGCTTCTCGGAGAAAAAACCCTGGATCTGGGCGAAAATGTCAAGGAGGCTCTGGCCTTTATCGGAGAGGTGACGCTGGCCTTGCTCAGGATGCTGCTGGGGCGTGCCCGGTATCGGCGCATTGACCTGACTCTGCATATACAGGAGGCGGGAGTGCAGGCACTGCCCATAATCACGCTTGTCAGTCTTCTGATCGGCATGATTCTCGCCTTTATCGCCTCAATCCAGCTGAAGCTTTTCGGGGCGCAGATCTATGTCGCCGATGCGGTCGGCATCGGGATAGTGCGGGTGATTGGCGCGGTAATGGCCGGGGTGATTATGGCAGGCAGGACGGGCGCGGCGTATGCGGCGCAGATCGGCACCATGCAGGTCAACGAGGAGGTGGACGCACTTGAGACTCTGGGCATTTCGCCCATAGAATTTCTGGTAATGCCGCGGGTGCTGGCCCTGACGCTGATGATGCCCCTGCTCTGCGTCTATGCCGATCTGATGGGAATTGTCGGTGGAATGATGGTTGGAGTGGGCATGCTTGATCTGGGAGCCATGGAATATCTGAGCCAGACACAATCCGCCATTACTTTGACCCACTTCAGTGTCGGCGTGTTTCACAGCTTTGTCTTCGGCATTCTCATCGCCGTTTCAGGATGCCTGCGCGGTATCAAATGCGAGGGCAGCGCCTCCGCCGTCGGCTATGCCGCCACTTCGGCGGTGGTTACCGCCATTGTCGCCATGGTGGTGGCGACCTTGATAATTACCCTCTCCTGTCAGGTCCTGGGGATATAGGCATGGGCGAGCCGGAGTCGAACAGCGGAAAGGACGGCAAAAAGGATGTGGTCATCGAGGTTCATGATCTCAAGATTGCCTACGGCAGCTTTGTTCTGATGGAAAACCTTAATTTTTCCATTAATCGCGGAGATATCTTCATTGTCATGGGAATGAGCGGCAGCGGCAAGAGCACCCTGGTCAAACAGATGATAGGTCTCAAGGAGCCGGCAGCAGGAAGGATAGTATATGACGGCATCAGCTATTGGGATGTGGATGCCCGCGAGCAGGACAAAATCAAGCAGCGCTTCGGTGTTCTCTTCCAGGAAGGGGCGCTGTGGAGTTCGATGACGCTTGCGGAGAATGTCGCCCTGCCGCTGGAGCATTACACCTCCCTGCCGCCCACGCAGATTAGAGAGCTGGTAGCATATAAGCTGGCCCTGGTCGGGCTGGCCGGTTTCGAAGAGTTTTACCCCACCGAACTGAGCGGGGGGATGAGGAAGAGGGCGGGGCTGGCACGGGCCATCGCCCTCGATCCGGACCTTCTTTTTTTCGACGAACCTTCCTCCGGTCTTGACCCGATCAGCGCCCGGCTCCTGGATGATCTGATTCTGGAGCTGCGGGAAAGTCTCGGCACCACGGTGGTGGTGGTGACGCATGAGCTGGCGAGCATTTTTGCCATCGGCACCAATTCGATTTTCCTGGATACGGAAAAAAAAGAGATAACCGCACGCGGCGATCCCAATCGGCTCCTCAGGGAGACGCAGGACCCGAAGGTGTTGAGCTTTCTGACCAGGGGAGAAAATGAGCGAGGCGAAGAGAAAGGGCCGACGAGAGAGAGGCGCTGACAGATATTACCCGAGAAACGGAGAACCTGCATGGCCGGCAAGCCGAATAAAACAGCGATAGGAGTATTTGTTCTGGGAGCGGTGGCCTTGACCTTCGCGGTGATACTTCTCTACGGCGGTACCAGATTTTTCACCGAAGAATATATCTTTGTCAGCTATTTCGACGGGTCCGTCAAAGGTTTGGATGAAGGCTCTCCGGTAATGTTTCGGGGGGTACGGATCGGATCGGTGGAAGATATCAGCATCACCGTTGTTCCTTCGGACTCCACTTTGAAGATTCCGGTGGTCTTCACCCTTGAGCCGGCAAAATTTGGTGGCGCCGAGGTCGGAATAGAGGATGATCGGGAATCTATCCAGAAGGCAGTTGACAAATATGGCCTGCGGACGCAGCTGAGGACCATGAACTTTTTGACCGGAAAGCTCATGGTCGCTCTGGACTTCTTGCCGGGAAGTGAAGCCGTTTATGTGGGAATCAGCGAAGAATATCCGGAAATTCCCAGTGTCCCCACGACTTTGGATCAGCTGCAGCAAACCGTCGAAGACCTGCCCCTCAGGGAAATGATCGAGAATCTCAACAGTACGGTTGCCAGAATCGACAGGCTGCTCGAATCACTGGAGAATCGGCAGACCCTGCAGAATGTGGAGACGGCTGTTGCTGATTTTCAGGATCTGGTGCGAAATATCGATACCCGGGTCGATCCCCTGATGGAGAATCTCACCAAAACCGCAGAAGGCGCGGATGATACTTTTGCAGAGGTCGCGAAAACATCGGCGCTGGCCCGGGAAAGCATCGAAGAGCTGAAGGCATCCGCCCTGGGTAGTCTTGATTCGGCTCAGACAGCACTGGACATGTCGGAACAGGTGATGCAGAATTTCACCGATGATTCCCGGCTCGTCACCGAAATGACCATGACTCTGCGGGAATTTTCGGAAACGGCTAGATCCTTCCGGCGGCTTACCGACTATCTCGAACGCCATCCGGAGGCGCTGCTGCGCGGCAAGTCGGAAAGATAGCACCTTAACCTCAGGGGAAAATAATGAAAAACCTCATTTCGTTTGCGGCTGCTTCATGTATCGGTTTTTTGTCCTTTACTCTTGTCGCCTGTACAACCATGTCACCCTCTGTCAATTTTTATACCCTGGCTCCCGTTGAAGAAGAAAGGCTGCGATACCCCGGCAGAAAAGCAGCGCCTCTGGTGATCAGGGTCATGCCCGTAGAGATACCAGACTATCTGGAGCGGCCCGAGATAATGACTAAAAGAGGCACGCATCGGGTGGAAATGGCCGAATTCAATCGCTGGGCCGGCTCCTTCAGAGGGAATATTACCTCAGTGCTTGCAGAAAATCTTGGATTGCTGCTCGAAACTGATCGTATTTTCGTCCAGCCTCCCCTAGACATCAGAGACATCGATTACCGGGTGGCGATACAGGTTCTGCGGCTGGATTCCCGGCTTGGGGACCAGGTGCTCCTTAAGGCCAAATGGACTGTTTCCCCGGTAAACGACATGGCACCCGCCGCAACAGATATAGCAACCTTCATCGAGCCGCTAGACGACGGCGACTATGAAACCCTGGCGGCAGGCATAAGCCGTACCCTGGAGCAGGTAAGCCGGGAGATCGCCGAAAAGATCATATCCCTGTCGCCCTCCTCGCCACAAACTCGATCGATGACCGAGTAATGGCGAAAAGATCGGAAATCTACTCTGCAATCAGAGAAGGCTCAAAAAGTCATGCAAATGAGCAAAGAGTGAATATAATGAGGGCATTACGCTACAGACAACTGATCACAATTATCTGATCGTCGATAAATGATCGCAGATACAAAGGGAGTGTGCCGTCATGCACCACTTTTACCTGCTCATGGCAATGTTTCTTTTTCTCACTATCCTGGTTGGTCTCCTGCGTGTCTTCATCGGACCCACCACGGCTGATAGAATGCTGGCGGCCCAGCTTTTCACCACCACCGGAACAGCAATCTGCCTGCTCCTGGCCGAGGCTCTGCAACTGGATGGTGTCAGGGATACGGCCCTCGTTTTCGTCATTCTTTCCATAATGGCCGTTGCCGCTTTCGTGAGGCGACTCGTACCGAAAGATCCGGGCGGAGAATCATGACTATCTGGGATATCTTTTCCATCCTCTTCTGCCTGGCCGGCGGAGTGTTCTTTCTGGCCGGAGTAGTCGGCATGCTTCGTTTCCCCGATGCCATGAGCCGGCTGCACGCCCTCACCAAGGCGGATAACCTCGGACTGGGATTCATCGTTTTCGGGCTTTGCCTGCGCTCACTGGCGGTGCCGGTTATCATCAAGCTGCTGCTTATCTGGTTGACCGTCATGCTTGCCAGTTCCACGGCCTGTTATCTGGTGGGCAACTATATCCTCCAAAAAGCAGAGGACAGGCCGAAGGAGAACTGAGTCCGACAATATATCTCCCCCAAAGGAGCGCAAAATGACTGGCATACTGTTTGATATGGCCCTCTGTGCAGCCCTGATCCTGACAGGCTGGAGAGTGCTCCATTCTTCCGATCATTTTCAGGCGGTTGTCCTCTTCATCACCTTCGGCTTGATTCTCGCTTTGGCCTGGGTCCGGCTGGAAGCCCCGGATATAGCCATCGCCGAAGCGGCGGTTGGTGCAAGCCTTGCCGGCGTCATGCTCCTTGATGCCCTGCGAGTGATGCGATCCGCAGGCAAAGAGCACGAACAGGAACGCAGGTGGACGAATGTGGCCAGACTCCCGTCGTTTCACCTGTTCTTCTCCTTTATAGCGGCAGTGGTAGTGTTGGTCCTGCTCATCTGCGCCGTCCTGGAGCTTTCCGGCAGGCAAGGGGGGCTGGCGGATCTGGTACACGCCGAACTGGAGAGCAGCGGCACGAAACATCCGGTAACCGCCGTTCTTTTGAACTTCCGGGGATATGATACCTGGATCGAGCTTGGCGTGCTTTTGCTGGCCGTCCTCGGCATCCTCACCATCCGTGAATGCTCCGACCTGCGTTCCCTGGCACCCCCCGTTGCCAGCACCATCGTTTTTGAAACCCTGGTCAGGGGAATCATGCCACTCGTGCTTCTGGTTTCCGGCTATCTCCTCTGGCGGGGTGGTTTCGCCCCGGGGGGAGCTTTTCAGGCGGGGGTGGTCCTCGGCGCCGGATGTATTCTTCTGTGGATGGCGGGACACAGATCACTGGCCATGCTTGGTGATGCAACGTGGCGGATTCTGCTTATCCTCGGTTTTCTGGCATTTTTGGCACTGGGGTCCTCTTCTCTTCTGCATACAGGCGTTTTTCTGGCCTATGACCGACAATATGCAAGCCTGCAGATATTTCTTCTTGAAAGTGCGGCCACGCTGTCCATCGGTACGACGCTGGCGGGTCTGGTGCTCGCTCTTCAGCCGCTGAAAAAGGATCTTTCCCAGGCAAACAGGGATGTACGTTGAAACCATTCAAGCAGGCCGGCAACGCCAATACCGGGAGCATTCGATTATGACAGAGCTTGATTCTTTTCTCGTGTATGCACTGACGGCCGTGACCCTCTTTGCCCTGGGCTTGCATAGTCTGCTGAGCCGCCGCCATCTCCTGCGCAAGATAATGGGGCTGAACATCATGTCCGCCGGCGCCTTTCTCCTCTTCATTTCAGTCGCCCACCGCAACGGAAAAGAGTTTGCAGACCCCGTTCCGCAGGCCATGGTCATCACCGGTATCGTCGTCTCCATCAGCGCCACCGGTTTTGCTCTGGCCCTGGCGCGCCGGATCAGGAAAAAAACAGGGCTGACCTCCCTTGACTACAGGGAGAAACCATCACCGGAAAACCATAATCGTCCATGATGGTGCTTGTCGTCGTCATACCCTTCAGCGGGGCTCTGGTCTGTTTTCTTGTGCCAAAGAGAGTACGAAGATATGCCGGTCTGGCCGCCGCCGCTGCCACCTCTCTGATGGTCATCCTCTTTGCTCTCATTCCTAAGGGGGCTGATACATTCCATCACGCCCTCGGGGGGTGGAAACGGCCTCTGGGAATACACCTCCAGGCGGACGGCCTGAGCATCATCTTTCTTCTGCTCACAGCGGTGACTGCATTTCTGGTATCCGTTTACGCCGGGCCCTACTTTGATTCACCCCAGGAGGAAAAGACGGTCGACCACCATTTCTGGACTCTATGGCTGCTCCTGTGGGGAGGCTTGAATGGGCTGTATATATCTTCGGATATATTCAATATATATGTGCTGCTGGAGTTGGTCAGCCTTGCTGCCGTGGCACTGACCACCCTGAAAGGAGAGGCCGAGGCCCTTATCGCCGCCCTGCGCTATCTGATGGCTGCCATGCTGGGCTCTCTGGTTTTTCTGCTGGGCGTGGCTTTTCTCTATGCAGAGTACGGCATCCTCGATCTCGGCGGTTTGGGAGGAGAGCTTCGGGCAACTCTTCCGACCATAACGGCCTTCGGATTGATGGTGTTTGGCATGCTCATAAAAACCGCTCTGTTTCCTTTGCATTTCTGGCTGCCGGCAGCCCACGGCAATGCACCTGCTCCGGTCAGCGCCATTCTCTCGGCTCTGGTAATCAAATCCTCCTACTTCGTCTTGTTGCGCCTCTGGTTTGAAATTTTTCCCTCCATAACCACCTATGCTGCAGCCCAGCTGCTGGGGGCAATGGGAGCCTTCGCCATCCTCTGGGGTTCTTTTCAGGCGGTGCGGCAGGAAAGGCTGAAACTTCTGGTGGCCCACTCCACGGTGAGCCAGATCGGCTATCTTTTTCTTCTCTTCCCTCTGACTGTTGCCCAGATCACCGGAGAACACGACCCAAGCTGGAGCATGCAGGCCTGGACCGGGGGAATATGCCAGGCAGTCTCCCACGCGGCTGCCAAAGCCGCTCTGTTTCTGGCCGTGGGAAATATCGTTCATGCCCTGGGTACAGACAGGCTGATCAGCCTCCGCGACCTAAAAGGGAGGTTGCCTCTGAGTGTCTTTACCATAGGAATCGCCGGAGTCAATCTCATGGGTCTGCCTCCCAGCGGCGGATTCGTTGCCAAATGGATGCTGCTCAATGCGGTAATTTCCAGCGGTCAATGGTGGTGGATCCCCATTATTGTACTGGGCAGTCTGCTTACCGCCGGCTACGTTTTTCTCATGCTCGGGCATGTTTTTGCACCCTCGCGCAAGCCCGTTCTCCTGGAGCCCGTGCCACGCACCCTTGAAGTTTCTGCCTTCGCCCTGGCCCTGTGCGCCATCTTCATCGGCTTTACCACTTCAGGGATCATTGATCTGTTGCAGATGGAACTCCATGCCATGCCCGTCCCGGAAGCACTCGCCTGGAGCTTGCCATGATGAGCTGGGAACATATGCTGCCCCTGGTCACCCTCGCCAGTTCTCTGGTAACCGGCATTGTCATTTTCTTTCTGCCGGAGAGAAATTCGGCGTGGCGTTCCACCTTGAATATGCTGGGGGCCAGCATCAAGGTCATTGCCGTGGCCGTCATGAGCCGGGGATTTCTGGTTGACGGTGCCGAGTATGAGCTGCGTTTTACCCTGGCTCTCGGCTTTGATTTCCTGCTGCGGATAGATTTTCTCTCCCTGGCATTCCTGTTCCTCTCGGCCACCCTCTGGTTTCTCACCACTATTTATGCCATCGGCTACCTGGAGGGTTCGCCGAACCGCAGCCGGTTTTTCGGATTCTTCAGTCTCTGCGTCACCGCCAGTACCGGCATCGCCCTGGCCGGCAACCTCATCACCTTCTTCATATTTTATGAATTTTTGACCCTGGTCACCTATCCCCTGGTAGTGCACCGGGGGACGAAGAAGGCCATCAGGGCGGGGCGCGTATATCTGTGGTATAATATCAGCGGAGGTGCGGTTCTCTTTACAGCCGTCGTCTCTCTCTCCGCTCTGGCAGGCTCGTTTGATTTCACTGCAGGCGGCGTCCTGGCGGAAATGGCAGCCGGGGGAAACAGAAGCATCCACCAATTGATATTTTTTCTGCTTATCGCCGGTCTGGGAGTGAAGAGCGCCCTCGTGCCGCTTCATGGCTGGCTGCCGGTGGCCATGGTGGCGCCGGCGCCGGTCAGCGCCCTGCTTCACGCGGTGGCCGTGGTCAAAGCCGGCGCTTTCGGAATCGTGCGGGTGATCTATTATGTCTACGGCAAGGAGTATTCCTCCTCCCTGGGGGTGCTCTTTCCCCTGGCTCTGGCGGCGGCTATCACCATCCTTTATGGATCGCTGCAGGCCCTCAATCAGAATGATTTGAAAAAGCGGCTGGCCTATTCCACCGTCAGTCAGATCTCCTATATCGTTTTGGGAGCGGCGCTGGCAAGTCCGCTGGCCGTCGTCGGCGCCCTGGTCCATCTGATCCATCAGGGCTTTATGAAGATCACGCTTTTCTTTTGCGCCGGCAATATGGCTGAGACCCTTGAGCTTCATAAAGTAAGTGAGTTGCACGGAGTCGGCCGGCGCATGCCGCTGACCATGGGCGCCTTCACCCTGGCCGCCTTAGGTATGGCGGGAATTCCTCCTATTGCCGGCTTCATCAGCAAATGGTATCTGGCCCTGGGCGGTCTGCAGGATGGACAACTCTGGGTGATCGCCGTTCTGGTGGCAAGTACGCTTTTGAATGCGGCCTACTTTCTGCCGATTATCTACAGCGCCTGGTTCCGTGAACTGCCTGTCGATCGCCGGCCCGTTCCCTTGAAAGGGAAGCTGGAAACCCGCTGGACCCTGCTTCTGCCCACCATGGTCACAGCGTTGTTCTCTCTGGGCGCCGGACTCTGGGCGGGATGGCAGTGGAGCCCCCTTGGCGTTTGCCAGCAAATCGTCCGCGGCATGGGGTTGATGCCATGATGCTCATACTCGTCATCTTGCTGCCCATAATTACCGGGTTTCTGGTGCTCCTGCCCCCAAGCAGAGAGTTGGCCATTCGCTCTATTCTTCCCGTGGCCGCGCTTCCCGCTGTCCTCCAGGTAATTACCGGCAGCGCCCCAGAAGTTGAAATCCCCGAGCTGATTTTAGGCCTGCGGCTCGGATGGGGCAGCTACGGGCGGACATTTCTGGCCGCAGCCTCCCTGGTCTGGCTGGCTTCATCATTGTTCACCCGCGCATATATGGCGGACAGGCCGCGGTTGACCTCCTTCGTCTTTTACTTTTGCCTGACCATGAGCGGCAACTTCGGGCTCATCCTGGCCCGCGACATACCCTCGTTCTACACCTTTTTTGCTCTCATGACCTATGCGGCCTATGGACTTATCGTCCATGAGCGCGATCCGGAAACCCTGCTGGCCGGCAAGGTCTACCTGATCATGGCTGTCATTGGTGAAGCTGCCGTGATTTTGGCCATTTGTGTCGCGGCGAGCGCCGCCCCGGGAATCGGCATCGAGGATATTGCCCCGGCCCTGCAGGCATCTCCCTGGAGAGGAGTTATTCTCACCGCTGCCTTTTTCGGCTTCGGGGTCAAGGCCGGGGCCTTTCTCATGCATTTCTGGTTGCCTCTTGCCCATCCGGCGGCACCGAGTCCCGCCAGTGCCGTTTTAAGCGGGAGCATGATCAAGGCAGGTCTGCTCGGCTGGCTCTATTTCTTCCCGGGCGGCACCATGGACTTTTACTTCTGGGGAATCGTCTTCGTCTGCAGCGGGGCGGTCGCCCTTTTTTACGGCGTAATTATCGGCCTGCTCCAGAGCAGGCCAAAATCGATTCTCGCCTACTCCAGCATCAGCCAGATGGGCCTGATGACACTGACGCTGGGGATGGGATTATACGACCACGAACTCTGGCAGATCGTGCTGCCGGTTCTTCTGCTGCTGGTACTCAACCATTCCTTGAGCAAAGGAGTTCTCTTTTTGGTGGCCGGTACCGCCGAATCATGCCAAAGAAAGGACGTCTCGGGCATGGTGCTGACGGCAGCGTCATTGCTTCCCGTTCTCGCCCTGGCCGGCTTCCCCTGGACCGCCGGCGCGGCGGTAAAGCAGGGAGTGAAGAAAGCGGCCGCCGCCGCCGATATCCCATGGCCGGCGGACCCCGCCCTGATCTTCGGTCTCAGCGCCGTCGCCACCGCCCTGCTTCTGGGCCATTTTCTCGTCCGTCTGCAGCAAACCATGAATCCTGAAGGTGGACGGCTGCCGATCGGTCTCTGGCTTCCCTGGGTCATATTGCTGCCCCTGCTCGCCGGAGTGGTGGCCATCGCCTCCTCCATTACGGGAATGGAAAGCGCCATTGAAAAAATGACCCGATACGACCTCTGGTCCACCGCCTGGCCGGTGGTGACGGGCCTGGCTCTGGCACTTGTTTACCAGCGGCTTTTCTGTGGCCGCTGGGTCCTGCCCGACTATCATCCCTGGGGCTGGGTGACACGCAGACTGCATCCCCTCTTCGGTCTCTTTTTCCAGACCCTGCTCTGGCTGGAGGAGAGGAAAAGCAGGCTGATCAGAGCGTTCTGGCTTGAATATGCGGCCTTGTTCGGCAAGGGAGAGGATTCTCACAGGGTATTCATATGGCTGGAACAACGCCTCAGGCACTGGCACACAGCCGGGCTGATGTTTGCCGCCTTGCTGACAGTCTTTATTCTTCTGACTCTTTTTACCGGACGATCATGAAGCTCAATTCTTACTGGCTCAG